>JBGPVC010000025.1:0-25125 GCA_041491485.1 Candidatus Limnocylindria bacterium
ATACGACCGTTGGCGCCAGCCTGCACGGCGATGTCGCACACGATCGTCCGCGCAAGCGCGAACGAATGCGCCAGCGCACCTGGAGGTGCGTGAGCGACCGAACAAAGGCGCAACGCAGCGATCCGCGCCATCGCCAAAGCGGCTGCTCCCCCGCCCGGCGGGTCAGGGCGGTGGAGCGCAAGGCGCCCCGCATGTGAGCGAGCGAGCGCACCTGGAGGTGCGTGAGCGACCGAACAAAGGGGCAACGCGGCGATCCGCCACCCTGACCCGCCGGGCTACTGGATGACGATGGCGCCTTCGACCGGGATGCTCTCAACCGCCCCAACCGCGTCCTCGGTCCAGGCCACGATCTGGATCCGGCTCCCCTCGCCACCCTGTCCCGGCGGCGTGGCCCAGGCCAGGCGACCGGCGCCGATCGAGAAGCCCGGCAATGCCGGCACATCCTGCGGGGCACCGAGCGGGCGATCGATCAGTCCGGTCGTGGGATCGACGTGGAGCAGGCTCAGCCGCCCGATGGACGGGTCGACGGCGTCGGCGATCCAGACGGCAAGCCAGGTGCCAGTGTCGTCCCAACGCGCGTCGAACTCGGCGATCGGGCCCTCGGCGATGACCTGTGGCTCGATCGTGGGGCCTGCGCTTGGCGTCGGCGAGGCGTCGGTGGGGAATGCGGGCTGGTCGCTCGGAAGGTCGGTCGGCTGCGTCGAAGCCGACTCGCTCGGCTGGTCGGACGACCCCGGGCTGGCCGCCGGATCGGCAAGGGCCTGGAAGGGGTGGATGACCAGACGACCCGTCGCCGGGACCATCGAGAAACCGTCCGCCGCGCTCCGCACCGTACCTTCCCAGGCCGTGACCCAGACGCCGGTCGGATCCACGACGGGCTGCCAGTCGGCCCCGAGCATTGGCGTCTGGTTGCCGCTCAAGGGGTCGATCAGGAAGGTCTGGGCGACGAACTCGGGGACCGGCGTGGGTTCGGGCAACGCCGAGGCCTCGACGCCGGCGCTCGCGTCCTGGGTTGGCAGCGGCGTCGGAGTGGGCGTTGGGCTGGCCGCGGGCTCAACCGAGGCCAGGGGCTCGCCAAACGGGTTGGCCTCCGACGAATCCGGCGAGGCCGCATCGGCCGGTGTTGCCCGGCTACCCAGCAGCTGGTTGCCGACCCACGACGCGAACACGCTGGCATGGTCCGAGGTGAGCGCCACCGCCAGCGGATCGCCGACGTGCCAGACGTAGATGTCCGGGCCGGCCGAGCCATCGACGGGACGGGCGCTGAACGCAAACCAGGCTCCGTCGGGCGAGTAGCCCGCCCCCCGACCGACGACCGTGACGTTGGTGATGATCGCCACAGCCGTGCCGGCCGACGGTTCGACGCCGGGGCTCGCACTCGCGAACGGCTGATCGGTCGGCTCGGCGGTCGTCTCACTCGAGGGCGCCAGTCGGATGTCCGGACTCTCCGATGGCTCGGAACTCGGGACCGGAACCGGCGTCGGCGTTGGCTCGACCGTGGCCATCGCGACCGATGGCAACGGACCCTCGGTCGTGGCCGACCCGTCCGGGACCGGCGCCACCGATGGCTCGGGCGCCGGCAGGGCAACGACGATGATGGCGTCCGCCCCGGCGGCATCCGTGCCGACCACCACGGCCTGGTCGTCGACGGGTGACTGGAAGACGAACTTGGGGATGGCCGTGAGCGTCACTGGCCTGGCGTGGCCGTCCGCGAACGGGGCGCAATCGGGCTGGCGATCGAGCGGGCAGACGGCGTCGATGTTGGCGACGTTGTACGCGAACGCGCCGTCGTCACGGACGCCGAGCCAGCGCACCTGGCCCGCGCCAACGGCGATCGCGGTCGGCGCCGCCCGCAGGCTGACGGCCGGGCTGCCTCCCGGGTGGCTCGAGGCGAGGGAAATGCCGTGGTCGCCGAAGAACCCGCCGGAGAGGGCCGTCGCCACCAGGACGACGGCGACGACCGCGAGCGCAGAGAGCGCCCCGACGGCCGGTCGCGACGGCGGGGGTGCCGACACCGGGGTCCGGCGGCGGCGTCCCCTGACTGCGGCCTCCCGTTCGATCCCGGCCGCCGTCCGAGCCCAGAGATCCCTGGGCGGCTCGGGATTGGCGTCGCGGAGGCGGCGCAGCATGGCACGGTCCGTGGCGTACGCGGCAGCGATGGCCGCGCATGCCGGGCATTCCTTCAGATGCGCCTCGAGCCAGACCTCCTCGGACTGCTTCAGCGGCGCTTCGAGCCGTTCGGCTGCCCGGACCCTGGCACGTTCGTGGGGAGAACGCCACTGGTCGGGCCGGCGCCCGGCGCGTCCGAACCGGCTCATCGCGAACCTTCTCGGGGTGCGGGCCGGCCGCTGTCGAGCGCCTCGCTACGCTCGGCGGCCAATGCCTGGCGGAGGCTCTCGCGGGCCCGGGTCAGCAGCGCGCGGGCCGCGACGTGGCTTACGCCGAGCGCGGCCGCCAGCTCGAGACCGGTGAGGTCGTGGAGCTCGGCCAGGAGCAGCGCGGCCCGCTGCCGCTCGGGGATCCGGGCGAGCGCCCGCTGCATGTCGGCCGAAAGGTGCGCGTCCATGACGAGGTGTTCGGCCGACGGAGCGGAACCCGGTGATTCGCCGGTCCACGGGAAGAAGCGGATGATCTTGCGCCGGCGGATCTCGTCGAGCGCGACGCGGTGCGCGATCTGGTAGAGCCAGGCCCTGGCGTTCTCTGGCCTCTCCAGCGTCTCGTAGTTCCGATAGGCCTTGATGAACGCGTCCTGGGTAAGATCTGCGGCCAGCTCCGGCTCGCGCAACATCCGAAGCAGGTACGCGTAGATCTCGCCGTGATGCTTGCCGAACAGCGTCTCGACGAAGACCGCCGCCTCATCACGGTCCCAGACGCCGCTCACGGCGACACCTCGCGGTCCGGTGTGGGTGGGGCGGCCGAGGGAATCGCGGGTGTCGGCGAGAGAGAGTTCGACGACCACGAAAGCTCCGAGCGGAGAGAACCACGATGCGCGGTCATTGGGCGGCACGCGCTCGTCGGCCCATTGACGAGGGACTGCAGCCAGGTGTGACGCCCCGCGGGCGGAGGCCCGTCAACCCGAGCCGCCCCGCGCCACCTCCGCGCGGCCCAGGAGCTCCTCGACCGCGTCCTCCGGCGAAACCGGGTTGACCGGCAACCCGGTCCCCAGCTCGAGGCCGGCGATCTCGCGTAACCTGGGATGGATTTCCCAGTGCCAGTGATAGGTGGCGTCGAGCTGCTCGCGCAGCGGGGCGCTGTGCAGGACGAGGTTGTAGGGCGGTCCATCCAGGCTTGTCGCCAGGCGTGACAGGACCTGGCGCAACGCTTCGGCGGTGGCGGCGAGATCGGAGTCCGTGGATCGACCGAAATCGGCCTCGTGGCGGCGCGGAACGATCCAGACCTCGAACGGCGAGCGCGAGGCGTACGGCGCGATCGCCACGCTCGACGCGTCGTCCCAGACCAGACGTTCAGGCTCCAGGGATGCCTCGCGGACGATCCGGCAGAAGGGGCATTCCCCTTCCCTGATCACGAACCTGGCTGCGCCGCCCATCTCCTCGGCGATCCGATGCGGAATCTGGGGCAGGTCGTAGAGATCGAGGCAGAGGTGATTGGTCCGGGCTCCGGCCTGGGCCCCCCAGTTCTGGACGACCTGGAGGTAGTCCGTCTGGCCTGATGCGCGAGCGTCTGCCAGGGCTTCTCGGGCGCGTGCGACCAGCGCCTCGATGAGGTGGTTGCCGACGGCGTGGAGCGGCCGGTGTTCGCCCGGCGGGGCGACGATCGTGCGCCAGCTGCCGGTTGCGCGCGCCTGCGAGAGCGGGACCTGGGCGATCGAGCGGTCGAGCTCGCGTGCGTCCTCGCCGGTCCCCACCACGTGGAAGGCGAAGTCCTTGAGCATCCGGAGACGGACGCCTTCGCCCTCGGGGACGGAGCAGTTGGCGCATCCGTCAGCCTGATCGTCGACCGGCTCCGCCGCGCGCGCGAACCGGTCGCGATGGAACGCCCGGTCGACCACGGTGGCCACCCACCAACCGGTGATCGGATCCTTCCGAAGCTCGAACAGGCCGGCGGCCATCCGATCAGGTCCCTTCGAGCGACGCGCCGAGCTCGTCGGCGAGAGCGAGGGCGAAGATGGAGGCAGCATGCTCCACCGAGGCGGTCGAGGGCGTGGCGGTCAGGTCGCCGAGCTCCGCCGCGATCGAGGTCGAGATGACTCCGGGCATGCCGCACGCCTCGATCAGGGCGAAGTCGGCGAGGTCGACCGTCACGTTGAGCGCGATGCCGTGGTAGGTGACGCCACGTTCGACGCGCAGGCCGAGGGCCCCGATCTTGCGGGGGTCCCTGCCGTGCGCGTCGCACCAGCAGCCGGGATGCCCATCGCGCCTGGCCGCGACGACACCGTGGGCGGCGCAGGTGGCGACGAGCGCCGCCTCGAGGGCTCGAACGAGCGGCCGGATCATCAAGCCTCGTGAGGAGAGCGCCAGGATCGGATACGCGACCAGCTGTCCGGGGCCGTGGTAGGTGACCTCGCCGCCGCGCTCGACCTGGATGACCTCGATCCCCCGCATGCGGAGCTGATCCGGAGTCGCGAGGACATGGGCGGGGTCGGCGTTCCGCCCGAGCGTCAGGACCGGCGGATGCTCGAGCAGGAGGAGCTGGTCGCCAATTCGGCCATCGGCGCGCTCCGCGGCCAGGCGGCGCTGGAGGGCGTGGGCCTCGCGGTAGTCGACCCGACCAAGCCAGCGGGCAACGATCGGTCCCGGTCCCGGAATCGACGCGCTGCTCGCCGAGGCGACGACATTGACGGCCACGACCGCACGATAGCAGGAGCGCCTCATCCGCCCGGGTCGCCCCTGTCAATCGCGTGGCCGTGG
Organism: Candidatus Limnocylindria bacterium; assembly: GCA_041491485.1. Classification (GTDB taxonomy): domain Bacteria; phylum Chloroflexota; class Limnocylindria; order Limnocylindrales; family CSP1-4; genus SPCO01. The sequence goes on from JBGPVC010000025.1 coordinate 4,869, forward strand.
ACACCCAGGCCTTTGCGACTGGTACGTTTACGCAGCACAGGAATCGGGACGCGCCAGCCCGGCGCGTTCGTCTGCACGGGCCCGGTCCAAGCGGATCCGCGGGAGCAAGCGCGAGATGGCCACGTACGCGATCGGCGTCGACTTTGGAACCGAATCGGGACGCGCCGTCCTGGTCGACGTGGCCGATGGCCGCCAGGTGGCGACCGCCGTCCATCCCTATGCCAACGGCGTGATCGATGCGCGGCTCCCGCTCGCCGATCGCGAGGTGCGACTCCCACCGGACTGGGCGCTCCAGGATCCGGACGACTACCTGGAGGTCTTCCGTCAGGCGATCCCGGCGGTGCTCCGCCAGAGCGAGGTCGATCCCGCGGACGTGGTCGGCGTGGGCATCGATTTCACGGCGTGCACGATGCTGCCGGTGAAGGCCGATGGCACCCCACTCTCGAACCTGTCCGTCTTCCGTGCCTCGCCGCACGCCTGGGTCAAGCTCTGGAAGCACCATGCGGCCCAGCCGGAGGCGGACCGGATCAATGCGGTGGCTCGGGCCACCGGCCAGCCATGGCTGGATCGCTACGGCGGGCGCATCTCCTCGGAGTGGTTCTTCGCCAAGTCGCTGCAGATCCTGAACGAGGCGCCGGAGGTGTACGCGGCTGCCGACCGGCTGATCGAAGCCGCGGACTGGGTCGTCTGGCGTCTGACCGGCGTCGAGAGCCGAAATGCGTGCACCGCCGGGTACAAGGCCATGTGGTCGAAGCGCGACGGCTTTCCGGACGCGAGCTACTTCGGCGCCCTGGACCCGCGGCTGGCCAACGTGATCGACGAGAAGATGAGCCGCGAGATCCGGCCGATGGGTGAGCGCGCCGGCGGGATCTCCGCCGAGGCGGCCGCCTGGACCGGGCTGCGTCCCGGCACCGCGGTCGCCGTGGCCAATGTCGACGCGCATGTTGCCACCCCGGCCTCGACCGTCATCGACGAGGGCCGGATGGTCATGATCATGGGGACGTCGACGTGTCACGTCGTGCTGTCGCGTGGCGAACATGCCGTGCCGGGCATGTGCGGCTACGTCGAGGACGGCGTGATCCCCGGGTTCTTCGGCTACGAGGCGGGCCAATCCTGCGTCGGCGACCACTTCAGCTGGTTCGTGGAGCACGCCGTTCCGGGGTCATATGAAGCGGAGGCGCAGGCGCGCGGCATGGACATCCACGGCCTCCTCCAGGAGAAGGCCGCCACGCTTCTGCCCGGAGCGTCGGGCCTGCTGGCGCTCGACTGGTGGAACGGCAACCGCTCCGTGCTGGTCGACGCGGAGCTCGGGGGCCTGCTGATCGGGGCAACCCTGGCCACCACGCCAGAGGAGATCTATCGGGCGCTGGTCGAGGCGACCGCCTTCGGCACGCGCGTGATCATCGAGACATTCGAGGCGCACGGGGTTCCCATCCGGGAGATCGTCGCCTGCGGCGGCCTGGCCGAGAAGAGCCCGCTGATCATGCAGATCTACGCCGACGTCACCGGCCGGCCGTTCAGGCTGAGCGCGTCAGACCAGACGCCGGCCCTCGGCTCGGCGATGTTCGGGGCCGTTGCCGCGGGAGCCGAGGCCGGCGGACACCGTACCATCCAGGACGCGGCGAGGGCGATGGCGAGGCTCAAGGATCGCGGCTACGAGCCGATCGCCGAACACGTCGCGACGTACGACCAGCTCTACCGTGAGTACGTCCGGCTGCACGACTATTTCGGGCGCGGCGAGAACGACGTCATGAAGACGCTGCGGCGACTGCGCAGCGAGGCTGCCACCGCGTCGAGTGCGATGCCGGCCGCAACCCCGGCGACGCCAGCTACGGCGGAGCCGGCGACCGTGGAGGCCTGACCGGTGCGCCTCGAGTCGCTGCGTCGCGAGCTGGTCAGCCTGCACGAGGAGCTGCCGCGCAACGGGCTGGCCGTGTGGACTGGCGGGAACGTCAGTGCCCGCGACCCGGAGAGCGGGCTGGTAGCCATCAAGCCATCCGGCGTCAGGTACGGGGAACTCACGCCCGAGAGCATGGTCGTCGTGGATCTCGACGGCCAGGTGGTCGACGGCGACCTCAGGCCTTCGTCCGATACGGCCAGCCACCTCTACATCTACCGCCACCGGCCCGACGTCAACGGCGTGGTGCATACCCACTCGCGCTACGCGACCGCGTTCGCCGCGGTTGGACGGCCGATCCCGGTCTACCTGACGGCGCAGGCCGACGAGTTCGGCTGCGAGATCCCGTGCGCAGGCTTCGCCTTCATCGGCGACGACTCGATCGGCAGCTTGGTCGTCGATGGGATCGGGCAGTCGACGGCGATCCTGCTCAAGAACCACGGCGTCTTCACCATCGGTGGCTCTGCTCGTTCGGCGGTCAAGTCGGCGGTGATGGTCGAGGACATTGCGGCGACCGTATTCGCCGCCCTGCAGCTCGGCACGCCGGACGTCCTCCCCGAGGATGCGGTCGAGCGCCTGCACCGGCGCTACACCACGGTCTACGGTCAGTAGTGGTGGCGGTCGCGCTCGGGAGACGCACCCGGCGCGCGCAGCCGGGGACGTGAGCACCGGCCTTCGATGACGGGCTGATCGGCACTCGTCAGGCGGACACCGGCCGCCGACCATGAGCCATGCGGGCCATCCGCCCGCTTCCTCGTGCAGCCCGACACAGGAAGGAAGCGATGCCGGCAATCGAGCTCATGAACCTGACCCGCCGGTATGGACGCCGGCGCGGCGTCGTCGACGTCAGCTTCGAGGTGGCCGAAGGCGAGGCCTTCGGGTTCCTCGGTCCGAACGGTGCAGGCAAGACCACCACCATCCGCGTGCTGATTGGCTTCCTCCGTCCGAGCGAAGGGCAGGCCACGATCTTCGGGCACGACTGCTGGCGCGAGGCCCCACTCGCTCATCGGGACGTGGCGTTCGTCGGCAGCGATCCCGCCTATCTCGGGGACATGCCGGCCGCCGCCCAGCTCGATGTCCTGGGCCACCTGCGTGGCCTGAAGCCCGGGGCCTGGCGCCGCCTGGCGGAGCGCCTGGAGCTCGACCCGACGGTCCCCATCCGCAAGCTTTCGCGCGGCAATCGCCAGAAGGTCGCCGTGGTCCAGGCCTTCATGGGCACCGAACGGCTGCTGGTGCTCGACGAGCCAACGACGGGGCTCGATCCGGTGATGCAGCGGGAGTTCCTGGCCCTGATGGCCGAGGCGCGCGCCGCCGGTCAGACCGTCTTCCTGTCATCCCACAATCTGCCCGAGGTCGAGCGCTGCTGCGATCGAGTCGGGATCGTCCGCGAGGGTCGGCTGGTCGACGTCGCGTCCGTCCAGGCACTCCTGGCGTCGCATTGGCGGGCCGTCAATCTCGTCCTCGGGTCGGTACCCGCCCAGGATGTCTTCGACCTGCCGAACGTTCGCGTCCTGGCGAGCAACGGCCAGATGGTCCACCTGATGATCCAGGGCGAGGTCAACGAGCTCCTGCGACGGCTGGCAGCGCTCGACGTGCGCGACGTGTCCATCGCCACGCCCGACATCGAGGATGTCTTCCTGGGCTTCTACGAGGACCAGACTCCCGGCGCCGGGCCCAACGTGGCCGCACCAGCCGGAGCGGTCCGATGATCGGCACGGTCCTCCGCCTGGAGCTGCGGCGCAGCCGCTCGCTGGCCATCTGGCTCGGCATCATCGTGCTTGCCTACGGCGCGTTCATCGCGGCCTTCTACCCGGTCATCCGCGACAACGCCAAGCTCATCGACGACTACATGGCGGTCTTCCCCAAGGGGATGCTGGCCGCCTTCGGCATGGAGGGCACGCTCTCCAATCACGGCATCTTCTTCAACACGTACATCGCCAGCATGCTCTGGCCGATCATCGCGGCGATCGCCGGCACGATCCTCGGGACTCGCCAGGTGGCCGCGGATCTCGAGCGTGGATTCATCGAGCTTCCGCTCGCGACCCGGATCGACCGAGCACGCTACCTCGCCACGGGGATCGCGGGCCAGGTCGTCGTGCTCGCCGGCCTGTCGCTGGCCGTGGTGGTCGGCGTGCTCGTGGTCGGCGCCGTCGTCAACGCCAACTTCGACAACGCGCGCTTCCTGATGGAGGTGCCCGTGCTCTTCCTGTTCGCCTGTGCCCTCGGGGGAACCGCGACGCTGCTGTCGGTCGTGACGCTGAGCCGGTCCATCACGGCGGGTGTCGTGGCCGGCGGCCTGCTCGCGATGTACCTGCTCGATGCGGTGTCGAGGCTCCAGGCCGACCTCGACTGGCTCGGCACGATCAGCGTCTTCCGCTACCTGCGGTCGACGTCCGCCATCGATCAGGGCGTCATGCCGCTCGGCCCGATGATGTTGTTCGGGGCGATCGCGATCGTGACCTGGGCCCTGGCCGTCTGGATCTTCCGGAAGCGAGACCTCGTCGCGTAGTCCCGTCGAGCGCAGCTACCCGCGCGGGCGGATGTCGACGCTGAAGTCGATGTGGGCTCGGAGCTTCGCGAGCGCATCGCTCCAGGTTTCGATTGCCTCGGCCCAGGCGTCGATTGCGCCGGGGAGGCCGAGCGGGAAGGGTCCGTCCTCGAGCTCGAGCCGGCTGCCGTAGCCGGCCGGATCGATCGTGATCCGGGCGTCGGTGACGAGGCGTTCGTCCGGGAGCCAGGCCCGACGAAACGCGAAGATCCGGTTCGGCGTGGCCAGGGTCACGTCCCACCAGACGCGGTGATCGGACCAGACGAGCGTGGAGCGCGATCCCACCGCGAGGCCACCCTCGATGCGTTCCGGGAACCAACGCGCCAGCTCTTCGGGATCGGCCCACGTCCGGTACACGCGGTCGGGCGGAGCGTCGAGGCGTCGGCGCATCCGTACCCACCGCTGCAGGTCGGTCCCCGGTGGGGTCGACGGCTGATCGATGCTCATGATGGGACTCCCTGCCGGCCAGGCGAACGGCCCACGCGGGACGAGGCCTCCGAAGCATACGCTCAGGCCAGCGCGGCTCTCCGATGTCACCGGCAACCGACCAACCTTGCCGAGTCACGACTGCGACGGTCGCCGCCACGCCCATCCAACCCCGACGTGGGATCATCACAAGTCGATGGAGCCAATCGCCTTCGCCCTGGGCGTCTTCCTGCTCGCCCTCACGTTCTGGGACCTGTTCGAAACCGTCGTCGTTCCGCGCCCGACGCCCGGCTGGTTCCGAATTGCGCGCTACCTCGTACGCGGCTCCTGGCGAGCCATCCGCACCATCCGTGATGGCCAGCACGGCCGGGCCTACGACACGATGCTCGGTCTCTTCGCGCCCGCGGTTACGGTTGCCCTCCTGGCCGCGTGGCTGATCGCCCTCATCGTCGGGTACGGCCTGATCCTGTGGGCGATCCGGGATGAGCTCCGGCCGGTCCCTGCCGACCTCGGAACCACGATCTACTTTGCGGCGACCTCGCTCCTCACGATCGGGTTCGGCGACATCGTGGCCGACGGTGCCCCGGCCCGGATCATCGTGACCACGGCCGCGGTGGGTGGCCTGGGTGCGGTGGCGCTCGTGGTGACCTTCCTGTTCTCGCTCTATGGCTCGTACCAGCGACGCGAAATCGAGGTCGTGAAGCTGCAGGCGGCGGCCGGCGGGCCTCCCTCGGCCGTGGCATTGCTCGAGACGTACGCCCAGCTCAACCTCGTCGATCGGCTGCCAAGGTTGTTCGACGATTGGCAGCGCTGGGCCGTCGAGGTCCTCGACTCGCACATCGCCTATCCCCTGCTCGGGTTCTTCCGGTCGAGCCACGACAACCTGTCGTGGATCAGCGCGCTCGGGAGCGTCCTCGACGCGGCCAGCCTCGTGCTGACCACGATCGAGGACGTACCCCGCGGTGAGGCAAAGCTGTTCAAGCGCGTCGGCACGCACCTCGTCGAGGACATCCATAACCTCGGCTTCCGGATCGGCGAACCCGGGAGCCTGGATCGCTCGGACTTCGAGGCCGCCTGCTATCGCCTCCGTGCAGCGGGCTACCGCCTCGTTCCCGAGGAGGTCGCCTGGCCGGCGTTCGAGGCGGCGCGCGGGACGTACGCCCGGCGTCTCGAGGAGATGGCCCGCTACTGGGCCACCCCGGCGACGTCGTGGCTGGGCGACCCGGTCGAGCTTCGACTCCCGCTTCATCAGCCGGACGACGTCTAGCCGGGCCTACGATCGAAGCGGTCGGTTGGTGAAGGAGACCAACTTCTCGAAGCGCGCTTAGCGATTGGGTGGCTCCGAGCCGCCGCGATCGTCGCTCACCGCGTTCCGGGTCCGTGGTCAGGCGAGGTGGGCGTCGACCTCGCCGATCCGTTCGATGGTCTGGCGGTCATGTGGTGCCGGCAGGCGGGCGATCACGGTCCCGAAGCCGAGGTCGCGGTACGGCCGCAACGAATCCGCGATCGTCGAGGGCGGGCCGAGCAGCACGAGCGCGCCGCGCATGTCCTCCACGCCGTTCGCGGTCAGCGTCGATTCATAGGCGGCCTCTGCCTCGGATGGATCGTCGCGGATCACCATCGGGAAGCTGATCGTCAGCTCGATCGCCTCCCGGTTCCGCCCGACCGCGGCGCAATGCTCATCAAGGATGGCGAGCTTGTCGCGGACCTCGTCGACCGTGCCGGAGGTGTTCCAGGCATCGGCCCGGAGGGCCACCGTCCGCAGCGTCTTGCGCGGACCGGAGCCTCCCACCAGGATCGGCAGGTGCGTCTGCACGGGCCGCGGCTGGCACAGGGCGTCGACCAGGTGGTAGAAGCGGCCGTCATGGCTGAACCGCTCGCCATCGAGCAGCCTTCGCATGATCATGACCGCCTCGTCGAGCCGGTCGAGCCGCTCACCGAACCCCGTCCCCCAATCTGGAATCCCGAACGCCTCGTGCTCCCGCTCGAACCACGCGCCGCCGATCCCGAGGACCGCCCGGCCGCCGCTGACATTGTCAAGGGTCGTCGCCAGCTTCGCCGTGAGCCCCGGGTTCCGGAAGGTGTTGGCCCCGACCATCAATCCAAGCCGGATCCGGTTGGTGACCGCGCCGACGCCGGCGAGGGTCGTCCAGCCCTCGAGGATCGGCTGCTCCCATGGTCCGAAGATGGCCAGCAGGTGATCCCAGGTCCAGACCGAATCCCACCCGGCGGCCTCGGCGGCGAGCGCGGCGTCGCGGAAGTCGGGCCAGCTGGTCTGCTGCGACCAGAGCTGTGCCCCGAATCTCATGTTCATGTCCGTATTCTGCCGGATCGCGGCCGCATTCCCGCTGGCCGGACGTCGCCGGTCAGGCGCCGGGCGAGCGCGCCAGGGCGAGGACGTTGCCATCGGGATCGGCGAAGTAGGCCACCTCGTCGCCCCAGTCGCGCCGGATGAGCGCGCTCAACGGCCGCCCTCCGGCGGAGACCAGCCGCTCCACGGTCGCCTCGAGATCGTCCGGGAACAGGTACAGCTCGGTCGCGGCGACCGTTCCCGGCGGGATCTCGTGGGGTGCCTCGCCGATATTCCGGGCGAAGCCATCGCGCCGGTAGAGCCCGAGCCGCATCCCGGCCGGCAGCTGGAACTCGACGTAGACCGGCGTGTCGACGCTGGCGGTCCAGCCGAAGGCCGAACGGTAGAAAGCAACCGAGCGCGGAAGGTCGGCGACCGCCAGGATCACGATCCCAAGACTCGAGCCGCCGGTCATCGGCGTTCGTGAAGTGACCGACGGGTTCGGGGTCCCGCGAGTCGCGCGGGGACCTGCATCGCGTGTCGCCGCCGACCGGCCTTCAGCAGGACCCCTTCACGTACGGACGGATGCAGCCCACGAAGTGATCCTCCTCGACCTCCGCGAGTGCCGGCCGTGCGACGGCTGACGCGCCGGCGCCATGGTCCACCGGGTGCATCGAATGATACGTGCACTGGTCTGCCGCCGGGGTTCCGGTCGCCGCGAGCTCCTGCGCCACCTGCCGCCATTTCTTGTGCAGCAGGGGCACCGAGGCGATCAGCATCTTCGTATAGGGATGGACCGGGTTGCCGTAGACCTTCTCGGTCGCGCCCATCTCGACGATCGCGCCGCGCAGCAGGATCACGGTCCGCTGGCTGCTGTAGTAGCCGAGCGACAGATCGTGGGTGATGAACAGGATCCCCAGCCCGCGGGCCTTGAGGTCGCCCAACAGGTTGAGCACGTCGATGCGCGTCGACGCGTCGAGCATGCTGATGATCTCGTCGGCGATCAGGAGCCGGATGTCCAGGAGCAGCGCCCTGGCGATCAGGAGGCGCTGGAGCTGACCGCCGCTCAGCTGGTGCGGGTACTTGTGGAGCACCTGGCCCGGGTCGAGCCCAACAGCTTCGAGGGCCGCCTCGAGGCGGGCGTTCCACTCCGAATCCGGCATGCCACGGAAGTAGACGCCGCGGATCATGGCGAAGACGTGGTCGGCCTTGAAGATCGGGTTGTACGAGCTGAACGGGTCCTGGAACACGCCCTGGACCAGGCGGTAGTACCCGCGGCGCGGCAGCTTGAGCACGTCCTGGCCGTCGAACGTGATCGTGCCGCGTGTGGCCGGGGTCAGGCGCAGGATCATTCGCCCGATCGTGGTCTTGCCGCTGCCACTCTCGCCGATCAGCGAAACGACCTGGCCGGCGTCCACGTTGAAGCTGACGTCCTTCACCGCCGGCAGGTCCGTGCCGCCGAAGGTGCCCACCTTGTAGATCTTCGTGAGGTGTTCGAGTGTCAGCACGGCGTCACGACACCTTCCAGCAGGCAACGTGGTGGTCGCGCTCGACTTCGACGAATGGCGGCTCCTGGCGGCACTGCTCGTCCGCGAGCGGGCACCGCGCCTGGAAGCGACAACCAACAGGTGGGTCGAGCAGACCCGGTGGGTTGCCGGGGATCCCCGTCAGTCGCTTGTCCGCGAACCTGATGCCGACCTCGGGCAGCGACGAGATCAGCAGGCGGGTGTACGGGTGCTTCGGCGCTCCGATGATCACGTCGGTCGCGGCCTTCTCGGCCAGCTTGCCCGCGTACATCACCGTGATCGTGTCGGCGATCTGGGACAGGATCGACATGTCGTGGGTGATCACGATCATCGTGCGAACGAGCTCACGGTCACGGAATTCGATGAGCGTCTCGGCGACGGCCTTCTGCGTCGACACGTCCAGGGCCGAGGTGATCTCGTCGGCGATCAGCAGCGATGGGTTCAGCAACGTGGCGATCACCATGACCATCCGCTGCTTCATGCCGCCCGACAGCTCGATGGGATACCGGTCGAGGACGTCCCGCTGCAGGCCGACAAGCTCCAGGCGTCGTTCGATCTCGGGCCGCATCGCGGCGCCGTCCTCGCCCCTCGACTCGAGGAGGTCGACGATCATCTTGCCGATCTTGCGCGTGGGGTTCATCGCGCTCATGGCGTACTGCGGAATGATCGACACGCTCCAGAACCGGAACTCGTCCATCGCCTCCGAGTCCATGATCGGCAGCGGGACGTCGTCGAGGAGCACCTCGCCCGCGACGTAGCGCATGCGGCTGTCGAAATGGGTCAGGCTCTTGCCGAGCGTGGACTTGCCGCAACCGGACTCACCGGCCAGGCCCATGATCTCGCCGTCGGCGATCTTGAACGTGACGCCGTCGAGCGCCCTGACATCGCCGGCCAGGGTCCGGTAGTAGACCCGTAGGTCCGTGACCTGCAAGCTCACCGCGTCACATCTCCCGCAGCTTGGGGTTGAAGATCTCGTCGAGCCCGACGTTCATCACGTACAGCGCTCCGACGATGGCCGTGATGCCCAACCCTGGCGGGATGAACCACCACCACATCCCCAGCTGCAGCGCGCTCCACAGGACCGCGTTGTTCATCATCAGGCCCAGGGAGATCCCTTCCGTCGGCCCGAGACCGATGAAGTCCAGGGTCGCGGCGATCAGGACGGCGCCGCCGAACAGCAGGATGAAGGTCATGAACAGGTATGAGCCCATGTTCGGGGCGATCTCACGGAAGATGATCTTCCAGCTGCTGAGCCCACTCAGGTTCGCCAGGTCGACGAACTCACGGGATCGAAGCGAGAAGGTCTGGGCGCGGATCGCACGTGCCGCCCATGGCCAGGAGGTCAATCCTATGAAGGCGGCCTCCACGACCACGCCGCGAGCGCTGAGGAAGGCCGCGATCACGACCAGAACGACGAGGGTCGGGATGACCAGCACGATGTTGGTGATCATGTTGAGGACCTCGTCCACCATCCCGCCACGGTAGCCGGCGACAAACCCGATGGCGATGCCGACGAAGGCCGCGAGTCCACCGCCCAGCAGCCCGACCAGGAAGGTGGCCTGCAGGCCGTTGACGAACTGCGCAAAGACGTCTTCGCCGAAGGTCGTGGTCCCGAACCAGAAGTCGGCGCTCGGCGGCGCGCCAGTCGGGCCGTCGAAGGCCTGTGGATCGGTTGGATCGAGGACGGGACCGACGATGGACAGGATCACGAAGAAGAGGACGACGGCCGCACCAAACAGGATCCGCTTGTCGCGCAGCGCGAAGTACAGGATCTCGCGCCGCTGTCGTACAGGGGCGACGCCCGGGACCACCTCCGGCGCATGCATCCCCACAGGCGCCGATCCTTCGCCGATCGTCCCTGGCGCGGCGATGGGAGCCTCGCCGGGTGCGCTCATCCCGCACCCCCCTGCATTCCGACCCGAGTGCGCGGATCGACCACGACGTAGGCGATGTCGATGAGGAAGTTCGCCACGAGCACGCCGATGATCACGAACAGGAACACGCCCTGGAGCAGGAAGTAGTCCTCATTCTGGATCGCCTGGAGGACCAGGTATCCGAGACCCGGGTAGGAGAACACCACTTCGGTGACCAATGCGCCGGCCACGACCACGCCAAGCGACAGCGCGAGTCCCGTGACCTGGGGCAGCACCGCGTTGCGGAACGCATAGCGCCGGACCAGCCCCTGCGGCGCGCCCAGCGCCTCGAGCCAGTGCGCGTAGTCGGACTCCAGCTCGTAGATGATCATGTTCCGCATGCCGATCGCCCACCCGCCGAACAGGACCAGGAAGAGCGACAGGAACGGCATGAGCCAGTGGGTGTACGCACTCAGGAAGAACTCCCAGGTGAGCGTCGGGGACATCGAGAGGTCGTACGCGCCCGCGAGGGGGAAGATCTTCAGCACCGACCCGAGCCCCCAGGCGAGCAGGATGCCCAGCCACATGTAGGGCGTCGCGGTGAGGATGTACCCGATCGGCAGGGCCATGTTGTCGAGCCGCTTCCGCCGAGCGGCGTACGCGCCGAACTGGTTGCCGGCGATCCAGCTCAGGATGATCGCGGGAATCAGCAGCGCGAGGGTGAACGGCAGCGCCCCCATGATGACGCTGACGACGGGCTGCGGAAACAGCCACACACTGATCCCCAGGTCACCGTGCAGGAGCGCGCCCCAGAAGTTGAGGTACTGCTCCCAGACCGGCCTGTCGAGCCCGAAGGCACTCAGGAAGTACCCCATCATCCGGTTGGCGGCATCCGGCTGCAGGGGCATCCGCGAGAGCATGCCCGTGACCGGGTCCCCGGGCATGAAGCGCGGGATCGCCCAGTCCACCGTCACCGCGACGAAGAACGTCAGGATGTAGGTGACGAGTTTGCGCAGGAAATAGCGGCGCACGACGCCTCCCGAAGCACGCGAATGAGTCGGGAGCCCCTGTCCCTCCCGCCGGTGTGCGAGGGGAGGGACAGGAACTCCCGAGAGGCGTCTACTGGGCTGCCAGTTTCAGCTCGGTGAGCATGAGGACTGTGCCCATGTTCCAGTAGCCGCCCCACGTGACCGGGAAGTAATGCGGGCTGCTGGCCGATGACGACGGCCAGTTCGTCCAGACCGCGTTGCTCGCCTGCGACCACGCGCCGTTGTACCAAAGCGGAATGATCGGCACGTCTTGAAGTTGGATCGTCTGGATCTGCGAGATGATCTTCTTCATCGCGGTCGTGCTGCTGGTCGGGGTGACGTTGAGCTGCTGGACAAGGCTCCAGAGCTTCGCGTTCTTGTACCGGCCGTCATTGCCGGCGTTCTGCACAGCCTGGATCGGCTGGCGGAACATCCAGTTGTAGTACGTCCATGGGGTGTTGGAGATCTGGGCGTCGTTGACGATCGCCAGGTCGAACTTGCCCTTCTGGATCTTGTCGGTTCGATCGTTGTAGGACGGGAAGGCCGTGTGGATCTTGATCCCGCCGGTCTTGGCGCTCTGGGCGATGGACTGAATGGAGGCCATCCAGTCGGTCCAGCCGCTCGGAACGATGATCTCGAGATCGATCTTCGAGCCGTCCTTGTTGCGGAAGAAGCCGTCGCTGCCCAGCTTGTAGCCGGCAGCCTTCAGGATCTTCTTGGCGTCGGTCGGGTTGTACTTGGTCCCGTACTTGGCCACGACCGTCTTGTCGACGTACTGGTCCCACGTCGGCAGCAGGCCGGTCGGGCTCGCCGCCTTGACGATGTTCCCATAGACGTTGTTGACGATCTTGCTGACGTCGATCGACTCGGCGAGCGCGCGTCGGAAGATCGGGTCGTTCATCGGCTTCTTGACGTCGTTCGTCGCGAGCCATGCCGTGTTGGCCGACAGCATGAACGGGGCCTTCGGATAGTAGGTCTGGATGCCATATCCGCCGATCCCGCTGGTGATGCTGTTGATGCCCGGCAGGAAGTTGTTGCTCAGGTCGATGTTGCCCCCGAGCATCTGCCCGAGAGACACGTTGTTGCTGGCATTGACCGAGTCGATGATGTACTTGGGCTTGACATCCAGGCCGAGCAACGACTTGCCCCACCAGGCGTCGTTCTTGACCCACACGACCTTCTGCTGGTCATAGGTCAGCAGCGAGTACGGGCCGGATCCGATCGGGTTGGGGTTGTCGTTCATGACCTCCGTTTCGGTGCGCCCGTTCCAGAGGTGCTCCGGCACGATCCCCCAGCTGTACAGCCAGTTCGACCATTCCTGGTACTGGGCCTTCAAGAAGGTGAACTTCACCGTGAGGGCGTCGACCTTCGTGGCCGTCTGCAGGAAGTTGAACAGCGTGCTGTAGGGGACTGAGGCGAGCTTGCCGAGATTGACGGTGTAGATGACGTCGTCGGCCGTGAGGGCCTGGCCGTCGCTCCACTTGATCCCCTCGCGCAGCTTCAGGGTGTATTCCTTGGGACCGGTCCAGCTGCCGCTCTTGGCCAGCCAGGGCACAAACTTGTTCGACAGCGGGTTGTACAGGTAGAGCGGCTCGAAGAGCAGCCCGAGCGTCCCCGTGGTGTAGTTCCAGTTCTTGATCGGGTTGAACTGACCGGGCGGGCCCCACATCGTGCCGCTCGTGTAGAGCGTCTCGCTGCGCGGGTACGTGGTCGGGATGGTTGCCGCCCCGGTTGCCGCCGGGAAGATGGCCGCGAGCAAGCTCACGCTTGCCAGCAAGACCACTAGCCTTCGCTTTGGACCCATGCACTTCCTCCTTCTGGCCTCCTCCACCAATGGAGGCGGCGACACCTGCGTTGCAGACCGCTCAACGCGTCGTCACTCGTGAGGCACACCTCCCACGCTCGATTGGCGGATGACTAGCTCCGTCGGCATGAGCACCCGTCGAGGGGCGCGGCCCGGATCACCGAGGAGCTGCAGCAATGCCCGGGCGGCTTCCATCCCGTGCTGTCGAAGCGCCTGCCGCACCGTCGTCAGGGGCGGGTCGAGGTGGGCAGCGAACTCGACGTCGTCGAATCCCGCGATCGCGACGTCTTCCGGGACGCGCAGCCCGGACGCGCGAATCGTCTCGAGGGCACCCGCCGCGGAAGCATCGTTGGCGCAGAAGATGGCGTCGACGCCCAGCTCGAGGAGCTCGGCCGCGGCGGAGACGCCCGACTCGCGCGTGAAATCGCCGTCCACGATGAGACGGTCGAACCTGAGGCCGGCGCGCCGCATCGCCCGTTGATACCCGGTCACGCGGTCCTCGCCCGCGACCGTGCCGCGGCTGCCCGTGACGTGACCGACGCGCGTCCGGCCAATCGTGATGAGATGCGTCGTGATCGCGTCGGCCGCCTGTTCGTTGTCGATGTCGACGTAGCTCGCGCTCCGATCAGCGCGGCGGTGCCCGATCAGGACCGTGGGCAGGGTCGATCCGAGCAGGCCATCGACGACCGGGTCCTCGAGCGTGTGGGCGGAGATGATGACGCCGTCAAGAAAGCTCATCCCGAGGACGTGATCGAGCGTCGCCTCTTTTGTCCGATTGCCCAGCCACAGCATCATCCCGGTGCCCTGCTCGGCGAGGTGATCCGTGATGCCCTGCAGCAGCTGGGAGAAGTACGGATCGGGGAACAGCAGGTGCGGATCGACGTGCACGACGACACCGACCACGCCCGATCGACCTGAGGCCAGCTTGCGAGCCGCGGCGTTCGGCCGGTAGCTGGTCCGCGCCAGGACCTCCTGCACGCGCCGCCGGGTCGCCTCCGCCGCCGTTCCGCCATTGATGACGCGAGAGACGGTGGCGCGCGAGACTCCAGTCAACGCCGCGAGGTCGTCGAGCGTCCGCGCAACGGTCTCATCGCGCGGGACCCCATCCGATGCCTTTCCGACCAAAGAGCCGCCCTCCTGCGGCACGAAATGGAAGCGCTCCCAATCCTATACTTGTTCGCAGGGCTGCATAGGGTCATTCGGCCCTTCTTGGGCCCCCAGCCGCAACCTACATTCGACGAAGGGCGCTCACACCATCGAAGTCCAGAGGAGGCTCACGGTGACAGGTGTACCCGCGGGGTCAGGCTCGGCACCATCGCCCATCCCTCGCGCGGCCATGCCGTGGGAGGATCGGCCGGCGGGGCGGAGCGACCTGCTGTGGCGCTCGAGCCGTAACCCGATCATTCCACGCGACCTGCTGCCGCGGTCGAACAGCATCTTCAACTCGGCGGTGGTGCCCTTCGAGGGCGGCTATGCGGGGGTCTTCCGTGTCGATGACCGCTCGCGCACGATGAACCTGCACGCGGGGAGGAGCGATGACGGGATCGGCTGGCGGATCGACCATGCCCCGATCCACTTCGAGCCGGCCGACGCACGGGTGGCCGAGATCTCGGGCACCTTCGAGCACGCCTACGACCCGCGCGTGACCTGGCTCGAGGACCGCTACTACGTCAGCTGGTGCAACGGCTACCACGGGCCGACCATCGGCCTTGGCTGGACGACCGACTTCGTGAGATTCCATCAGCTCGACAACGCGTTCCTGCCGTTCAACCGAAACGGGGTGCTGTTCCCGCGCCGGATCGGCGGGGCGTATGCCATGCTCAGCCGCCCCAGCGACAACGGCCACACCCCGTTTGGCGACATCTTCTACTCGGAGAGTCCTGACCTCGTCCACTGGGGCCGCCATCGCCACGTCATGGCGCCCGTGGCCTGGACCTGGGCGTCCACCAAGATCGGCGCCGGGCCCACCCCGATCGAGACCGCCGAGGGCTGGCTGCTGCTCTACCACGGGGTGCTGACCTCATGCAACGGCTTCGTCTACTCGATGGGGGCGGCGCTGCTCGACCTCGACGAGCCGTGGCGGGTGATCGCCCGCGGGCGCGACTACCTGCTCAGCCCGCAGGTTCCCTACGAACAGGTGGGCGACGTTCCCAACGTCGTCTTCCCGTGCGCCGCGCTGGTCGATCGCGAGACCGACCGCCTGACCGTCTACTACGGTGCCGCCGACACCGTCACCTGCCTGGCCCACGGCCACCTGTCCGAAGTGCTCGACTCGCTGCGGGGCGGCGGTTGAGGCCGCAGGGACACCAGTGAGGACCGGCGGGGTAGCGGTACGGGTCATTTGGCCCTTCTTGACGCCCGCGACCGAATGCGACACTCGCCACGGCCGCGGGAATGGCGCCCACAGCAAGGCGGGTTTGTCAGGTCGGTCGAGAGCCTTGCGCAGGCATGGAGGAACTTCGTGACTGACCAGGGGACGCCCCCGATCACGACGCCGCCCGTGCGGAGGCCGCCCAAGCGGACGCCGTCACGGAAGCCGTCGCATTGGGTTCGGAACGCTACGATCGGCATCATCGGCGTGTTCGTCCTGCTGGCGGCGATCGGGTCGGCCACGAGTCGTCAGGGACTCGTCACGGGTCCAACGGCGCCGCCCGACGTCGTCGCCTCCGACGAGGCCGTTTCCAGCGCCGAAGCGTCCGAAGACGTCTCGCCCACGCCCGGTGGGACGTCCCTGCTGTCGATCAAGGGCACTGGCCCCACCACCTCCGATCCGTTCCAGGCGAGCGGCACCAGCGTCGACGTGGCGTACACCTTCACCTGCCCCGCCGAGGACAGCTTCACGCTCAACTTCTACGGGACCAACGCCAGTCCGCTCCTGCCTGATGTCCTCGCCAGCGAATTCAGCACGACCGGCTCGGACACCGCGAACGAGCCCCTCAACGGGAACACCGGGCCGTTCACGTTTGAGATCGACTCGCCGTGTGCCTGGACGGTCGAGGTGACCGGCACGCCCTGAGAGGCCCGCTGGACCGGCCGTGGTGTCCTGACCGGCGGGTCATTCGTTGACCGCCTGGCCGAGTCCACTGCGGCGACCGTAGGGAGCGGAGCCGGAGTCGACTCCGTGTTGGGCGACGCGATCGAGACGAGGTCGAGACGCGGGGTCACTACGATCGGCACCGATCACTGATGCCGGCGTCGCGGTCCGTGTTCGAGCGATCGCTGCCCGACGGATGATTCGCTGAAGGACCGATCAGCCCAGGATCTGGCCGGATCAGGACTCGTAGGACGCAGCGAGGCCAGGCTTCGCCGCAAGGGCCGTCGCCAGCTGGCGCTGTGCCGACCTTGTCCAGGTGCGATGGATCGCGGCACGATAGATCGCGTCGGTCTCCGGTAACGGGTCCACCCCGAGCTCCTCGCGAAGCAGCGCCCGCAATCGGCGGTATTGACGGCTGACCTGCGAACGCGAGCCACGCCTGCTGTAGACATCGATCAGGACGGCGTGCGCCTCCTCGCGGAGCGGGTCGAGGCCGATCAGCCGGAGGGCGGCGAGGCGCGCCGCCTCGAGCTCATTCCTTGCCAGCAGCGCCGCCGCGACGTCGGCCAGCAGGTCCTCGAAGAGATCGGCGAGTCGTTCGCGGTCGCGCGCGAAGCACTCGTGAGTCAACCCCTCCGCGAGCTCGCCGCCATACAGCGCCACCGCCTCTTCGCACTTCGATGGCCCGGCCAGGGCAAGCGTTTCGAACCGAATGGCGTCGAGATCGACGGCCAGGCCGGCCCGCATGCCGATCGTCTCGTCATCGGTATCGAACACGGCGTCGGGATCCGCGCCCACGTCGACGAACGCGGACCGAACGAGCCAGAGTGCCTGACGGAGTGCCGCGGCGGACGACACGCTGCCGTCTGGCCAGAGGTCGGCGGCGATCGATTCGCGCGGTCGCGCCCTCGGCCGCAGGATCATGAGCGCGAGCAGGCCCCAGGCGTTCCGGCTCCCAAATCGAAGCTCCCGCCCGCACCACGTGGCTCGAACCCGGCCGAGCAGCTGGACGCGAAATGGGCAGCCTTGCGTGCTCGCCAACAATGGCGTCCGCCGCACTCCCCCCATGGGTCGCGTCCGTCAGCCGATCACGAGGTCCCGGATTGCGGCGTGCGACGTCAACTCCGGATGATCGTCCTCGTTCGGCGTGCAAAGGCAAGCGGACGGCCCTGGCCGTCGCGGTTGACAGACGGGACCGCATTGCCGGCCCGGGTCGCGTCGACCAGCAACCACCCGAATCTCCCCACCGGACCACCCCTCCAGATCTGTCCACCCCCGGGACGACTCGCAAGGCTGGAGGCTACATGGAGTTTCAGGAGTTGTCCATCCATATTTGACTCTGGGGAGCTCGGTGTTGGAGCCCGCTCCCGTGACACAAGCTAATGGGTCTGCAATCAAACCGTTCGGACGTGAGTCACTCTATGGAAAGGGCCCTCCCGTGCTTCCGGCGAACACGGATGCCGCCGCTGCGAGGACTGCGGCGATCGCCGAGAACGTGGCGATGGCCAGGGATCGAACCCTCTTGAACTGCCGCTGGGGCATGCCCGGCTCCTTTCGGTTGCCAGGGCGCGGACTCCGCCGACACTGTATCGTCTGCACCGTGAGAATGTCAACTATTACAAAACACGATACCGCGGGGAATGGTGGCCGATTCGCCAAGCTTCTTGGCCAGGAGATCCGTCGGCGGCGAGTCGCCCTGCGACTCAGCCAGACCGAGGTCGGCCGCCCTTTGAGTCGCGCCTTTCTCTCGTCAGTGGAAAAGGGTCGCGTGACCCCGTCCCTACCAAGCTTGGTTATCATTGCCAGACGGTTGAATTCGTCTGCTGCCGCGATCATCGGATGCGTCGAACTGCAGCTTGAGGATGGAACAGGCAATGGAGACCCGGACCAAGCGACGGTCGCATGTTGATGCGGATCGGCCACTAGCACGGCAGATCGGCGCAAGACTGCGCAGGAAGCGGCTTCTGGCATCCCTTACCCAGGCCCAACTCTCGGAGGGCCGGTATACGAAGGCCTACGTCAGTGCCCTGGAAAACGGGTTGGTCAAGCCTTCCATGGCGGCTCTCAACTTCTTCGCGGTCCGTCTGGGCGTTCCGGTGGAAGAGCTCCTTTCAGATCGCGAGCACGCATGGACGCGGTTGGAGGCGGATCTTCACCTCGCGTCAGGCGACTGGACCCGCGCGAGTGACGCGTTCAGCAGCCTTCTCGAGTCAAAGCCGCCGGACCACGTGCGAGCTGGGCTCCTGCTCGGACTGGCGGAAGGACTGTCGAGGATGGGCAGCGGCCACGAAGCCGTTCGCGCGGCTTCCGAGGCGGAAACGCTCTTCATGGCCCAGGGTCGGCTCCGAGAAGCGGCGTGGGCAACGTATTGGCAGGCGTCCGGTCTCTATGAGATGGAACGTGGCGACCAGGCTGTCGGACTCCTGACGCGTTTGCTCGATGAGATCGGCTCTGGCCTGAAGGTCGACCCTGACCTTCCCGTTCGGGTGCTGATCGCGCTCGCCATGGTGGCGACGAGAGACGACGAACCCGAACGTGCGCTCGCCTATCTCGAGCAAGCGCGATCGAAGGTCAGCGAGCTCGACGACCGACGGCGCGCCCTGTTCCTGTTCTCCCTCGCCTTGAGCTATCGCGAGCTCGGGGACTTCGAGGCGGCGATCTCGACCGGGACGCAAAGCCTGGCCACGTTCCGTGCAACGGAGGCGGGTGGCGAGGCGGCAGCGATCGAGAACGAGCTCGCGCTCGTCTACCTGGCGCTTGGCAACCTTGGGCGAGCACGCACGTTCGCCGCTCAAGCCCGGTCCTACTTCGATGAACAGAACGACCTCTGGCAGTTGGCGCACGTCACCGAAACGCAAGGACAGATCGCGCTCGCCTCTGGAGACGTGAACGAAGCGCTGCTGCTCGCGACCGAATCGATGCGCATAGCCGAAGAACACGGGAACAAGAAGGCCGTCCTCGATGCGTCCCTCCTCCTGGCAAGGACTCAGCGGGCAAGCGGCGATCTGGAGGCCGCGGCTGCCACCCTGGAACGAGCCGCCGCCCTGTCCGATATGTACGGCCGGCGCGGGCAGCTGCAGACCGTCCTGGGCGAATGGAGCGACGTCATGGCCGAACGCGGCGACCTTGCCCAAGCCCTGGCCCTGTCACGCCGGGCTGTCGACGCCGGTCGTCGATAGCGGTCGACCGCGGGTCCGGCGGTTCAGGAGACAAGCGCGGTCAACGCAACGCGCGCCCGGTCATCGCGAGCAGGTCCCCACTCAGGTAGGGCCTGCCGGTGTTGAGAACCCACCCCTCCAACCGCCGATCCTCGTCTTCTTCGAGCGCGTTTCGCGAGGCGTCACCCCGCCCCGAAGAGCTCTGGATGGCGAGTCAGCTCCACGCGCGTTCGACGGATGTGGCCGGTGAGGAATCGCTCTGCGTCCTCGGCGTCACGGCGCCGGATGGCGTCGAGCAGCAGCCGGTGCTCGGCATTGACAATGGACGCCCGGTCCGGTCCGGTCACGAGCATGAACGCACGGCGGTAGTGCTGCGTGGAGTTCCACAGGCGGACGGTGGCTGACATCAGTTGGTTGCTTGCGCAGCCGGCGTAGGAGGTCATGTGGAACTGACGGTCGAGGGCAAGGAACCGGATGACGTCCGTGTTCCCTTCGATCTCCGCCTGGACGCTCTCCATGAGCGCGATCTGCTCCTCGGACAGGTTCGGGAGACTTTCGATCAACGTGAGTGGCTCGAGGCGCTCCCGCATGCGGTAGTAGGTGTTGACCTCGTGGAGCTCCAGCGTTGGGATTCGTGCCCCACGATTCGGGGCGAGCGTCGCAAGCCCTTCGGCCTCCAGGATGCGCAGCGCC
>JBGPVC010000026.1:0-24943 GCA_041491485.1 Candidatus Limnocylindria bacterium
CATCGTGCCGGCGATGAAGAAGAAGACGAACGAGTTGATCAGGTACATGATCCCGATCTTCTTGTGGTCCGTCGTCGTCAGCCAGGCATACAGGCCCGTCTGATAGGTGGAGGCGGCCGGCGTCAGGGTGGTCGTCGCCATCGGGGCTCCTTACTTGACCGTCAGGGTGCCGGTCATGTTTGGATGGACGCTGCAGACGAAGGCGTACGTCCCGGCCGGGAGGGCCGGCACGCTGTACGACTTCTGGGCCGGCCCGCTGAAGATGTCCCCCTTGAATACCTCCTGGCCGCTCGCCGAGTCCTTGTGGATCGAGACGTTGTGCGGCACGCCCGCGTCCTTGTTGTTGAATGCGATCGAGAACGGCGTCCCGGCGGGGGCCTCGAGGCTGGACTGCTCGTAGGCGATGTTGACCGCGCTCACCTGGAGCGTGGGCCCCGTCGCCTGGCCGCTCGGGGCCGGCTGGCCGCTGGCCGGCTGGGCGCTCGGCGCCGGGGCCGGAGTCGCGCTCGCCTTGGCGATCGCGTCGGCCAGCCAGGCATCGAACTCGGCCGGCGACAGCGCGTGGACCTCGAACAGCATGATCCGATGGCCGGCACCGCACAGCTCGGCGCACTGGCCTCGGAATGTCTGGCCGGCGTCGGCGGCATCCACCTTGAAGTCGAACTTGTTCACCCGGCCCGGCACGACGTCGCGCTTGAACAGGAACTGCGGCACGTAGAAGGCGTGGATCACGTCCTGGCTGGTCAGCGACAGCTGGATGTCGCGGCCAGCCGGGACGTACAGCCCGCCGCCTTCGCCAGTGGCCAGGTTCTGGGTGTACTTGACGGTCTGGCCGTCGTCGGCAAGGTAGTCGAACTGCCACTGGAACTGGCCGGCGACCGCGCGGATCTTGGTCTGCGGGCTGGCCGACACCGTGTCCACCTGGTTGAGCGTCTGCCATGAGATCACGAACAGGAACGCGACGATGATCGTCGGGATGATCGTCCAGGCCAGCTCCGCGACGTTGTTGCCGTGCGTCTGGGGTGGCAGCGCGTCATCGCCCGGCGTGCGCCGGTAACGAAGGACGGTCCACAGGATCAGCCCTTCGACCACGAAGAAGATCACGACCGCGATCGCGAACACCGTCGTGTACAGCTCGCGCACCCGGGCGCCCTGCTCGGTGACGGCGACCGGTGGGAAGAGCCCGGTGACGAACGACTGGCCTGCTCCTGAGACGACCGCCAGGGCCGCGAACGCGATCAGCACGAGCGCGGCAACGACGACGGATAGGGTCGACGAGCGGCGTGTTCGTGGGGAGCTCGACATCAACGTCCTCGAGGGGTGGTGCGCGCGTGGGACGGTGCGTGACGACCGATCGGAGCATGCGGTGTCGACCCCCGGGGCCGAACCGGCGACATTCTACCCGGAACGCCGTTCGTGCGAGGATGCGTCCATGACCTGTTCGGTCCCGATCCGGCGTCTTGTTGCAGTGCTCGCAACGCTGGCCGTAGTGGCTGCCTCGGCGGCGCCGGTCCTGGCCCATGGCCCGGTGCCCGGCGAGGCGCCGACGATCTCGTCGCTGCTTCTCGGCTGGACCTTCGAACCCCTGCCCACCCTGGCCATCGCCGGGGCCACGGCCTGGTGGCTCTGGGCGGTCCGACGCGTCGACTCGCTCCATCCGGCAAACCCCGTCCCGCGCAGCCGAACGATCGCGTTCCTGGCGGCGATGACCACGCTGGCGTTCGCCCTGATCTCGGGGATCGGCCGCTACGACACGACGCTCTTCTCGGTCCACATGGTCCAGCACGTGCTGCTGATGCTCGTCGCGGCTCCGCTGCTCGCCCTGTCAGCGCCGATCACCCTGATCCTTCGCCTTGCGTCGGGTTCGACCCGCCGGCGCTGGATCCTGCCGTTCCTCAACTCCCGCCCGGTGCGTTTCCTGACCTTCCCGGTGACGGACTGGATCATCTTCGCCGGGGTGATGTGGGCCAGCCACTTCTCGCCGCTCTTCAACGCCGCGCTCGAGGACCCGCTCATCCATGACTTCGAGCACACATTGTTCCTGACCACCGCGCTGCTGTTCTGGTGGCCGGCCGTCGGGCTCGACCCGGCGCCGTGGCGGATGGGCCACCCGATCCGGATCGTCCACGTGTTCATGCAGATGACCCAGAACACGTTCCTGGCCGTCGTCATCCTCAACGTGCCGACGGTGCTGTACGCCCACTACGCCACGCTGGTCCGGCCGTGGGGCCCCAGTCCGATCGACGATCAGCGCCTGGCCGCCGGGATCATGTGGCTGGCCGGCGACCTCATCTTCCTGACCGCGATCATGGTCCTGGTCGCCGGCTGGATGCGCGCCGAGGGACGCACCACCGCGCGGGCCGACCGCCAGGCCGAGGTCGATCTCGCCCAGATCCGCGTTCGGGAGCAACGGCTGGCCGAACGGCTCGCCAACGAGCGCGGCGACCCGCGCGCCTGATCGGTTCTAGCCCCGCGCCGGCACCGGCGACGCGAGCAGCGCCCGATAGCGCGCCGGGTCGACGTTGCCGCCGCTGATCACGGCCACGACGGAGCCTGGGAGCCCGGTCAAACCGAGCTCGCCACCATGAAAGGCCATCGCGGCCAGGCTCAACGCGCCGGACGGCTCCACGACCAGCCGGCATTGCTCGGCGGCGAGGCGGACCGCGCCGGCGATCTCGGCCTCGGTCACCGTCACGATCCGATCGAGATACGCGCGCAGATGGGCGAAGGTCCGATGGCCAAGGGACTGGGTTCGGGTCCCGTCGGCGATCGTCCGCGAGACGAGCTCGGCCGGCCAGCGGACGATCTCGCCGCGGGTCAGGGATTCCTGGGCGTCGGCCGCGAGCTCGGATTCCACGCCGATCACCCAGACCGCCGGCCGGAGCCCCCTGATCGCGGTGGCCACGCCGCTCGCCAGGCCGCCGCCACCCACCGGGACGAGGACGCACGCGAGATCGGCCAGGTCCTCGGCGAGCTCGAGACCGATGGTTCCCTGGCCGGCGATGATCCGGTCGTCGTCGAAGGGCGGAATGATCGACAACCCGCGTTCGGTCGCGAGCGACTCGGCCACGCGCTGGCGCTCATCGCTGGCGGTCCCGACGACCACGATCTCGGCGCCGTCGGCCGCCACGCGAGCCCGCTTGATCTCCGGCGCGTCGGACGGCATCACGACCACGGCATGGGCGCCCAGCAGCCGGGCGGCCCGGGCGACGCCCTGGGCGTGGTTGCCGGACGAGTACGTGATCACGCCGCAAGCCCGCTGGTCCGAGGTCAATGACGCGATCGCCACGTACGCCCCGCGGATCTTGAACGCGCCGATCGGTTGCAGCGATTCCGCCTTCAGCCAGCGTCGATCGGCCGGGTCGTCGAAGGGGATCAGCGGCGTCCGGACGGCGATGCCCCGCAGGGTCGTCGCTGCCGCCCTGATCGCCTCGAGGGTGACGAGCCCGCCGCCGGTCGCGGTGGCCGCGCCGGTCAACGGCGGCCCCGGTCGACGATCGTCTGGCACTCGATGCAGTGGGCGGCCCAGGACAACGCCTCCAGCCGCTCCACGGCAATGGGTCGCCCGCACCGGATGCACGTTCCGTAGGTGCCGTCGTCGAGCCTCGCAAGCGCGCCATCGACCGCCTCGAGGTGGAGGCTGGCACGCTCGCGCATGGCCAGCTCGCGTTCCTGCTCGAAGACCTGCGTGGCCGCGGCCGCCTGGGAGCCGTAGGTCATCTGTTCAGGCAATGCGACCGCCTCGTCGATCTCTTCGAGCAGGCGCTTGCGTTCCGCCAGGAGCCTGGCGCGGGCGAGCCCGCGATCGATCGAGTCCATTGGCTGACTGTACGCGCCGAGCGGACTCTGCGCATCCTGGAGCTATACTCCCAGGGAGTACCACAGCGAGGAGCGTCATGGCAATCGAACAGGATCCAGTGTGCGGGATGGCCGTCGACACGTCGACCAGCGTGCTGTCGTTCGACTACAACGGAACCACCTACTGGTTCTGCGGCAAGGGCTGCCTGCTCGAGTTCCGCGACGACCCCGAGCGGTACCTTGCGCCCGAGTACGAACCCACGATGTAGCCCCGGCGGGACTATCGTCTGCCGCGGTTGACCCCATCAGGGTGCTTCCGGCTGGAGCACCGCTCGATACGGTTCGCATATGGCCGACCTCTACGAGGTGCTCCAGGTTCATCGCCGCGCCGAGCCCGACGTGATTCGCGCGGCCTACCGAGCACTCGCCCGCAAGCACCATCCCGATTTCGGTGGCGATAGCGCCCGGATGGTCGCGATCAACGATGCCTGGCGGGTCCTGAGCGATCCCGACGCCCGAGCGTCCTACGACGCCCAGCTGGCGAAATCGCACAACCGTCGGGCGACCGACCGGATGGCTCCAGGCCCGATCGCCGGATATGCGCCCAACGCCGCCCGCAGCGCGCCATCGAGCCCGGGCGGCGCCGGCACGATCATCGACTTTGGCCGCTACGCCGGCTGGTCCGTGGACAAGCTCGTCGACCATGACCCCGACTACCTCGAGTGGCTCGCTCGCACGCCGATCGGCCGGCGCCTGACCAGCGAGATCGAGGCCGTCCTTGCTCGGCGCGCCAGCCAGGCCGAAGCGCTGCGCCCGACCGGCACGACGGGACGGCGCGCGCGGCACTGACAGCCGCTCGGCCGGGGGCGCCGATAAGTCGCAGCTAAGCGTCCCCGGCGACACTGTCGTCGGCGATGCTGGACCGGGCACTCCTCGGAGGGGTTCACACCGCCCGAAACCACCGACCGTCAGGTCGGGGAGGTGCCCAGATGACGCAGCGGATCAGTGATCGAACCGGCCCCGTCCTCGCGGTCGTTCGCGTCCTCGTGACCCTGGCCTTGCTCGGAGCCGCCCTGGTCGACGGCCACAAGTGGACGCCCTGACCGATCAGGTTCGCGCCCCGGCGACCGCGCCCGGGTCGGAGGTCAGGCGCGACGCCAGGTAGACCGGGATCACGGACAGGAGGATCGCGGCCAGGCCGGCCACATTGACGAGCGGGACCTGATTGGCCAGGCGGAAGCTTTGGAAGATCCAGATCGGCAGGGTCGTGACGCCGCCCGCCGTGAAGATGGTCACGATCACCTCGTCGAAGGACAGGGCGAACGCCAGCAATGTCCCGGCGAGCATGGCCGACCGGACCGCCGGGAAGGACACCCGCCGGAAGGTCTCCCAGGCGTCGGCGCCCAGGTCGGCCGAGGCCTCCTCGAGCGACCGGCCGGTCCGTCGCACACGCGCGATGACGTTGTTGTAGACGAGCACGATGCAGAAGGTCGCGTGACCGATGACGATCGACAGGAACCCGAGCGGGAGGCCGGTCGTGGCGAAGGTCGTGCTCAGGGCCATGCCCGTGACGATGCCCGGGAGCGCGATCGGGAACACCACGACGAACGAGATGGCCTCGCGACCGAAGAACCGGTACCGGGCGACGGCGAATGCCGCCAGGCTGCCCAGGACCAGCGCGATGGCCGACGCTCCGAGGGCGATGCCGATCGAGGTGACGAACGCGTCGCGCAAGCCCGTGTTCTCGAGGGCCGACTCCACCCACCGGGTGGTGAACCCCGCCGGCGGCCAGGAGGTCGTCCCGCTCGAGTTGAACGCGTAGGCGACGACGACCAGGATCGGGACGTAGATGAACGCGAGCACCGCGACGGTCACGATCCGCAGACAGATGCGGCCAAGACGTCCGTTCACAGCGACTCGAACGCGCCGAGCCGGCGCACGAGCAACAGGTACAGGAGCATCACCAGCAGCGGAATCACGGACAGGGCGGCGGCGAACGGGAGGTC
Source organism: Candidatus Limnocylindria bacterium (assembly GCA_041491485.1). Taxonomy (GTDB): domain Bacteria; phylum Chloroflexota; class Limnocylindria; order Limnocylindrales; family CSP1-4; genus SPCO01. Next base: position 5,805 of record JBGPVC010000026.1, read on the forward strand.
GGGCGCACCGAAGTTGAGATAGATCAGGTTGCCGATGAACTGGGTCGTGGTGATCAAAGACGGCGCCACGTAGTCGCCGAGCGTCAGCGAGAACGTGAAGATCGAGCCAGCCGCGAGGGCCGGGACGACCAGCGGGAAGATCACCCGGCGGAACGTTGCCAGGCCATGCGCCCCGAGGTCCGATGAGGCCTCGAGGAGCGATTGCGGGATCCGCTCGAGGCCGGCGTAGAGCGGCAGGATCATGTACGGCAGCCAGAGGTAGGTGAAGACGAGCCACAGCCCCACGTCGGTCTGCCCCGGGCCGCGCAAGCCAAGCGGCTGGAGCAGCCAGTTGAGGAGACCCTCCTCGGACAGGATCAGGCGCCACGAGTAGGCCTTGACCAGGTAGCTCGCCCAGAGCGGCATGACGACCGCCACCGCGAGCAGGCCGCGGACTCGCGGTGACGCGACCCGGGCCATGTAGTACGCGATCGGAAACGCGAGGACCGCGCAGGTCAGTGTCACCGCGACGGCCATCCCGGCCGTCCGCAGGAGCACGGTCCGGTAGAGCGGATTGGAGACCAGCTCGGCGAAGTTGCCGGTCGTGAACGTGCGTTGGACGAGGCCGGTGAACTCGTCGCGCTGCCAGAGCGAGTTGACGAGCAGGACGGCGAGCGAGCCGAGGTAGGCGACCACCAGCCACGCGACGGGCCCCGCCAGCAACAACCCCAGCCGAACCCGGGGACGCGAGGACAGCCACGCCGCAAGACGGCGGCGAAGCGAGCTTGCAGCGATCGGTGTGGTGATCATCCGCGATGTCGGCGGTGGCCCGCGCGCGTCGCGCCCGAGCCACCGCCCCGTTCAGCCGGTCAGCCCTTGATCTCGGTCCAGGCCTTGACCCAGTCGTCGAATCCCTTGCACTTCACGTCAGTCCGGCCGTCGACGCAGGTGGTCTCCGGTGTCTGCCAGTACCAGACGTCCTTCCAGAACGTCTCGTCCGCGGCATAGAAAATGTCGCAATTCGTCTTGTCGGCGTCCGACACGTCGCACGCTTTGCTGTTGGCCGGCGCCTCACCGAACCAGGACGCGACCTGCGCGTTCACGCTCGGCGAGACGATGTAGTCGAGCCACTTGTAGGCGCAGTTCAGGTGGGTGGTCTTGGAGTTGATCATCCACGTGTCGGACCACCCGGTCGCGCCTTCCGCCGGCTTGATGACGCTGACCGGGACGGGCGGGGTCTCGGCCTGCAGGAGATTGGTGATGACCTGCCACGTCGTGCCGATGGTGGCGTCACCGGTCTCGAACGCCTGCTGCTGCTTGGTGTAGTCCGTCCAGTACTGGCTGATCACGGGCTTCTGCTGCTTGAGCAGGTCGACCACCGCGGCGAACTGCGTGTCGTCGAGGGCGTACGGGTTCTTGATCCCAAGCTCCGGCTTGTCGTGCATGAGCACGACCGCCGCGTCCGCGATGTAGATCGGGGCGTCATACACCGACACGTGCTTGCCCCACGGCTGGGTCGGATCGAACATCTCGGCCCACGTCGTCGGCGCCGTCGAGATCTTGTCCGTCCGCCACATCAGGAGGTTCGAGCCGCGGCCGTGCGGGATCCCGTAGTGGACGCCGTCGACGGTGTTGTACGGCCGGTCCTTGAGGGCCGGGAAGATGTCCGCGTAGTTGGGAACGAGATCGACGTTCACGGGCTGGACATAGCCGGCACGGACCAGGCGCAGGCTCGCGTCGCCCGACGCGGAGATGACGTCGAACTTGGTGGGGTTGGTCGAGAACAGGCTGAAGGCCTCATCGGACGTGCCGAACAGCTGCACCGTGACCTTGCAGCCGGTCGAATCCTCGAACGGCTTGACCCAGTTGACGCTCGGGTCGGTCGAGCCGTTCTCGGCATACCCCGGCCAGGCGAGCACCGTCAGTGCACCTTCGCCGCTGCCGACCGACGTGGGCAAGCTCGGCGCGGCGCTCCCGCTCGAGCTCGAACAGGCTGCCACGGCAATGGCCGCCGTTGCGACCAGGGCCGTCAGTCCTCGGATGCGCATGTCTCCTCCTCCTCGTCCGATCACGTTGCGTCCGCGATGGGAAGTTGATGCTGTCGCTTCCACACGAGGCGGACAGCCGTGCCTTGCAGGGCGAGCGCCTCGGTCGAGGTGGTCGCCAGGTTCTGCTGGGTGACCACCAGCTCGGCCCCCGCGTCGAGGGTCACGATGTAGCGGGTGTCGGGCCCGAGATAGACGACGTCCCGGATCACGCCCGACGCCGCTCCCTCGTCGGCACCGACCGGCGCGTCCGGCGCGGTCAGGTGGATCTTCTCGGGCCGGATGGTGAACGTCCCGCGGGCGCCGAGCACCCGCTCGGCGACGTCGTCCCGCAGCAAGTTGGACGTTCCCACGAAGCCCGCCACGAATCGGGTGGCCGGATGCTCGTAGACCTCGGCCGGGGCCCCGACCTGCTCGATCCGGCCCTTGTTGAACACGGCCAGGCGGTCGCTCATCGTCAGCGCCTCCTCCTGGTCGTGGGTCACGTAGATGAAGGTGATGCCGACCTGCTGCTGGATGGCCTTGAGCTCGATCTGCATCTCTTCGCGCAGCTTGAGGTCGAGCGCTCCGAGTGGCTCGTCGAGCAACAGGACTCGCGGCCGGTTGACCAACGCCCGGGCGAGAGCGACCCGTTGCCGCTGGCCGCCCGAGAGCTGGCTCGGCCGTCGCCCTTCGTACCCGTCCAGCCGGACCATGCGCAGGGCATCTCGCACCCGGATCGCCCGCTCCGCCTTGGCGACCTTGCGGACCACGAGGCCATAGCCGACGTTGTCGCCGACGGTCATGTGCGGGAAGAGCGCGTAGTCCTGGAAGACCGTGTTGACGTCGCGGTCGAACGGCGGGACGTTCGTCACGTCGATGCCCTGCAGGAGGATCCGGCCCTCGGTCGGCAGCTCGAAGCCGGCGATCATCCGCAGGGTCGTGGTCTTGCCCGACCCGGACGGGCCGAGCATGGAGAAGAACTCGCCGTCGTAGACGTCCAGGTCGATGCCGTCGACCGCCGTGACCGGGTACGTCCCCTCGGTCGCCACGAACTTGGCGACACGGCGGCCGACCTCGTCGTCGCCGAACCGCTTGACCACGCCCTCGAGGCGGACGGCCACGCCGACGGTCTGCGCCCCCGGCGCGGACGTGCCAGGGAGATCGGTCGGGATCGCCAAGCAGGACCTCTGAGCTGGGTATCGCGCCGAGCCACGCGGTCGTGCGAGTGGGCCGCACTCTGCCCCGAGCGTATGGGCGTGTCAAGCCGCGAAGACGAGGTTCCACGTGGCGCACCCACGATGGCGCCGACGCCCCCAGGCCGGACCGGACCCTCGCGTCGTCGTCGACCATGCCGGTCCGGAGCGCCCGGCCGTCGCGCTTCGCCGCGCCACCCTAGACTTCCCGGCGTGCTTCGTCCCGTGGCGCGCCCGCGCCTCGTTCCAATCCCATCGATCGGTCGTCTCGCGGCGCTCAGCGTCGGCGCCCTGGTCGCGTTCGCGGCCGTGGGTTGCACCGCCGATGGCATGTCGGCGACGCCACCGATCGTCCCCGGGCGGTCCGAGGCACCGCGCGAGGTCAACCTGATCGCGCGCGACTACTCGTTCGTCCCCTCGACGCTCGACCTCGTGCCCGGCGAGACGATCCTGCTCCACGTGATCAACGGTGGCCTCGAGGTCCACGAGGCGGTCATCGGCGACGCGTCGGTCCAGGCCGCCTGGGAGACCGCGGAGGCGGCGACCGTCGGGGCGCCGCCGGGTGCGACCCCGGTCGTGCAGGTTCCGGCCGATGTCGCCGGGGTGCGCATCGTCGTGCACTCGGGCGAGCGTGTCGATCTGACCTGGACGGTGCCCGCGGGCGCTGCGACCGGCACGAGCGCCACCGGAGCTTGGCTCGTGGGTTGCCACATTCCCGGGCACTGGGCCAAGGGGATGCAGATCCCCATCCGATGGGTCGTCGACAGCACGCCCTGACGGTCCCCGGTGGTACGCTCTCTCTCCCGCGCTGGTGAGGCGTCGGCCGGTGAGCCTCGAGGAGGATCTGGATGACCTATGTGATCGCGGAGCCATGCATCGACGTGCTCGACCTTGCATGCGTTTCCGTCTGCCCGGTCGACTGCATCCACTATGACGAGGGCAAGGATCGCAAGCTGTTCATCGATCCGAACGAGTGCATCGACTGCGGCGCCTGCGAGCCGGAGTGCCCGGTCAACGCGATCTTCCCGGAGGAGTCGCTGCCGCCCGAATGGGCCAGCTACACGGTGATGGACGCGGCCTGGTACACGGACAAGGCGGCCGCCCGGGCCATGGTCGACGAGGCCAAACCAAGCTAGTCGCGGCCGGGACCGCGAATCCTCGGGCCGCAGGCCTGATCGCCCGCGATGCGCATTGTCTCCCTCCTGCCATCGGCGACCGAGATCGTCTACGCCCTCGGCCTGGGTGACGAGCTCGTGGGCGTCACCCACGAATGCGACTACCCACCCGAGGCCGCCGGCAAGCCGGTCGTCACACGCAGCATTCACGACCTGGCCAGCGCCTCGTCCCGGGACATCCATCGACTGGTCAGCGCCGCGGTGCACGGCGGGTCCTCGCTCTACGCCCTCGACGAGGTCGCCCTGGCAGAGGCACGCCCCGACTTGATTCTCACCCAGGAGCTGTGCCGGGTGTGCGCCGTCAGCTACCGCGAGGTCAACGAGGTCGCGCGGGCGATCGACGCGGACATCACCGTGGTCTCGCTCGAACCGACCTCGATCGAAGGCATCCTCAACACGATCACCACGGTCGGTGCGATGACCGAGGCCGAGGACACCGCCGTCGACCTGGTCGAATTGCTGCGCGAGCGGCTCGGGGCCGTCGAGCAGCAGGTCCAGGCGCGACGGGATGCCGGGCAGCGGTCCCCTCGAGTGGTCGGCCTCGAGTGGCTCGACCCGCCGTTCACCGTCGGCCACTGGGTGCCGGAGCAGATCCGCCGGGCCGGCGGCTGGGATCTCCTCGGGGCGGACGGGGAGCCGTCGCGCCAGACCACATGGGACGCGATCGGCGAGGTCGACCCCGAGATGCTGCTGCTGATGCCGTGTGGCTTCCACCTGGCCGAGACCGTGGAGGCGTGGGCCGAGCTAGCCCGCCCGCCCGGCTACGGGGAGCTCGCGGCGGTCCGCCGCGACCAGGTCTTCGCCGTGGATGGTTCCGCCTACTTCAGCCGTCCCGGTCCGCGAGTCATCGACGGCATCGAGCTCCTGGCCGAGATCTTCGATCCAGGGGCGTTCGTCGAGGTCTCGCCACCTGGATCCTGGACGCCGGTGGAGCCGTAGGTCCATGCCCTTCCGCGCGACCTTTGACTGCCTGTGGTGCGGCAGCCCGCATGCGTGCCGGGGGCCGGACGACCTCGAGGGTTGGGCCCAGCTCTGCCCCGACTGCGTGGGCAAGGCCGGTGACAACGGCTTCCTCCGCTTCCGACTCCACGAGGCACTGACCGAGCGTGGCGCGGCGGTGCGCCCGTCGCTCGTCGCCGTGGGGGCGACACCGTCTGCGAGGGACCACGCCACCGACCCGAGCGCCGAGATGCTCGCGTACTACGAGGCTCGAGCTCCCGAGTACGACGACTGGTACCTTCGCCGTGGCCGCTACGCCCGCGGCCCGATCCATGACGCCGCCTGGAACGCGGAGCTCGATGCGGCTGGACGCTGGCTCGATGGCCTCTCGATCCGGGGCGACATCGTCGAGCTGGCCGCCGGGACCGGGTGGTGGTCGCCGCTCCTCGCGTCCAAGGGCGAGCTCTCCCTGTACGACGGCACGGCGGCCCCCCTCGAACGGGCACGCGAGCGGCTGGTTGCCCACGGCCTCCGCGCCCACCTCCATATTCGCGACGCGTGGGCCGAGCCGGATCGCGCGGTCGACGCGGTCTTCGCCGGCTTCTGGCTCAGCCACGTCGAGCGCGACCGGCTCGATGCGTTCCTGGGCATCGTTCGGCGCTGGCTCAGGCCGGGGGGCACGTTTGCGTTCATCGATTCGCGGTTCGATCCGCAGTCCAGCGCGGCGGATCACCCGACCCCGGCCGACGACCGATCCGTCCGCCGTCTCGACGACGGCCGCGAATTCACGGTCGTCAAGGTGTACTACGAGCCCGCCGACCTGGAGTCGGCCCTGGTGCGCGCCGGGTTCGAGTCGACGCAGGTGACGAGCACCGGCCGGTTCTTCCTCACCGGCGTGGCCCGCACGGCCGGCGCGCACGCGACATGGGCCGGCGGCCCCTGAGCGCACGTTGAGCGCGGCTATACTCCGCGCGATGTCCCCCCTGGCGAACTCCACGATCGCGACCGTGGGCTCCGGCGTGATGGCCGAAGCCATGATCGCGGGCATGCTGCGAGGACAGCTCGTGGAGCCGGGCCAGGTCGTCGCCAGTCACCCGCGGCCGGAGCGGCGCGAGCACCTGGCCCGGGAGTACGGAATCCGGACCGTCGCCAGCAACGTGGAGGCGGTCGAGGGCGCCGACGTGATCCTGCTCGGGATCAAGCCGCAGATGCTCGGCAAGGTCGGCCGCGAGATCGGACCGCACCTGCGTCGGGGCCAGCTGGTCCTGAGCGTCCTGGCCGGCGCCACCACCGCCGCCCTGACCGGGATCCTCGGGCATGACCAGGTCGTGCGCAGCATGCCCAATACGCCGGCGCGGCTGGGCAAGGGCATGACCGTCTGGTACGCGACGCCCGACTGCACGGCCGAGCAGCGAGCCCAGGCCGCGGCGCTGCTTGGCGCGCTCGGCCACCAGATCGAGGCAGACGACGAAAAGATGGTGGCGATGGCCACCGCCGTGTCCGGTACGGGCCCGACCTACGTCTTCCTGGTGATGGAGGCCTTGATCGATGCCGCCGTCCACCTCGGCTTCCCGCGTCACATCGCCCACGACCTGGTGATCGAGACGCTGGAGGGCTCGACGCTCTTCGCCAAGCAGTCGGGGATGCACCCGGCAGAGCTGCGCAACATGGTGACCTCGCCCGGCGGGACGTCCGCCGCGGCGCTCCACGAACTGGAATCTGGACGGCTCCGGACGGTGCTGTCGGAAGCCGTGTGGGCCGCCTATCGCCGAACCGTCGAGCTCGGTGACCAGCTCGAGGCGAGCGTCACGACCCCTGTCGACCGGCGGCCCGGCGGTCGGTGACCAGACAGCGGATGACCGGTCCATCGCACGCAACCGTGGACGGTCCGGCGGCCGAGCGCTGATGGCCAACACGCCCGTCTCCGGCGCGGCCACCTCGACCCTGTCGGTCGAGGCGCTGGTGGCCGTCGACAGCCCTCGAGAGTTCCGGCTCCATCCACGCGACCGGCTCGTCGCCTACACGGCCGAGGCGGCGGGCGCGCGCCAGCTGTTCACGCTGTCGCTCCGTGGCGGCTATCCGACCCAGCTGACCGCCTCCGAGAAGCCGATCTCGGACCCGCAATGGTCGCCCGATGGTCGCCGGATCGCCTACCTCCGCGACGACGAGGTCTGGGTCATGGAGACCGACGGGTCGCGCCAGACCCGGGTGGTGGCCAAGCCGGGCAGCGGCCGCCAGGCGCGCTGGTCACCCGACGGGCGACGGCTCGCGTTCATCTCGCGCCGTCGCGGCTGGTCGCAGATCTGGTTGATCGACGCGCCGGTCCCGCGGCGTGGTCGCCCGGCGTCCGACCCGAAGCCGCCCGAGCCGACCGTCCTGACCGGGACCGGAATCGACGTCGAGGAGTTCGAGTGGTCGCCCGACGGGGCCTCGATCGCGGTGATGGCCCAGCGCGACTCGGAACCGGCGGAGACGTCGCAGATCGCCATCGTGGAGGTGGCGACCGGTGCCACCCGCGTGGTTGCCGGCGAGCACAGCGTCGATGTCGGCGCGCGTTGGCTGGCCGATGGCTCGCTCCTGTTCGTCTCGGATGCCGATGGCTGGTTCCAGGTGGTCCACCTGACCGCCGACCGCCGCGATCGAGTCGTCCTGACGAGCGGGGAGCGCGAGCACGGCGAGCCGAGTGGTGGCGTCGGGAACGCGCCGCTGCCCTCGCCCGATGGCCGGCGGTTCGTCCACATCGAGGTGCACGACGGGCTGCAGGACCTTCGTGTGGGCGCCCTTCCGGCAGAAGCGGCTCTCAAGCATGGTCGCGGGCGTCCACCGAAGTCGCCTCGGACGGTCGCGCTCGCCGCGGCCGGGCAGCGGGTCAATCCGTGGGATGGCCTGTGGCGCTCCGTCGGGTGGCTCTCCGACGGGGCCTGGGTGGCCGCCGTCGGTGAGAGTGATGCGCGGCCCCAGGATCTCTGGCTGCTCCCCGTCCCGGGCGTGGCAGCCGCCGGCACACGCCCGCGCCAGGTGACCGACTCGCTCCCCGTCGCCCTCCGCTCGGCGGTCGCGCCCGGTCGTTCGTCCGTCGTCGAGCGTGTCACCTTCAAGGCCCGCGACGGACTGCGAGTTGAAGGGACGGTCTGGCGGCCACCGGCGGCCACCGGCAGGCGGGGCGGCCGGCGCGTGCCGACACTCCTGTACGTGCACGGCGGCCCGACCGCGCAGTCGTTCCGTGGCTTCATCCCCTTCAAACACCGGCTGGTGGCCGAGGGATTCGCGGTCTTCGACGTCGACTTCCGTGGGTCCACGGGCTACGGCCGGGCGTTCCGCAAGGCGAACGAGGGCGAATGGGGCCATGCTGACGTCCACGACCTGGTCGACGCTGCCCGCTGGGCGGCCGGGCAGGCGTGGGCCGACGGGGAGCTGGCGATCTACGGCGGCTCCTACGGCGGCTACATGGTCCTGTGCGCCCTGGTCGACGAGCCGTCCTTGTGGCGCGCGGGAATCGACCTGTTCGGTGATTCGGAGATCGCCGAGAGCTATCGACACGGCGACCGGCCGGGCCGTCTCGACCTGCAGAAGATGATGGGCTCGCCGGACGATCCGAACCGCGCGGACCTCTATCGCCGTGGCTCACCGGTCTATCGCGCCGAGCGGATCGAGGCGCCCCTGCTGATCCTCCACGGGCGCAAGGACAGGCGCGTCGTCCCGCTGATGACGGAGAAGATGGTCGAGGCGCTCGAGATCGAGAGCAAGCGCCACGAGGTGCACTGGTACGACGACGAAGCCCACGGCTGGGAGCGACGAGAGAACCGTCGCGATGCCTACGAGCGGATCCTGGCCTTCCTCAAGACCAACGTCCTGGACGAGCCTCCCAAGTGACTGGCTGCTGAGGCGACCAGCCCCAGATCCCAAACGAGGTGGCAGCAATGGCCGAGCCAACGGGTCCCCTCCACGCCGCCGAGATGGCACGGGCGAAGCAAGCGCCCCATCTCCACGAGCCCAGGCTGGTCGTGTCGCGAGACGTCGCCGGCGAGCGTGCGCTCGATCGAATCGCGGATGTCGTCAACCGGCTCATCGGCTCGATGTGGCTGTTCGTCGGCATCACCTCGGCGATCGTCATCTGGCTGTTTGCCGGGAACATCGTGGGTTTCGACAAGACGCCGTGGCCGCTGCTCCTCACTCTCCTCAACCTGCCGCAGCTGTCGATCATGATCTCGCTGCAGGTGAGCGCCAACCGCGCCCAGACGGCGAGCGATGCGCGGGCGATGGCCGATCATGCGACGCTGGTCGCGCTCCACGAGCTCAGCAAGAAGCAGGTCGAGATCCTCGACGGGCAGAACAAGGTCCTCGAGATCCTCCGGCGGGCCGTCGCGACGGGGACGCCCGAGCCACGGGCCTGACCCGGCCCTCGCCGGCTCGACAGCCATGTGGACCCTCGGGACCCCGATCCTCGAACTGGTCGTCCGCGCGGCGCTGATCTACGCGGTCTTTTTCGGCGCGCTGAGGCTCTTCGGCAAGCGCGAGATCGGTCAGTTCACGATCTTCGACCTCGCCCTGGTCCTGCTGGCGGCCAATGCCCTCCAGCCGGCAATCACCGGGCCGGACGCTTCGATTCCGGGTGGGTTGATCGTGATCCTCACGCTGTTCGTCCTCAATCGAGCGCTGAGCCTCCTGCGGGTTCGCAGCAACCTGGTCCGCCGGCTCCTCGAATTCGGTCCGACGGTCATCGGGCGTGACGGCGCCTGGCTCCTGCCGGAGCTCGTTCGCCAGGGCCTTGACCTCGTCGACGTCGAAGCCGCGCTTCGTGAGCACGGGCTCGACGACGTCGGCAAGATGAAGCTGGCGACGCTGGAAGCCGACGGCTCGATCAGCATCGTCGCGACGGACTCGGCCGAGACAAGCGAAGGCCGGCGCCGCCGGCGCCGGTACCGCCGGCCGCTCTAGCTCGCCGGTGTCCCGGTGCCGCCGGGACTTGCCGGCCGCGCCCGCATCGCGAAGACGATCACGGCGGCGACACCGACCCCGATCAGCACATCCCCGACGCTGAACACGTTGGCGAGAGGGAAAGCGGCCGGGAGGGCGTAGAGGTCCGTAAGCGGGCGGAGGGCGGGATCGGCCACCACCACGCTGTTCGAATAGCCGGGCGACAAGTCGACGACGGAGGCGAGCGCCGTTGGGTCGGCCGGCATGTACCCGCCATTGACCAGGATCGCCGCGAGGTTGCACCCCGCCCCGATGGCGATGACCGCCATTCCTGGGACCAGCACGTCGCGAAGGACCGCGATCAACACGGCCGCCGTGGATGCCACGTAGATCGCCGGCGCCGCGTCGCCCACCATGGAGCTCACCGGATCGGCGAACAGCGCAACCTGGATGAGCAGGCCGAGGACGACGAGAGGTGCCCAGCGCAGCCGAAGATCAGCGAGGCGGTCCAGCTTCCCGCCGAGTACCAGTCCGACCACGATCCCGATCGGAATGGCGTACAGGATGAACACGCCTGCCGATCAACCGTCCCGCGGTTGGTCGCTCAGGATGGCTTCGAGCTGCTCGATGTGCTCTTCCAGGTGATGCACGACCATTCGCTCGACGATCGCCTCGACGGTCATCTCACCGAGTCTCGGATGCAGGCCGACCTTCGAAAGTTGGGCCGGTGTGAGCGTGGTCAGGCGATGGCCCCACCGCTCGAGCCACGAGTCGATGCGCGCGTACAGCTCCCCGGTCGGCAGCGCCCGGTCGCGGTCGATGAGTGCGATCCGAACCGGGTCGGTGCCAACTCGGCCGAACGGAATGGGCTCGGGTGGTCCGGCCAGGATCCGTTCGACCTCGCCCAGCCAGTAGGGGAGCATCTCGGCGACATGGGCGAGCAGCTCCATGGGACCCCAGGATGCTTCCGGATCGTGGTCGAACCTGGTGGCGAGGGGCCACGGGGCCCGGGCATCGACGCCGGGGCGGAGCTGATCGAGACCGTGGCCCGCTGCCGCAAGCCGCTGCGTAAACGTTTCGTCGCTCATGCGCATCAGTGTGGCACGTGAGGGGTAGCATGGGCGGCCAAGACCACCGGTCGTCCCGTGGCTCGGGTCCGCGGCCGACCGCCCGCCGGCAGCACGGAGACCGCGATGACGGAGACCATCTCGCGAGGCGCCGCCAACCAGGCGGGCGCCCGCCTCGACTCGGACGCCTATGCCAAAGCGGCCGACTTCCTCTCGCTCAATGGGATCGATCACGTCGAGTTCTGGGTCGGCAACGCGCGCCAGGCGGCCGCCTACTACCGCGCGCTGTGGGGCTTCACCCCGGTCGCCTACAGCGGTCTCGAGACCAAGGTTCGCGACCGTGCCAGCTACGTCATGGTCCAGAGCGACATCCGGTTCGTGTTCACGGCGCCGCTCACGCCCGACGGCGAGATCGCCGAGCACGTCCGGGCGCACGGCGACGGGGTCCACGACATCTGTTTCGCCGTCGATGACGTCGAGTCGGCCTGGCGCGAGACGACGACGCGCGGCGCGGTCTCGGCGCTCCCCCCGACCGAGCTGGACGGTGGCGAGGACGGCGTGCTGCGGCGATCGGCCATCCACACCTACGGCGAGGTCCTGCATTCGTTCGTCGACCGGTCGAGCTATGCCGGCGTCTTCGCACCCGGCTATCGCAGGATCAAGTCGCCGCCCCGAGCGGCCGCCGGGCTGTCGCTGCTCGAGGTCGACCACTGCGTCGGCAACGTCGGGCTCGGCGACATGGACCGATTCGTCGACTTCTACCGGGACGTCCTGGGCTTCGCCCAGCTCATCCATTACGACGACAAGGTCATCCACACCGAGTACTCGGCGCTGATGTCGAAGGTCATGACCAACGGCAACGGCCGGATCAAGTTCCCGATCAACGAGCCGGCGACCGGCAAGAAGAAGAGCCAGATCCAGGAGTACCTCGACTGGTACCGCTCCCCAGGCTGCCAGCACATCGCGATGCGGACCGACGACATCGTCCGGACCGTCCGCCAGCTGCGCGACAACGGCGTCGAGTTCCTGGGATTGCCGCACGAGTACTACGCGTCGCTGTCCGATCGGGTCGGCGACGTCGGCGTGCCGATCGAGACGCTCGAGGACCTGGGCATCGAGGCCGACCGCGACGAGGAGGGCTACCTCCTCCAGATCTTCACCCGGCCGGTGCAGGACCGCCCGACGTTCTTCTTCGAGATCATCGAGCGACACGGCTCGCGCGGCTTCGGGGTCGGCAACTTCAAGGCGCTCTTCGAGGCGATCGAATGCGAACAGGCGAAGCGCGGGAACCTCTGAACGAGGCTCGCCGGGACGACCCCGCTCGGTGCGGGACTGGCAGACAGCACCACGAGGCTGAGACGTGTCCCGCCGGTCCAGATGACCTCGCTCCGGCGACTTGTGTGGCTGGCAGTCACCGTCTTGCGACGAAATGGCGCCGACGGCGGGACCCGGCTTGTCGGTGCTGCCTCTCGGGCACACTCGAGCGTGGGTAGGATGGGATCGCAGTGAGGATGGACCCGCCGTGAAGATCGCCCACGTTCACGAGCGGCACGGCCCGGCGGGCGCGCCGTGGCAACTGGCCGCGGCGATCGATGCCGGCGAGGCGCCGGGTCGCTGGCTCGACCTCGAGGTGGCCCGCCGGCGCGCGGCCGCCGCCGATCCGCGACTCGCACACAACTCGGCCCTCCATCGCCAGCCGATCGGCACGCTGGACGACCACCTGGCCCGCGGCCTGCGCATCGAGGCACTGCGGGAGCTGGTGGATGGCTTCGTCCCTCGGTCGGATGACGACGACGCGATCCTGGAGTCGGCCGACCTCGCGTTCGGCCCGCCCGTGCTCCGTCCGCCATCGGTTCGCGACTTCTACGCCTTCGAGGGCCACGTCCGGACCATGTGGGAACGCCGCGGCGGCGAGATCCCGGAGACCTGGTACCGGCTGCCAGTCTTCTACTTCAGCAATGTCTCGGAGATCCGCGGCCCGGACGATCCTGTCTGGTGCCCGGCCGCGTCGTCCGAGCTCGACTACGAGCTGGAGGTCGCCGCGTTGGTGGACACGCCGGCCGTCGACCTTTCGCCGGAGCGGGCCGAGGAGGCGATCGGTGGCTTCATGATCTTCAACGACTGGTCGGCGCGCGACCTGCAGCGCGAGGAGACCGTCGTCCGGCTCGGGCCGGCGAAAGGCAAGGACTTCGCGAGCTCGTTCGGGCCGTACCTCGTGACGCCCGACGAGCTGGCCGACGCTGGCCGGGCGAACGGCTACGACCTGGCGATGACCGCCCGAGTCAACGGGACGGATACGAGCCGCGGTCGCTGGTCGGAGGTGCAGTTCTCGTTCGGCGAGATGCTCGCCCGGGCCTCGGCCGACGTGCACCTTCGGCCGGGCGACCTCATCGGCAGCGGCACTGTCGGCGGCGGGTCGCTGCTCGAGATCCGCGAAGGGACGCTCGGCCGCTATCTCGAGCCGGGTGACGAAGTCGTTCTCACCATCGAGCGGCTGGGGAGCCTCCGTAACCCGGTCGTGCCGCGACCCGTCTGAGCGGGCAACGGGGCACGGAGGGGGAGATGCGCACACGGATCGTCGCACTCGGCATCGCGGCGCTGTTCGCGGGTTGCACACGCGCAGGCGACCTGGGGATGCCGGTGCCGAGCGTCGTTCCGCCCGCCAGTCCGCCATGGTCCTCCGATCCCGCTGACGGGCCGCCGTCCGCCAGCCTCCAACCGCTGCCCTCCGATCCCGAGCTTCGCCACGCCGTTGAGCTCCGCCGCCAGTTCGGCCTCCGCTCCGATCTCGATTGGGTACAGGCCGTGGCCGTCGATCCGCGGGCCACGACCACGCTGCTCGAGATCCCGCTGCTCCCGGAGGAAGCGCAGGCCGTCGCGGCCGACGAGGCAATGGACGACGCCATCGCCATCGTGGTGAACGACTACGCCGCCTCGCATCGTGACGAATTCGGCGGCCTCTACATCGACCGGGAGACCAATGCCGGCCTCGTCTCCCTATGGACCGGCCACCTGGACGAGCACGAGGCGGCCATCCGGGCCAGGCTGGCTCGAGGCGCGCGCGCCTTCTTCCGCCAGGTGGCGTATTCGGAGCGGTATCTCGGATCGTTGCAGGACCGGATCGTCGCCGACCGCGACTGGATGAGCTCGATCCACGCGGCGTTCGGGTCAGCCGGCGTCGACGTCATCCGGAACGAGACTCTCGTCACGGTGTCGAGTGCCAACCCCGCGGCGGTCGACCTGATCGAGGACCACTACGGGTTCGGGGCGGCGCTGGAGGTCAGCTCGGACGGGACCGGGGCGGCGCTCATTCCGTGGGGCATCGTGAACGGCCGGGTCCGAACGCGGTCCGGTGATCTCCCGCCCCAGGCCGACTACTTCCTCCAGTGGCGCGGAAGCGGTCCCGGCGACTGCGGGGGAGGCGATGTCGGGTACGGGGTCTCGCCGGACGGCACCTTCACGTTGCCATGTCAGCAGGGCACCTGGACGATCGAGGTGACGGTTCCGAGCGACGATGGCTGGCGACCCATCGGGGAGGGCACGGTCAAGGTGATCGCCAATCGCACCGCGAACCTCGACATCGTCCTGTCATCCGTGCCCTGACCCTGACGCCGCAGCTCCTCGATCGGCCCGCAGCGCGCAGACGCTCAGTGGATTGGCTACGGTAGTGCCCATGAGCGCCCGCGTCCTCGTCGAGCCGATGACCCCCGACGACTGGCCGCAGGTCCATCGGATCTATGCCGAGGGGATCGCGACGACGTTCGCGACCCTCGACAGCGAGGCTCCGGACTGGAACCACTTCGATCATTCGCACCGGCACGACTGCCGCCTGGTCGCGCGCGATCGCCTCGGCGGGCCGGTCCTCGGTTGGACCGCTTTGACCGCCTACTCCCAGCGGCGAGTCTATGCGGGCGTGGCCTGGGAGAGCGTCTACGTCGCCGAAGCGGCGCGTGGCCGTGGCGTCGGGCGGGCCCTGCTCGAGTCGGTCATCCCGGCGTCCGAGGCTGCCTGGTTGTGGACGCTCCTCGCCGCGGTACTGGCGGAGAATGCCGCGAGCCTCGCGCTCCACGAGGCCGTCGGGTTCCGTCGGGTCGGCGTCGAGCGGGGGCTGGGCCAGGATGGCCGCGGTCGGTGGCGCGACGTCGTCCTCCTTGAACGCCGCAGCGCGGTGGTCGGCATCACCAGCTGACTGCCGAGCCCGGGTCGGACCGCGGCATCCCCCACTAGACTGGCCCTCTTCGAGGAGGCACCGCATGTACTACGTCGCTCGCGGCAGCATTCCCAAACAACGCCACACCCAGCATCGCGCACCGGACGGCAGCCTCTACGCCGAGGAGCTGTTCGGCGTCGAGGGGTTCACCGGTCGGAGCTCGCTGCTCTACCACCTCGTGCCACCGACGCGGACTCACCGCATCGAGGCTGTCCGTCGCGTCGACCTCGAGGCGGCCGACGATGGGCTGCATCGCCATCGCCTGACCAAGACCGGCGGGCTCGAACCGAGCGGTGACGCCATCTCCGGGCGCATCCCGCTGTACTTCAACCACGATGTCGTGCTCGGGGTCGTCCGCCCGGCCGAATCGATGCCGCAAGCGCGCTTCTATCGCAACGGCGTGGCCGACGAGATGCTGTTCGTCCACGAGGGGAGCGGGGTCTGCGACACGATCTTCGGCCCGCTTCGCTATGGGCCCGGCGACTACCTGGTCCTGCCGATCGGAACGACCTGGCGGCTGGATCCGGATCCAGGCTCACCCCAACGGATGCTCTACCTGGAGGCGCCGTCGGAGATCGAGCCGCCGAAGCGGTATCGAAACGAGTACGGCCAGCTCCTGGAGCACTCGCCCTACGGCCAGCGCGACCTCCACGCGCCTCCCTTCGTCGAGCCACGCCGCGACGAGGGCGACTTCGTGATCCACGTCCGCTCGACTGACCGGATCACCGCCTATCACTACCGGCATCATCCGTTCGACGTCGTCGGCTGGGACGGCTATCTCTGGCCGTTCCGATTCAACATCGGCGACTTCCAGCCGATCACCGGACGTGTCCATCAGCCGCCGCCGGTCCACCAGACGTTCCAGGCCCGGAACTTCGTGGTCTGCTCGTTCGTGCCCCGCAAGTTCGACTACCACCCGCTGGCGATCCCGGCGCCGTACAACCACTCGAACATCAACAGCGACGAGGTCATCTACTACGTCGCCGGCAACTTCATGAGCCGGCGCGGCGTGGACATCGCCTCGTTCACGCTGCATCCGGCCGGGATCCCGCACGGCCCGCACCCGGGAACGGCCGAGGCCTCCATCGGCAAGGAGGCGACCGAGGAGCTCGCGGTCATGGTCGACACATTCAACCCGCTCCAGATCACCCGTCAGGCGGCCGAGCTCGATGACGATCGCTATCCCTATAGCTGGCTGCCGCCGGAAGACGCCTCGGGCGAGGCCCGCGAGCTCAGCGACCGCGGTCCGGAGGCGTTCCCGGACTGAGGCGACGTGCTCTCCGCCTTCCCGGACGGTGGAGCCCGGCACCGGACCACTGAGCGCGTGCAACCGGGACGACCGAGGCATTCCCACCCCGGAAACGTTACGGGATGATCCTCGCCGACAACGGATCGCCGTGGTACGTCACCGGCGCCAGCGATCCGCGCTTCGACGACGACGTCCTCCACGAGCTCGACGTCATCACCGGACGCGACCTCGAAGTCGTCGACTCGAGCGGGCTGGTCAACGGGCCGTAGCCAGGGCGGAAGGGCTCTTGACGCCACCCGGCCCGCGGCACACCCTGCCGTCGATGTCGTCGTCGGGTTACGCGGTCGGGTGGGGAGCATTGGCCCTGATCAACGCCGGGCTCGCGCAGGGCAAGGGCCGGCCCGGCGCCCTCTGGTTCCTCATCTCGTTGCTCCTCGGTCCGATCGCCACCCTGATGATCGTGCTGCTCCCGAGAATGGCCATCGATCCCGTGACGAACACCGGAGGCTGGCGACCCCGCCCGTTTGAGCGGCTCGACTGGATGGTCCTCGGTGTGCTCGTGGCGGTGATCCTCGCGACGCTTATCCTCCTTGCCTTCCCGAACCTGGTGCACGGAAGCCGGGTCTGACCGGCATCATTCGGCCATGACAGACCGACCGTCCTCCGCGATCGTTCCCGGCTTCACCGACCTCCGCACCCGGATCCTGGCCGGCGAGACGCTGTACGGGACGTTCGTCGCGCTCGGCTCGCCGACGGCGGCCGAGATATGCGGACGAGCCGGCTTCGACTGGGTGATCATCGACCTCGAGCACGGCGCCGCGCATGAGTCCGACCTGCTGACCAGCCTGTACGCCGTTGGATCGACCCCGGCCACGGCCCTCGTCAGACCCCGTTCGGCCGACCGGCTGCGGATCGGGCGCGTGCTCGATCTGGGCGCCCACGGTGTCATGATTCCGCGGATCGACCTCCCGGAGCAGGCCGCCGAGGCGGTCTCGTTCATGCGCTATCCGCCCGACGGCACGCGAGGTCTCGCACTCTCCACGCGCGGAGCCGGGCTGGGTGAGCTCGGCCACGCCGACGTCCGCGCGATCAACCAGCACATCGTCGGGATCATCCAGATCGAATCGCCAGGCGCGGTCGACCACGCGGCGGAGGTCGCCGCGATCGACGGCGTCGACGTCCTGTTCGTCGGGCCGGCCGACCTGAGCCACAGCATGGGGATCCCCGGGCAGTTCGATGATCCGCGCTTCCTCGACGCCCTCGGGCGCGTCGTCGCTGCGGCGGAAGGGGCTGGCAAGGCTGCCGGAATCCTGCTGTTCAACATGGCGGTGCTGCGACACCACCTGGATCTCGGGTTCCGGTTCATCGGACTCGGCTCGGACGGCTCGTTCGTCGCCGACGGAGCCCGAACAGTCCTGGCACGCGCCCGCGGCTGATGTGGCGCGCCACGTCGCGTTCCTCCGCCCAATCAACGTGGGCGGGCAACCGGTCAGGATGGCGGACCTGCGAGCTCGACGCGTGATCCGCGACGCTACTCGTCCGCCACGCGGACGGCCGGTCCCGGCGCTCGGTCGACTGCTGGTCCGGTCTGGGCCACCAGGACGCCGACGATGATCAGCGCCCCGCCGGCGAGCTGCACCGGCGTGAGTGCCACGCTGAAGAGCAGCGCGGCGAGCGCGATCGTCCAGATCGGTTCGACCGTGCTGATCAGGGCGGCCTGGGCGGCGCCGACGCGCTGCGCACCGGCGTAGAAGGTCTGGATCGCGATGAAGGTCGACAGGACCCCGACGCCGGCCAGCCCGTACCAGGCCTCGCCGGGCACCTCCGTCGGCAGGACGGCCTGGCCGCTCCCGAGCGCGATCAGCCAGTAGACGGCGGCGGTCGCCGACATCATCAGCGCCGTCGCGGCGGTCGCCGACGCGCCTCCGGACGCCTCGAGGCCGACCGCATCGGGCCGCTCGCCCGACAGTCGCGCCGACAGCACGATCCAGACCGCATAGATGACCGGCGACGCGAGGATCAGCAGCAGTCCGCCCAGCGGCGGAGCGACCGACGGGTCGATCCCTCCGACCGCGAGCACCACGCCGGCCAGGGCGATGAGGAGTGCCAGCCAGGCACGACGGCCGTGCAGGCGGCGGCCGATCCGAAGCGAGAGCACCGCCACCAGCGCCGGATAGAGGTACACGATGAGTGCGGCGAGCGATGGCGAGACGGTCTCGAGTCCGGCGAAGTAGGTCCCGGAATTCCCCAGGTAGAGGAGGCCGAGGGCCGTGGCCGTGATCACCGCCCGTCGATCGAGTGCGCGGAGGCCGCGTCGCCGTTCGGCGGACAGCAGGAGCCAGCCCCAGGTCAGGCCTGCGCCGAACAGGAACCGCCAGGCCGA
>JBGPVC010000027.1:0-24587 GCA_041491485.1 Candidatus Limnocylindria bacterium
ATCCGGCGGTCTGCCGAGCAACCCGCGATAGACCTCCGGCCGCCGGGTCCGCAGATAGGCGCCCCGGCCGCCGGACGCCTCTACAGCCGCGTCGCTGAGCGTGGCGATGGCCAGTCGCGGCCGGAGATAGCCGGCCGAGACGAGACTGCCATCCGGGCCGGCGATCCCGCTGCCGCCAAAGAAGGTGACGCCGCGCCGTCGATCGACCGTGTTGGCGAGGGCCACGTACAGGTTGTTCTCGATCGCGCGCGAGGCGAGGTTGGCCGCCTGCTGCGCCCGGTAGGGCTCCATGTCGGCCGACGGCACCGCCAGCAACCGGGCGCCGGCCAGCGCGAGCAACCGCGCCACCTCGGGATACTCGATGTCGGCGCAGATCGAGACACCGACGCGGACCGGTGGCCTCGAGGCGTCCGAGCCCAGCGCGAGGTCGAACACCGGGTAGTCATCGCCGCGGCTGAACGCGCCATGCTCGCGTTCGAAGAGGTGGGTCTTGTGGTAGAGGCCGGCCAGTGATCCATCCGCACCGATGACGAGGGCCGCGTTGAACGGATGGTCGGGATCGGCCGGGTTCCGCTCCAGGAAGCCACCGACGATCGCGACACCGGTCGCTGCCGCGAGCGAGCGCAGCTCGCCGGCCGCCGCACCGTCCGACGTCTCCGCAAGCGCCAGGACCTCCGGCCGGATCGAATAGCCCTGGACGAAGCACTCGGGGAGAACGATCAGGTCGCAGCCCCGCGCCGCGGCCAGCCGGACGTAGCGACCCGCCAGCCGGAGGTTGGCGGCCACGTCGCCGATGGCGGCGCCCACCTGCGCGACGCCGACCCGAAGCCCGTCGAGCGAGGCGGGGTAGCCGCGCCGGTCCACCGCAGTGGCGGCACGAACCTCAGCCGTGGCCGACCTCTTCGGGAAGCTCGTACCAGCTCAAGCGGTCCCCCACGCGGGCGCGCATCTTCCACTTGGTCGACTTGGACGCGTCGTTGATGCGGGCTCGCAGGGCGACGATCTGGGCGGCCGGGTCGAAGCGCAACGGCCGTCCGACGTCGAGCTCGCTGGCTGTGACGTCGCCGGCCAGGAAGCCCTCGAGCTTGTCGAGGTTGCCGGTCGTGGTCCGCCACCAGCCCCAATCCGCCGAGGTCAGCTCGAGGATCCGACGGACGTTGATCATCGCCCGCTTGTCGTCGGCCTCGCCCGTTCCGTCCGCCTCGCCGAGTGGGTGTTCGGCCAGCAGGATCAGCGCATCGAGCACGTCCTTGCGATTGATCTTGACGACCTGGAGCTTCGACATGAGGAGCTCGGCCAGCGGCAAGGTCGGGTGAGTGGCGCCGAGACGCCCGGCGAACTCGAACTGGTGGCACATCTCGAGCTTGTCGACCAGGATGTCCACCGGGCGGCGCCGCGGCACGTCCACGAAATAGAGCTGCTTGTGGCCGTACAGCGCGTTGTACTGCTTGTCCGGCGTGTAGCCCTCGGCGACCAGCAGCTCGACGAGCGCCTTGCGGTCGCGGCCTCGCGTGGCGAGGTCCAGGTCTCGCCCGTCGCGGTCGATCCGAGCGGTCCAGGTGGGCGCCTGGGCATGGAAGGCGAGGCCACCCATGAGCCGGACCTGGAGACCGCGGTCGTCGGCCATCGAGATCAGCCGGAGGGCCTCCGCGAGCGGGTCGCCGAGGGTCCGCGGGAGAGGCGAGGCTTCGGGCGACGTCATCGCGGCAACAGGCTCCGAGTCCGTCTGGACGTGCGAATTCGAAGGAAGTTACACCCTTTTCACGGGCGGGACGGTCAGTATACTGGCGCGGTCTTCGAACTTCGAAGGCACGCCCGCCGTGGGTTGAGGCGGTGGAGCGAAGCCCGGCGACCGCGGCGGCGGTACCCCCGAGGCGCGGTCGTGAGCCACGATTGGAGGCTTGCGTCGATGGCCGCGACGACCGAGGGTCGGGCGCTCTTCACGAGGCAGTCGTCGGGACTCGTCCGTGAGGTCAGCGTCCTCAACGCGCTGTTCTTCAACACGGCCGCGTTCATCGGGGTCGGAGTCGGTTGGTACCCGGTCTTCTACTCGCTGGCGTTCGTCGCCATCGGGACCGCCGGCGGGTTCACGACCTATGGCATCGCGGCGATCCTGATCGGGCTTGCCTGCGTCATCCTGTCGCTCATCTTCGCCAGCCTGACCAGCGTCATGCCACGCTCCGGCGGCGACTACGTCTTCACCAGCCGGATCGTGCCGAGGATCGGGCCGTTCCTGGGCTGGATGGAGAGCTGGAGCCTCGCGTTCGCGTCGGTCGCGATCATCGCCTTCGAGGTCCCGGTTTTCGTCCGCAACCTGCAGATCACCGGGCGGATCGTGGGGATCGGCACCGGCAGCGACTTCTTCACCGGCGCCAACAGCTGGTTCACCGATTCATCGGGGGCGGTGACGGACGTGCCCGGGTTCCTCGCGGCCGTCGTGGTCCTGGTCCTGATCGGCATCGTGACCTTCCAGCCGACCCGGCGGTTCCACCGAATTGTCACGGTGCTGGCGGGGATCGGCCTCGTCGGGATGGTCGTGATGTTCGTGGTCGGGATGCTGACCATCACCCCGGAGAGCTTCGCCGCGAACCTGCCGACCTATGCGAACGGTACGACCGTGGACACCCTGGTCAAGGCCGGCCAGGACAACGCGGTCATCGGCGACGTGAACCTGGATCCGTCGGTCTTCTCGTTCGTGGCCGGGATCGTGCTGCTCAACTACATCGGCTTCCAGTACTCCGCCTACATCAGCGGCGAGATCCGGGGCAACGTCCGGCGCGGCATCCTGATCGCGGTGCTGGGCGCCCTGGTCGTGGCCGTCTTCATGAACTCGGTCTACACGGACTTCCTGTCCGCTCGCCTGGGCGTCAACGGCCAGATCGGCTGGGGCGTCCTGTACTGGCTCGGCTCGCCCGATCTCCCGCTCGGCCAGCCCAACTCGTTGCCGTTGACCGCGGCGATCGCCCAGCCCGGACTGTGGCCGATCTGGACCTTCGTCAGCATCGCCGTGACGCTCTTCCCATTCCTTCTCTGCCCGGTCTATGTCGCGTTCCTGTCGCGCGTCCAGCTCGCCTGGAGCCTGGACCGCCAGGTTCCGGAATGGTTCGGTGCGGTGTCCGAGCGGCTGCGCGCCCCGGCGAACGCGATCCTGACCGCGCTCGTCGCGGCCGGGATCTTCGCCCTGCTCCAGAACTTCCCGATCCTCAAGAACATCGGGCTCGGGTTCCTCGCGCCGACGGATGGCAAGCTGAACCTGGTCGCGACGCTCTGGTTCAGCATCCTTGCCGCCGGATTGACCTGGATCATGCCTGGCGTCAACGCCCTGCTCGTGCGCTGGACCCGACCCGACCTGGCCAAGGACGCCCCGTTCGTGACGTGGCTGCCGCTGCTGGGCGCGGTCTGGGTGGTGATCATGGCCGTGCTGTACTGGTTCGCCGGTCTCAGCCCGATCATCAACTTCGTCGGCAAGCTCGAGGCCGAGAGCCAGCTCGACTACCTGAACCGAACCGGCGTCAGCTTCACCTTGCTGATCTTCGGCGCCGGCCTCGTCGTGTTCCTGATCGCCTGGGTGCGCAACCGTGCCCGCGGCATCGACACCGGGCTGATGTACCGGGAGCTGCCGCCGGACTGACCGCATCGGCCAAACGCGCGACACTGGGGAGGCTGTGGCCAGGCCGTTCCGTCTGTACGTCTGCTCGGACATCCACGCGTCGGAGCGTGCCTGGCGGAAGCTGCTCAACGCGACGAAGGCGAACACCTACAAGGTGGACGCCGTCCTGATCGCCGGCGACCTCACCGGCAAGGCGCTCGTCCCGGTCGTCGAGGAGCCGGCCGGGACGTTCCGGGCGACGCTGCTGGGCAGCCGGCGGGTCGCGCGCACGGAGACCGAGCTGGCCGAGCTGGAGCGCTCGATCGCCGACGTCGGCTACTACGCCGTGCGCGTCTCGCCGGCCGAGGCGGCGGCGATGGAGACGGACCCGGACCTCGTCAGCCGCCAGTTCCACGAACAGATCACCCGGCGCGTGCGCGACTGGATGGTGCTCGCGGCCGAGCGGCTGGAGGGATCCGGCATCCCGGTCTACCTGATGCCCGGCAACGACGACGACTTCGCCATCGACCCGGTGCTGGCCGACAGCGCCTATGCCCAGAACGTCAACGAGCGGGTCGTGGAGCTCACGCCGTGGCACCAGCTGGTGAGCATGGGCTGGTCGTCGCCGACGCCCTGGTCGACGCCGCGCGAGCTGCCCGAGGAGGCGTTCCTCGATCGCCTGTCCGACCTGATGCGCGGCGTTCGCGATACCCGCAAGACCGTGATCATGACCCACGTTCCACCGTACGACTCCGGCCTGGACACCGCGCCGCTCCTCTCGCCTTCCCTTCAGCCGACCGTCTCGGCCGGCGACGTGCTGCGCGGTCCCGTCGGCTCGACCGGCGTTCGCAAGGCGATCGAATTGTTCCGGCCGGTCCTGGGCGTCCACGGCCATATCCACGAGTCCGGCGGGGAGCGCCGCATCGGCGGCACGCTCTGCGTGAACGCCGGATCCGAGGCGAACCACGGAGTCCTGCGCGGCTACCTGATCGACCTGTCGGCCGACGGCGTGGAGCGATCGTTGCGGGTCGAGGGATAGCGAAAGGCCCGCGCCCGGGGCAGGACGAATGGCGGTGCCGACACGCAACGGGTTTCCGTGCACGAACACGGCCCACCGTCGTCGAGACGCTGGAGCCGCCTCGATCGCGTCGGTCACGTAGACTCGGCTGCAACCCCGACCGCAGAGGAACCCGAGCTGATCGCGCACGCCCGCCAGATACCTCCGGAGACCCGACCGACGGACCGCCGCCGCCTGGCGGCGGCCGGGCTCTCTGCCGTGCTCCCCGGGCTCGGCCAGGCGCTCAACCGGCGCATGCAGCTGGCTGCACTGTTCGTCGTGCCGTCACTGCTGTTGGTGCTCACGGCCCTCGTGCTCATCCAGCTGCAGTCGCCGGCGCGCTTGCTCGCCTGGATCGTCGCGCCGCAGGTCCTGGGCACCCTCCTGACGCTCAACCTGGTGGTGCTGGCCTGGCGGTTGATCGCGGTCGGCCAGGCGTTTCTCGACACCAGTCGGAGCGGGCCGATAGGGCGTCTCGGTGTCGTCGGGATCGTGGTGATCGCCGTGCTGGTCGTGCTCCCCCACCTCGTGGTCTACCGCTACGGGACGATCCTCGGCGACACGTTCGCACGGATCTTCCAGGGCGCCGGGTTTGCCGACGATCCGGGCGTCGCTCCCGGTCCGGTGCCGGCCGAAGGCCAGCGGATCAACGTCCTGCTCGTGGGCGTGGACAAGCTCCCGAACCGCGCCGCGACCCTGACCGACACGATGATGGTGGCCTCGCTCGACCCGGCCGGGAAGACGGTGTCGCTCCTGTCCGTGCCGCGCGACATGATCGACACGCCGCTCGGAGACGGCAACGCCTACGGACCGAAGCTGAACTCGCTGCTCGGCTACGCGGACGCCCATCGCGACCAGTTCCCGAAGGGCGGCATGCGGACGCTCGAGGACGCGATCGGCGCGCTGCTCGACATTCCGATCCACTACTACGCGAGGATCGACTTCGTCGGCTTCATCGACATGGTCGATGCCGTCGGCGGGGTCGACGTGACCGTGGCCAAGGGCTTCCAGGACCCCGGCTACGATGGGTTCGGGTTCGGGGTGCGCAGCTGGTCGATCACGGCCGGCCCGCACCACCTGGACGGCCCGAACGCGCTGGCGTTCGCGCGGTCGCGCAAGGCGGCCGGAGAGAGCGACTTCACCCGGGCCGCGCGCCAGCAGCAGATCCTGATTGCCCTCCGCGACAAGGTGACCAGTGGTGGGAACCTCCTGTTCCAACTCCCGGGCCTGCTTGACGCGGTGGGCAGGACGATTCGATCCGACGTGCCGGTCGACAAGCTGCCCGCGCTGGCGGCGATCATGGAGGAGATCTCGCACCGGAACGTGGTCAGCGCCGTGATTCGGTTCCCGTTGGTCCACCCGAAGTCGACCCGCTACGGCGACTCCCAGGAGCCGGACCTAACGGCCATCCGGGCGGTCGCCGCCGCGCTCTTCTCACCGCCCGGCACGACGCCGAAGGACTGGACGCCGCCGAAGTAGCGGGGCACCGGATCGGGCCGGCCCTTGACGCTGCTATGGTGGCGCCTCACGTCGAAAGGGCCCAATGGCGCTCCGCCGCCTGACCGCGCGCGAGTACGCGACCAACCTGGCGATGACCGTCGTCGCTTGGCCGGTCTACTCGCGACGCGAATGGGCGGATCGAGTCGGGCTCGACGCCTTCGCGCTCCGGCGGACGATCGAGATGGCCAGGCACGCCGCGTTGACCGTCCCGATCTACAGCGAACGCTACCGGAACGCCGGAGTGGACCCCGGCTCACTGCGAACCTGGGAACACGTCCGGCTTCTGCCATTGATGGACAAGGCCACGATCGTCGACGGGTATCCGGATCGATCGATCGCCCGGGGCAGCGATCTGGCCGCCTGCCTGATCTCGACCAGCTCCGGATCGAGCGGGAGGATGATGTCGATCCCCCATCGAGCCGACCGGTTCTGGCCATACCTGTTGTCCGGCCAGCGGATGCTCCGGTGGGCCGCCGGGGGGCGCTATCCCTTCTGGTGGCGACAGGCGTACGTCTACACGTCCGAGTACCCGCTCCTGCGCGTGCCTGGTCTGTACCCCATGGCGTTCATCCCGACATCCGGCCAACCGGAGTCGATCGTGGCTGCGCTGGAGGCGCTACGCCCGCATCTGCTGCACACCTATCCATCGGTCCTGCGGGATCTGATCTCGCTCAACCCGGAGCGAATGAGGCGACTCGGCTTGAAGGGCGTGTCGGTCGGCTCGGAGCTCTCGACCCAGGAGGAGCGGGACACCTGGGAGACCACGCTCCGCTGCCGGGTCCGCGACGAATACAGCACCGAGGAACTCGGCCGGATCGCCTCGCAATGCCCGGATGGCCAGTACCACGTCCACGAGGATGTCGTCCACGTCGAGATCCTCGATCCAGACGGCGTGCCGACCGACGGGATCGGCGAAGTCGTCGGGACCGAGTTCCACAACCGGACCATGCCGTTCGTCCGCTACCGGCAGGGCGACCTGGCGCGCCTGAGCGACGAGCGCTGCACCTGCGGCCGCCAGACGCGCCTGCTGGTGGACCTGGCCGGTCGCAGCAATGACGGGTTCGTGCTGGGCGATGGCCGTCGGCTGGCCCCAGGCTTCCTGCTAGACGTCTGCTATCGCGCCCTGATCGCGGCCGGGGATGGCGCGGCCCGAGCGTACCGGTTCGTCCAGGCTGATCCAGCCCATGCGACGTTCGAGTTCGTCCCGGGTATCGACGGGGGTTCGGGCACGGCGGACATCATCGGATCCAGCCTGGAACGCGAGTTGGCTGGGACGGGGCTCACGATCGACGTTCGCGCGGTCGATGCCATCCCGCGGCTGCCCGGCGGCAAGCGCGCGACCGTCCTTCGCGGCTTCTGATGAGCGGGATCGTCTTCACCCGGGCATGGGAGGACGATCGGCTCGATCTCTCTGCGCTGGCGGTCGTCGCCGGCGAGCGGATCCTCTGCATCGCCGGAGCCGGCGACGTCGCGCTGGCGCTCGCTGCGTCCGGTGCGGCCGACGTCATGGCGGTCGATCTGAATCCGGCCCAGCTGCATCTGACAGCGCTCAAGATCGCGGCAGCCGGACTCGACCCTGACGAGCGCTACCGCTGGTTCGAGGTCGGCCGTGTGGCCGATCCGGCGGGCCGCTATCGGCGGGTGATCCGTCCCCATCTGCGAGCCGACGCCGCAGCGTTCTGGGACCAGCACATTGGCTCGTTCGAGCACGACTTCCACCTGCACGCGGGCGTCGGGCGATCGCTCGCCTGGATGGGCCGCGGGATGCGCCTGATCGTGCCGAGCCTGGGCCGGCGGATCGAGGGGTTCGACGATCCAATCGAGCAGCAGCGCTGGTGGCGCTCCCATGTCGAGCCTCGGCTGTTCGGCCCGTTCAGCCATTGGCTGGCGAGGCACACGCGGATCCTTGCGCCTCTGGCACCCAATGGCCACGAGCTCCGGCGCATGCGCGACGGCGGCTACTCGTTCGCGATCGCGAAGCGGATCGACGGCATCCTCGGAGGCACGCTGGTGCGCCGGCACCCGTGGTGGCGTCCCGCGTTCAGCGGCCGCGCGGCCGAGCCCGGGGACGGGGCGGCGTGGCTGGATCACGAGATCGCGACCCGAGTGTCCGAGTCGGCGGGTGTGATCCGCCTCGTTCGGGGCGATCTTGCGACCGCGCTTACCGCGATGCCGCCCGGGCAGTTCGATGCGGCAACGATCTCGAACCTGCCCGACTGGCTGGACCCGGCCGGCGCGACACGCCTGTCTGTCGGCCTGGCGCGTGCCGTCCGGCCAGGTGGACGAATCCTGGTTCGGAGCATCCTCCCGGACGGGGGACTGCCGTCACATCCAGGGCTCGACCCACAGGCCGGCCCGCAGGATCTCGTCGCAGCGGAGCGCACGGCACTCTACGGCCGGGTCGAGCTGCTCCGTCGCACCGAATTCGAATCGTCCTGAGCGTCGCCTTCAACCCAGGTAGAGAACGTAGACCGCGAGCCAGAATCCAGCGTAGACCAGGATGGTCAATCGTTCGTGCCGTCGGATCCACTGGGCGAATGGCCAACCGAGGGCCGCCGCGACGAGAAGCGTGGGCCCGATGCGGGTCAGGCGGTTGAGAATCGTGCCGGCGAACAGCCCGAACAGTCCGCCGTCGAGGTTCACCCAGGCGTCCGTGTAGACCTTGAGCGGGGCGCCCGGGCCGAGTTGACCGAAGCCGGCGATTCCGTCGCGGGTGAGGGTTGCGCCGACATCGGCGAGCGTGGCCGGGTGTATTCCGGGCAGGGCGAGGAGCATGGCCCGGGTCGCATCGGGCGCCGCGCCGGAGATGGCGGCCAGCAGGGTCGTCCCGACGAGTCCGCCGGCCACGACCGCCGCGAACAGCCGCGGGGCCGTCCACGGTGCGGCAAGCACCAGGAGACACAGGCCGACGTCAGGAACGACTGGGAGGACGATCGCCTCGGCCATTGCCCACGCGCCCATCAAGGCGACTGCAGCGCGGCTGGCGGCGAAGCGTTCGAGGCGATCGAAGGCGCTCACGAGACGTCGTCGCCAAGTGCCCGAACGGACGCCTCGAGCCGAGCGGTGAAGGCGCGGGGATCCTCACTCGGCTCCGCGCGCAACGGCGCGCCGAAGCGAACCTCCACCCGCGCCCGCCGAGGGCGCCACTCACCCGGCGGCAGGACGTTGTGGATGCCGAGGATCCGGACGGGGAGCACCTGCCGGCCGCTCCTCACGGCGAGGACCCCGATGCCCGGGCGGAACGGCCCCATGACGCCGGTCCGGCTGCGGGTCCCTTCGGGAAAGACGAGGACACTCCATCCTCCATCGAGCAGCTCGACTGCCTGGTCCAGGGTCTCGTGCCCACCGTGGCCGAGGCGGTTGAACGGGAACGCCCCCAGCCAGGCGGCGAAGAACCAGCGGGTCGGGCTGACCGTGAAATAGTCGGCGGCCACGGCGGCTGCGATCCGCTGGCGACGGCGAGATCCCAGGGCCAGACGGACTGCGGAGAAATCGAGGTGGCTGGCATGACTCGGGCAGACCAGGAATGGCGCCTCCAGCTCGCGCAGGTGCTCTCGCCCCCGGACGCGGGGGCCGTGCAACAGCCATACGGCAGCCGGGCCGACGAGCCATGCGGTCGCCTCACGCGCGAGGATGGCGGCCGTGCTGAACTGCCAGCCGCGAGTCACTTGACCAGCTCCGACACCCTCGAGGCCCAGTACACGAGGGGCACGACCAGGAGCAGGGAATCGATCCGGTCGAGGATCCCGCCGAAGCCGGGCAGCCAACGGGCGGCATCCTTCACCCCAGCCTCCCGCTTCACCGCCGATTCGAACAAGTCCCCCCACAGGGCGCCCAGGGCGATGAGTCCCACGATCATGATCAGCGCCACTGGCGTCAGGTTGGACAGCAGCAGGCCGGCAAACGGCAGGAAGCCGATCGCGGCGCCCAGGACGTTGCCCACGACGCCCTCGCGAGTCTTGCCGGGCGACAGCCGCGGCGCCAGCGCCGACCGCCCGAACCGCCGGCCGACCATGAACGCCCCGATATCCGATCCCGCACAGCCGACCGCGAGGGCCGTGAACAGGGTGATCCCGAGCGCACCGTGCTCGACCGAGAGCAGGACCCCATGCACGAGGAGCACGGGGATGACCACGCAGCCAACGGCCGCCAGGCCGAGATCCCGGATCGCCCTGCCGGTATCTGCCCGCACCACTGGCCAGGCGATCCCGACCAGCACGAGTCCGCCGACAAGCCAGTCGGCGGCGGCGGTCCCCATCGCCGCGACGGACCCGACGATCGCGAGGTTCGCGACCTGGAGCGCGACCCGGTGGTGTATCGGCAGATCCATCAGGTGGGACCATTCCAGGAGCGCGATCGCGCCGAGCGCGACGATCAACACGGCGATCCCGGGCGTCCCGAGCTCCCCCGCCAGCGCCAGGAGCAGGGCGAGCGTCGCGTACGACCCTGCTCGCTGGAGCGCCGTTCGACCAGTCAGGCCGGGGCGCGGCCGGAACCGCTGGAAGATCGCCCAGGCACTCGCGCCGAGGAGACCCGCAGCCGACCCCGCAATGAGGATCGCCGCCGCGCCGTCGGTAGCCATCAGGCGAGCCGCCGAACCGCGACGACCACCCGCTCCACGGCCGTCAAGACGGTCCCGACCAGGAGCAACGGGCCGAACGGCGCCCATGCGTTGGGGCCGACGATCCAGACGGCGATGGCGAACGCCGACAGGAGCAGCATCCGACCGGGCTTGGAGAGGATGCCGCGGTAAATGCGCTCACCACCGGCGGCCCGCGGGGCGAGCCCGGCGAGGCTCGCAAAGACGGCTCCGATCACCCCGAGGAGCACGGTCCTGCCGTCCGCGCCCGGTAGGAACGCGACGGGCGCCAGGAAAGAGACGTCCGCAAGCCGATCGCCCAGCTCGTTGTAGAACTCGCCACGCGGGTGGATCCGCCCGGTCCGCCGGGCGAGCGCCCCATCGAGCAGGTTCAGGATCAGACGAATGGCGGCCAGCAATGGGACCGCCAGCAACGCCACCGGAATGGCCGTGGACAGGAGCAGACAGGCGCCGGCGACGATACCGACCGGAATGGCGGCCAGGGTAAGAGCATCCGGGCTGACGCCTCGTCGCGCCAGGCTCTCGATCAGCGGCTCCAGCCGGCGGGACATGGCTGCCTTGGGTCGGTACAGGTCCACGGCTCCCCTCCACGAATGGCCCGGGCCGGACGGAGGCTCACCCCTTGGCGATGATCGGAGCATAGGCCACGGGCGCGGCGCTCTCACCGCGCCGGCGGCTATCCCCAGCGATCCGCCGGTGCCTGCCACGCGTCGAAGCGAGCCAGCAGCGCCTCCAGGTCCGCGTCGACCCGGAGAAGGCCGCGATGCTGCGCGGAGACGAATCCCTCCTCGACCGCCTGATCCAGCCACGCCATCAGTGGCGCCCAGTAGCCTCCGGGGCCGAGCAACCCGATGGGCTTGGCGTGCAGGTCGAGCTGCGCCCACGACGCCACCTCGGAGAGCTCCTCCAGCGTGCCGAGACCGCCAGGCAGCGCGATGAACCCGTCGGCCAGCTCGGCCATCTTGGCCTTGCGCTCATGGAGCGAACCGACGACGTGCATTTCGGTCAGCCCCGGGTGTGCCAGCTCACGATCGACCAGCCGGCGCGGGATGACCCCGGTGACCTCTCCACCGGCGGCCAGCGCCGCGTCGGCGAGGGCGCCCATCAGCCCGACCCGGCCGCCACCGTAGATGATCCCGATGCCACGCTCGGCGAGACCCTCCCCGAGGATGCGTGCCAGCTCGCGATACCTGTCGCCCCGACCCGGGCTGGCGCCGCAGAACACGCAGATCCGGCGAACCATCAGAACCCGAGCTCGCGCAGCCGAGGCGCCAGGCGGCGAGCGGCCCGGGCCCGGTGCGAGATCGCGTGCTTCTCGGCCGGCGTCCACAGCCCGAGCGTCCGGCCACCCGGCGGCTCGGATGCCGGCTCGAAGATCGGGTCGTAGCCAAAGCCGCCCGATCCACGTGGCTCGATGGCGATCCTGCCGCGGCACGTCCCGCGAGCCAGGACCAGCTCGAATCCGCCCCGTGGGCCGGCCCGATCGGGCAGCGCGACAGCCAGAACGCAGACGTAGCGTGCCCCCCGGCGCCCCGGCGGCAGACCGCGGAGTGCCTCGAGCAGCTTGGCATTGTTGGTGGCGTCGGTCGCGCCCTCGCCCGCGTACCGGCGTGTGCGGACCCCCGGCGCGCCGCCAAGCGCATCGACCTCGATCCCGGAATCGTCAGCAAGCGTTGGCAGGCCCGCCGCGCGCGCGCCGAATCGGGCCTTGATCGCGGCGTTCGTCGCGAACGTCTCGCCGGTCTCCTCCGGATCGCCGGGCACGCCGAGGTCGTCGAGCGACACGAGCTCGGTCTGGCGCAGGTCCAGGAGCTCGCGCAGTTCGCGCAGCTTGTGAACGGACCGGGTGGCGACCAGCAGTCGCCGGCGAGGGCCCGGCCGCCGCGGACTCAACGCCGGACGGTGGCCAGGACGGCCGCCTGGGCCTCGAACAGTCGAGCCAGGCCGCTGTCGGCGAGATCGAGCAGGCGATCCGCCGACGCCCGGTCGAACGGCTTGCCCTCGGCGGTCCCCTGCAGCTCGACGTAGGCGCCGGCGTCGGTGCCGACCACGTTGAAGTCGACGTCGGCGTGCGAATCCTCGGAGTAGTCAAGGTCGAGATAGGGCAGCCCGTTGACGATCCCCACCGACACGGCCGCCACCTTGGCGACGAGGTGCCGCTCCATCCCGTAGGTGATCATCGCCGCGGCCAGCGCCACGTACCCGCCGGTGATCGAGGCGGTCCGCGTGCCGCCGTCGGCCTGGAGGACGTCGCAGTCGATCGTGATCGTTCGTTCGCCCAGGCGGGACAGATCCACGACGCCACGCAGCGATCGCCCGACCAGTCGCTGGATCTCGTGGGTCCGTCCCCCGATCCGACCCTTGACCGACTCGCGATCCGTCCGCTCCGAGGTCGCGCGCGGCAGCATCGAGTACTCGGCCGTGACCCAGCCCGTGCCCTTGCCGCGGAGATGCGGCGGCACGCGGTCCGCGATCGTGGCCGCGCACAGGACCTCGGTGTCGCCGACCTTGATCCGGCACGAGCCCTCGGCCCATTTCTGGACGCCCAGCGTGAACAAAACCGGCCGCAGCTCGTTTGGCCCGCGCCCGTCGGCTCGGATGGTGGGCGGCCGGTTGCCGATCGTCATGTCGTCTTCTCCTCAGCCTTGGCAGCATCCCACAGGGCGTCGAGCGCCTCGAAGTCCAGGTCCCGCAGGGCGACTCCCTGTGCGGCCGCCTGCCGTTCCACGCTCCCGAATCGACGCCGGAACTTGACGTTGGCGGCTCGCACCGCGGCTTCCGCCTCGATCCCGCGCCGACGAGCGACGTTGACCAGCACGAACAGCAAGTCGCCGAATTCCTCGGCCCACTCGACCTCGTCGGCGGCCCGGCGCAGCTTGTCGGTTTCCTCCACGACCTTGTCGAGGACGCCGTCGATCGACGGCCAGTCGTAGCCCAGGTTGGCGGCCCGCTCCTGCATCTCCTGGCTGGCGGCGAGGGCCGGCATGGACGGGCTGATGCCGTCGAGTGCGCTCTTGGGCTGAGTCATCGCGCCGTCGTCGCTCGGCTCTCCGTCGGCTGCGGCGGCCGCCCGTTCATCCGCCTTGATCCGCTCCCACTGTCGATTGACATCGGACGCGGTGTGGACGACGGCGTCGCCGAAGACGTGTGGGTGACGGCGGACGATCTTGGTGGCGATCGCCGCCTGCACGTCGGCCAGGTCAAACACCCCGGCTTCCGCGGCGAGCTGGGCGTGCAGCACTACCTGGAGCCACAGATCGCCGAGCTCGCCCGCCAGTTCGGGTGTGGCGCCGGCCTCGAGCGCGTCGTAGACCTCGTACGCCTCCTCCAGCAGGTGCTTGCGCAACGAGGCATGCGTCTGCTCGCGATCCCACGGACAGCCGTCCGGCTGGCGGAGCCGCGCCGAGATCCAGGGCATGGCCCACGGTCCGGCGACGGCCAGCTCGGGCGCCACGGGCGAGAGATAGACCGGGCCCGTCAGGGTGGCCGGATCGAGGGAACCGACGCTCGTTCCATCGGGCGTCCCGAACCGGCCGACCGGATGCTCGAGCGGATAGAGCCGGCGCAGGAGCGCCAGTGGCTCGCGACCGGCGGGGCCGGCCCGGCCCGGCAGGGGAACGGCGGGCGTGCCGTCACTCGAGGGCGCTTGCAGGACGGCGAGCGGCACGATCACCAGCGGTCGGGATGGCTCGATCGGACTCGCCGTCAACCGCTCGGCCGCCACGACCTGGAGGCCCATGGCGGGTTCGAAGCCCCAGCGAAGGCGCGCCTCGGCGACGAGCGCATCGAGCATCGGCGCCTTCCTCTAGCCGGTGCTGCCCGAGATGGTCGGATCGCGCGTGATCTCGGCCGCGTCCTTCTTCTGGCTGTACCAGTTGGAGAAGGCGGACGACTTGATCTCGTCGAGCTGCTTGCCCTCCGGTGTACGCGTTTCCTCGGCGAGGACCTTGAACAGGTAGATCCCGTCATTGGGAATGGCCACGATGCTCGAGGTCGACCCGACCACCGTCCCGAAGATGCCCGCCTCCTGGCGCGCGTCGAGCTGGCCCTTGGCGATCCAGCCGAGGTCGCCACCGATGCCGGCCGTCGTCGCCTCGGAGTTGTTCCGGGCGAGAGTCGCGAAGTCGGCACCGCCGTCCGCCTTGGTCTTGAGCGAGTTCAGCCAGGCGAGGTCCGGCGGACGGTACATGACCTGGATCACGTGCCAGCCGAAGGCCGACTTGACCGGCGCGAGGAGCTGTCCGGGCTGGACACCGGGCGCCAGGATGGCGGCCTTGAACGCTGCGTCCACCTGGCTGCTCGAATCGAAGTACGGCAACTTGCCGCCGGTGCCGGTGTCGCCCAGATCGCCCGTCTCGTCGCTCTCGGTGCGGGCGATCGAGTCGAACAGGCTCGGATCGGCCTGGAGCCTCTTGTAGGTCGCGTCCGCCTCGTCTTCGGCGGCCTTCCAGGCAGGATCGTTGGGATCGAGAGCTGCCGCGCCGCTCGGGTCGTTCTTGGGCGAGTAGAGGATGTGGCGAACCTTGATCGCGTCGGCGCCGGGGAGGGTGGACGGTTGCTTGATGTCGATCTCCTGGACGTGGCGCTGTGGTCCGGGCCCGGACACGTCGGCCACGATCTTGTCCTCGAGCTTCTGGCGGATGACGTCGCCCTGGACGACCAACCGGTACTTGGCCACGTCGATCCCGGCGTTGGTCAGCTTCGACTGGTACTCGGCATCCACGGTTTCGGGCGCGACCTCCGTGACCCGACCGATCCGGAAGATCCCGTCTGCCCCTTCGACCACGTCGGTCGGCGTATTGACTTTGGCGGCGAAGAGCGCCTTGTGGAACGCATCGTCGAGCTGCGTGTCGGTCGCTCGGATCCAACCCAGATCGCCCGATTGCGACGAGGTGGTCGCGTCGGTCGAGACCGACTGGGCGATGGTCTCCCAGGCCTTGCCGCCCTGGAGGTCCTTGAGCGCCGCGTCCGCCTTGGCCTTGGCGGCCGTCTTCTGGGCGGGTGTCGGATCGGTCGCGCCGGCGTCCGTCTCCGGCTGGACCTCGATGACCCAGGCGTGCCTGGACTCGGGGGTCGTCGCCTCCTTGACCAGCCGCGCGTCCACGTCGGCCGGCGAGACGGTGATGCCCTCCTCGGTCGCCAGGCTGGCCTGGAGCCGGTTGTCGATCAGGCGCTCGAGGGTGTCGCCGGCGAGCCGCTGGCGCGCCTGGCTGACCGAGCTGAGCTGGCTTTGGCCTTCCGTGTCGGTCAGCTGGCCGGCGGCCACGGCGGTTCGGATCGCCTGCTCAACCTGGTCGAGCCGCCAGCTCTCGATGGCATAGCGGTCCGCGTAGTCGTCCTTGGTGATCGACTGGCCGTTGACGCTGCCCACCGGCGCCAGGTGGTCGTTGTACCAGCTGAGTCCCGCGGCGACGAGCAGGATGACCACGGCGGCCACCGTGACGAGGCCAAAGCCGATGTTGAGGTACAGGTTCCGCCGTCCATGGCTGTCCAGTGACGGGCGCTGGGCGCGCTTGACGACGGGCTTGGCTTTGAAGGTCATGAGCTGGGTGGGTCCCTATGGCATGGCCGGCAAGCGCCGGGTTGTGGCGGGCAAGGTATGGTACTTCGATGTCCGGGCTGCCGCTGCGTGGCCCAGGCTCGCCGCCGAGTCGCCCGGACTGGCGCTCAGCCGCCGGGGAGGGGAAGCGCGGCCGCCAGCCGTTCGCGCAGCGCCGTGACGAACGGTGTCGCCAGGTGATGCTGATCGCGGAACACGAGGTAGCGGCCGATCACCACCGGGCATGGATCGGTCGGGCAGGCCCAGGCGGTTGGATCCACGAAGGCCGCGCCGGCCTGCGCGGCCAGTGCGGCCTCCACGCCGAGCCATGCGGCGTCAACGGTCTGGGCACGGGGTTCGGCGCAGGCCAGGACGTGGTCGAGATGCTGCGACAGGCAGTCCGGCGGGTCCAGGTCGAACTTGGGCGTGTCGCCGATCAGCGCCACCGCGCCGGCCAGCGGACGGAGCCGCTGCAGGGTCTGGGCCAGACCGGCCTCGAGCGCCCGTCCGCCGTCTGACGCCGCCGGCCCGTTGCTGCCGGCCGATGTGTACGGATGGCTGCTGCCGACGATCACGAGATCGGGGTGCTCGGCCTGGATGCGGGCGATGGCCACCTCGCGCCACTGGTCGCACTCGTCGTAGGCCCGCTTGAAGTTGGTGTTCCAGACGGTGAGCTGCGCCGGCGTACAGCCGCTCTTGGTCAGGGAGACCAGCCGCCAGTCTCGTTCCGTTGCCAGCCGGGCGAGGGCCGGGAACCATTCGGCGGCATGCGAATCGCCGAACAGGACGACGGTCGTGGAGGCGGTCGGATCGCCGTAGACGCACTCCGGGATCGTGGTCGACGGCTGGTCGAGATGGCAGCCGTCGCTGTAGGTCCTGGGCTGGTCGTTGCGGGCCGCCTCGAGCGACGGCGTCAGCCCGGCGGGAACGGGTCCGTCAGGTGGCGGCGGGAGGGTCTGGAGGGGCGATGGGGTGCCTGCGACCAGGTTCGGAATGGGCTCGTCGCCGGCTGCAGCCGCCGAGCTGCCGGCTGGCCCGGCGACATCGGCGGTGGCCGCGACCAGGCGCTGCGTTGTGACGAACCCCAGGCCCAGCGAGGTCGTCGCGACGGCCAGCGAGACGGCCCCCGCCAGCGCGAGGTTCCGGCGAGGCACGATCCCGACGATCCGTCCGTGGCGGATGGGATCCTCCAGCCAATGCTGGCTGGCGTAGGCGATCGGGATGGCCAGGACCATCAGGCCGACGCGGACGACCAGTGGCAGCGTCCCGCCGGCCACGGCGAGGGGCAGCACGAGCAGCGGCCAATGCCAGAGGTAGAGCGAGTACGAGATGCGACCCATGAACCGGGCCGGAGCCCAGCCGAGGAGTCGGGCCGGGATGCTGGCCTGGCTCACCATGCCAGGCAGCATCGCCAGGGCACAGCCGACCGTCGGGAGGAGGGCCGCCGTACCGGGGAACGGCGTCGACGTGTCGATGATCACGCCGCTGGCGGCGATCATGCCCAGGCCGAGCCAGCCGGCCGCCGTCGCGACGGTTACCGGCAGCCGCGCGAGCCGGGTCGCTCCCACCGCCAGGCTTGCCCCGATCCCCAGCTCCCAGGCGCGAGTCGGCAGCGAGAAGAACGCCCACGGCTCGCTCGCCGTCGTCAGCCACAGGGAGAGGGCAAACGACGCGATGGCGACGACCGCGGCCAGAGCGCCGATCCGCCGCAGCCGCAGCGATCCGGCCTGCGCCACGCCGCGGGTGACCAGCAACAACAGCGCCGGCCAGAACAGGTAGAACTGCTCCTCGACACCCAGTGACCAGAGATGGAGGAGAGGCGACGGCGGGAGCTCCGACTGCAGGTAGTCGGTCGCCTGGAACGCGAAGCGCAGGTTGGACGTGTACAGCGCGGCGGCGATCCCGTCCTTGGTCACCTCGCCGACACGAAGCGGCGAGAGCACGACGGTCGACGCGATGACCGTGACGAGGATCAGCAGGGCGGCAGCCGGCAGCAATCGGCGCGCGCGGCGCGCGTAGAACGCGGCCAGCGAGATCGTGCCGGTCGCGTCCAGCTCGCGGACGAGGAGGCCGGTGATCAGGAACCCGGACAGCACGAAGAAGACGTCGACGCCGACATAGCCGCCGGTCACGCCGGGAACGCTGGCGTGATAGAGCAGGACCAGCACGACCGCGATGGCGCGGAGCCCTTCAAGGTCGGGGCGGAAGCCCTCCTTCGGCGCCTGCGCCGTATGTCGCCTCGCCATCGTCAGCGCCTCGCGAGCCCGTCCACGAGCGCCAGGTACCGGGGCGCTTCGCGTTCCCAGCCAAGGTCGCGCACGCGCTCGAGGGCGCGCAGCACCAGGGCCTCGCGAGCGACTGGGTCGTCCACGAGGTGCAGCAGCGCCCGCACGAGGTCCTCGGCGTCGCCCGGCGTGTACGTGGCGACGTCACCGCCAAACGTCCGCTCGACCATCGGCAGGCGTGACGCGACGACCGGCCGTCTCATCGCCGCATATTCGAACGCCTTGGTCGACAGCGAGAAGTCCGTGAAGTCCGAGCGCCGCGTCGGAGCCAGCCCGACGTCCGCCGCCGCGATCGCCGCGGGGACCTCCTCGATCGGGATCCGGCCGTGGAACGTCACGCGATCGGCGATGCCCAGGGTGGCGGCCAGGTCGCGCAGGGGGACCTCGGCGAAGTCGCGACCGTAGAGCTCCAGACTGACCGGGACGTCGGGGCGATCCTCGGCCAGGCTCGCCACGGCCACGAGCACGACGTCAAGCTCGTAGATCGGGCTGAGCGCCCCTGCGTAGACGAGGCGGAGGGTGCCGTCCGCCATGAACGCCCGCCCCGGGTATCGGCTGTCGTCGAACCGCGCCAGCGACGGCGCGTTGGGAATGATCGTCAGTTTCGACTCCGGAACACCCAGGCCCCGGAGCCGATCTCCCAAGGCCTCGTTGACGGTGATGACCGCGCTCGCGAACCGGAGCGCGGCCGCCTCCTGGGCTCGCAGCAGCCGGTAGCCAACCCGGCCGGCGCGGCCGTGGAAGCGGCTCCGGAAGAACTCGGGCATCGCCTCGTGCATGTCGAGGATGACCGGGACACCGACCGCGCGAAGGGGCAGCGCGGCGAAGACCAGGAAGTCCGGCAGGGTGTGGACCTGGACAAGGCCGTAGCGGCGTCGCCGGTGCGCGAGGGTCAGCGCGAGCCCGGAGCGCACGAGGAAGGCCAGGTATTCGATGAGGTACGTCCGCAGACCGGCACCCTGATGCCGCTGGACGCCGAGCCGGCGGACGTGCACGCCGTCGATGACCTCGTCGCTCGGGTCGGCAGGTCGCCGCAGCGCGAAGACATCGACGGGCCGACCCGCCGCCGCAACCGCTTCGGCTTCGCGCCGGACTCGCGGATCCTCCTCGTAATAGGAGTGTGTGACCATGGCGACCGGTCGATTGGCGGTCGCGACCGGATGCTCGTCAGTGGGTGTCATGAGCGCATGGCAGCGTACCCCAATGCCCCGAACGAATGGTCGGATCGGCCGTGGTACCCTGCTGGCCCAATGAGTGCCACGGCGGAAGCGCCTGTTCAATATCGCGCGGCCGCCGCCCGGCCCGGGCCCCTCGGACTCCTTCGCGAGGCCGCTCTCGAGGTCTGGAATCGACGCCGGCTGATCGGCTACCTCGTCCAGGCCGACGTTCGGAAGAAGGGCGCCGACACGCTGCTCGGCAACCTCTGGTGGGTGATCGACCCGCTCCTCCAGATGGCCGTCTACGTCGTGCTGGTCTCAGTCATCTTCGAGCGCAAGCAGCTGGATTACCCGATCTTCATCTTCGCCGCGATCCTGCCGTGGAAGTGGTTCCAGACCACGATCTACGATGGGATCACGTCGGTCACCGGCGCGGGGGGTCTGATCCGACAGGTCCAGTTCCCGAAGCTCGTCCTGCCGCTCGCGTCGAGCTTCGCGGCCGTCTGGAACTTCGCGTTCGGCCTGATCCCGATGACGGTCCTCATCGTCGTCTTCTACCCGCATCGGCTCAGCTGGACACTCCTGCTGATCCCGCTGATCGCCACTGTCCAGTTCGTGTTCAACGTGGCGCTCGCGGTCGGCCTGGGAGCCCTCAACGTCTTCTACCGCGACATCGGCAACGTTGCCAGGCACGCCATGCGTCTCTGGTTCTATCTCTCGCCGGGCCTCTACGCGTTCGCGACCTTGCAGGCGGCCACCGCGAAGCTACCGGTCCCGCTCCTTCAGCACATCCTCCTGTGGAACCCGTTTGCGATCCTCTTCAACGCTTACCGGAATGTCATCTACGGTGAGGAGCTGGCGCCGTACGGGGGGATCACCCCGGACTGGGGTGCGCTCGGTGCCTTGCTCGTTGCGTCACTGATCCTGCTGGCGCTCTCGACCCTGCTGTTCAAGCGGGTCGAGCCGGCGTTCGCCAAGGTCCTCTAGCGATGGCCGTCGCGAACGTGGACGCGAACGTTCCCTCCGCGCCGTCGCCGAGCCTGCCGGCGGCGATCCTGGCCAACGGCATCGGCGTCAAGTACAGCCTGCGATTCACCAAGAAGACGACGCTCCAGCGCTCGTTCGTCAACCTGTTCAGGCACGAACCGGCCGACGAGTTCTGGGCGCTCCGGGACGTCAGCTTCAAGCTCGTGCACGGCGAGTCCCTGGGGGTGATCGGACCGAATGGCGCCGGGAAGAGCACGCTGCTCCAGGTCCTGGCCGGGATCATCGCGCCGTCGGAGGGGACGGTCGAGGTCAATGGCCGGATCTCCAGCCTGCTCACGCTGGGCGCCGGCTTCGATCAGGACCTGACCGGCCGCGAGAACATCCGCCTGGCCGGGGCATTCCTGGGTCTCCAGGGCGGCGACATGGCGCAGCGCACCCCCGGAATCATCGAGTTTGCCGACCTCGGGCCGTTCATCGACGCACCGCTCCGAACGTATTCGTCCGGGATGCGGGCCAGGTTGGGGTTTTCCATCGCCACCTCCGTCGACCCCGACATCCTGCTTCTCGACGAGGTCCTGGCCACCGGCGACGAGACGTTCCGGGCAAAGTCGAAGGCGCGGGTCGTCGAGCTCGTTCGCCAGGCGAAGGGCGTCGTATTCGTCACCCACGATATGAATTGGGTCACCGAGTTCTGCAACCGGGCGATCCTGCTCCAGAAGGGCCGGATCGTGGCCGAGGGCAACCCTGCCGAGGTGGTCGAGATGCACAAGGAGCACTCGCGCCGCGCCAAAGCCGAGCGGGAGGCTCAGCTCGCAGCCGCCCTCGCGGCCTCCGGCGGCGGCGTCCTGCCACCCGATGCGGTGTCGAGCAAGCTCCTGCGCTGAGTGGCCCACAGGTGGGCCGCTCGCCGGCTAGCATCCGCGCCGTGAGCGCCCCACTTCGGGTCCTGACCGTCGCCCGCTGGTATCCCTCGCACGATGGCCACGGCCGCGGCACGTTCGTCGCGGACCTCGTTGGCGCCACCGTCGCCGGCGGCGTCGACGCCAGGGTCGTCTCGTTCGATCGGGTGCTCGTTCGCGGCCGGCTCGAGGCGCGGGACGCGGGCCTGGTGAACGCGCGGGCCGCCTACCAGCGGGTCGCAACGCCGGACGCGCTGTTCGTGGTGCCGACGAGACGCGGAGCGCCCGGCGTTCCTGTCGCGCGGCTTCCGGTCGTCCGGCGGCCGGGCAGCGGCGACGCACCCGGCCTGATCGAGGACTACGTCTCCGCGCTCCGGCCGTTCGTCGCGAGCCTCGTCGACACCTGGCGGCCGGACGTCATCCACGCCCACACCGGCCTCCCGGACGGGATCGTCGCCGCCATGGTCGGTCGCGAGCTCGGAATCCCGGTCGTCGTGAGCGAGCATGCGAGCACGATCGAGGCCGAGCTCGCCGACCCCGCGGCGCTCGATCGATATCGAACGCTTCTCGGCCCGGACGTGCGGCTGCTCGCGGTCAGCCCCCCGGTGGCGGAACGTGTCGCCCGTCTGCTCGACGTCCCAGCCGACACGATCGGGGTCATCCCGAACCCGGTCGACGACGCGTCCTTCTCGCCGGCCGAACCGGCCGGCCGCGATCCGGACGAGCTGCTCTGGGTGGGTGCGCTCGGCGAGCACAAGGGGATCGACGTCCTGCTCCAGGCGGTCGCCCAGCTCCGGTCGAGACGGCCGACGCTCCACCTCCGCCTGGTGGGCGGAGAACGGACCGCCGGCGACATCGCCCGCTGGCGAGCCTTGGCCGGCGACCTGGGAATGGGGAATGCAGTCGTCCTCGAGGGCTGGCTGAATCGCCGCGCGGTGGCCGCCGCCATGGCTGGCGCGGCCGCCCTCGTCCACCCGAGCCCGTCCGAGACCTTCGGAGTGGTGGCCGCCGAGGCGATCCTGTCTGGCCTTCC
Source organism: Candidatus Limnocylindria bacterium (assembly GCA_041491485.1). Taxonomy (GTDB): domain Bacteria; phylum Chloroflexota; class Limnocylindria; order Limnocylindrales; family CSP1-4; genus SPCO01. The sequence goes on from JBGPVC010000027.1 coordinate 22,647, forward strand.
CGTCGCGACGCGCCGCTCCGGTGGCGTGCCATGGATCGTGGAGCTGTCCGGTGGCTTCGGCGCGGTGGCGGACGGGGACGACGCCCCGGCATTCGCTGCCGCCATCGAGACCGTGCTTGACCGCCGCCCGGACGTGCCGGCCGAGGTTGCCCGCGCCCGGCTCGTGGCCGCGGTGGGCACCGCCGCCGTCGCCACGAAGATGATCGACGCCTACCAGGAGGTCGTCGTTGCGTCTGGCGCGGCCTCACGACCGGATCGGCGGGGCCCAACGGCGACATCGACGTCGATCTCGCGACCTCCCTCGACGGCGCTCCCACGCGTCCTCGTGGCGACCGAACGCGAGCAGTCGATCCCGCGGGTGGCGGCGCTGTCCGAGGAGCTGCGCGAGCGGATCGTGCTGGTCGTGCCGGCGGCGGCGGTCGGGCCGCCATCGGAGCCGCACGATTTGGTGGCGGGCGGCGTGCGGCTCGTCGAAGCCGCCCCGGCCCGCTACGAGCGGCCGCCCAACGGCCGAAGTCCCGTCGCCCGGTTGAAGCGGGCAACCTGGAGACCGCCGCTCACCGCCGAGGAGGAGCTGGCGGTGGCCATTCGGGACGCGGTCTCGGAGGGGCGCCTCCAGGGCGAGCCACAGTATGTCGTCGCCCTGGATGCGCCCGCGGCCCTGATCGTGACAGGCCTGGACCCACGGCGCATCCGCCTCGCGCCGGGGAGCCTCCGCTGGCTGGCGGACCGCTGGGACGCCGAGCAGTCGAAAGCGGGCTAGCTCGCGCCGGTCGCGGGCGCCGCGTGAAGTCGCGCCACCAGGCCGAGATACGGCACCGCCGCCGTCTCCCAGTTGTATCGATCACGCGAGATGGCCAGGCAGCGATCGCGCAGCGCTTCGTACCCGGCGGCCGGCTGATCCAGGATGTCGCCGAGCGCGCGCGCGAGGTCGTCCGGATCGAGCGGGTCGGCCACGGCGCCGAGGTCGCCGGCCTCCACGATCGCGCGCATGACCTCGAGGTCCTTGCCGATCACGACCGGTGTGCCAGCGGCCAGGCTCTCCCAGAACTTGTTCGGCGTCGACAGGCGCTGGTTGAGCGAGTTGGCTGGCACCGCGATGATCGAGACGTCCGCCGAGGCGGCCCACGACGGAACCACGTCCGGGTGGACGGCCGGCAGGACAACATGGCGACCGGCAAACCGCGGGTCGGCCGACCTCGCCCGCAGCGCCGCGTCCCATTCCGCGTTGACCACCGACCCGAGCATGACGAGGGCCGCGTCCGGGAGCCGCGCCACGGCCTCGGCGGTCATCTCCAGCCCGCGCTGGCGCCCGAGCTTGCCAAGGAAGAGCACGACCCGGCGCTCGGCCGGCAGCCCGGCGGCCTCGCGGATCAGGTCGGGTCGATGGTCCGGCGGCGTCCAGCGCGGCTGGCAGTTGAGCAGGACCGTCGGCCGCTCCCGGAACGGCCAGAGGCGCTGACAGTGGTCGGCCAGCGCATCGTTGACGGTGACCACGGCGTCGACCCGTCGAACCCAGGCGGCCTCCGCCCGCCGGTACCGAGCCAGGACCGGCGCCGGCACGTTCCCGTAGTTGTTGGAGTCGAGGATCGCATCGATCACGTCGTAGACGACGATGCCCTCGCGACCGCGGCGCCGGGCGGCAACGGCTAGATCCAGGGCAACGGGCAGCGTGAGGATCCCGAACGCGTGATAGAGGTCGGCGGGCGGCAGCTCGCGCCGGAGGGTTCGCCACCAGCCGCGGACGTGGAGTGGCCAGAACACCACCTTCAGCGCCTTGTCCGCGTTGAGCGCGAGGATCCGAAACAGGCGCGTCGGCGGACGTGGCGGGGGCGGCTGACCGACCCAGCGGCGGAACAGGCCGCTCGGCCGGTAGCGGCGGATGCGGACGTCGCCGTCCCGCTCGGTCTCCGGTTGGCCGTCGCCGGCGACCGCGGCGAT
>JBGPVC010000028.1:0-24412 GCA_041491485.1 Candidatus Limnocylindria bacterium
CAGAGGGTTGTCTTGCCCATCCCAGGCTCGCCCTCGATGAGCAGCACCTGCGCACCGTCCGGGACGTGGGCGAGGAAGGCGTCGATCCTCGCGAGCTCGGGCCGTAGGCCGATGACGACTTGAGACATATCAGTCCCCCACCGGAGGATAGACGGCGACATCGTGCGCGCTCTGGCAGGGAATGGAAAGGTCGAGAAAGTCGGCCAGTTTCGGTCAGCCGCCCTCTCGACTGCTCCGGCCACTAGAGTAGATGCGACATTGCGGAGGGCCTCTTTGCATTCGACTCCCTCCGCCGGAGGGGAGTCCGGGTGGGATCGCCCGCGGCAACTTTAGACCCTACTATCTACTGCCTCCACGGGCCCATTGACGCCCCCTTCGGCAGTGCGCGCGGAGCGCGGGCCGGGGGGGACTCGTCGGCAGGAGGCGCAACTCGACGTCGTCTCCACAACTACCCCGTCAACGAGGTCCAGGGGTAGTGGATAGGTGCCGGATGGTCCGATCACGCTCGACGCGTCGCCGCAGGTCAAACGAGGCGCGGAGTTCAGCGTCGCATGGACGGGTCCCGTCGTGCTCGGGGACTACGTCACGACCGTAGCCAAGGGTGCCACCAAGGTTGGAGCGGACGCGGCCTACGTCAACATCTCGGTCGGGAGTCCGGGCAAGCTCGTGACGCCGACCACGGTCGGTGACTACGAGCTATGGCTCGTCAAGGGTGACACCTTCGGGGAGCCTCCCGAGTTCATCAAGGCTCGCCGTCCGATCACCGTCCAATAGCTACCCACGTAGTCCGCAGACTCGCGCCGGCAACTTCGAGCCACTCTATCGACTACCCCGTCAACCAGCGCCACGCTCGACGCGCCGGGCGGAAGGGGTTCGACCGCTGCTTCGTGCCAGCTACGCGGCAACCACCTGGTTTCGACCGGCTCGCTTGGCCATGAACAGCGCGACGTCGGCCCTGCCGATCAACGCCACCATGGTGGGGTCCGCCGGATCGATCTCGGCACACCCGGCACTGACGGTGATGTGCAGCGACTGGCCGTCCGGACCCGGTACTGGACGGGCTTCCAGCTCCCGGCGAACCTCATCGGCAACGCGCGTGGCATCGGCCAAGCTGGAATCTTCGAGAATCGCCACGAACTCCTCGCCGCCATACCGGGCCACGAGGTCGGCTGACCGCAGCCGCTCCCGCAGGATGCCGGCGAACAGCCGGAGCGCGTCGTCGCCGACCAGGTGCCCGTGGAGTCGGTTGAACTGGCCGAACCGATCGAGATCGAACATCACGGCCGCCAGCGTTCCTGACGGCGCGCGACGCTTGAACCGTGCGATCGCCAGGTCCGCGGCGGCGTCGAAATGGCGGCGGTTGTAGAGCCCGGTCAGGCCGTCGTGGATGGCAAGCGCCGACACTTCATCGACGAGATAGGCATTCGCGAGGGCGAGCGCCGCCTGTGAGCCGACGATCGCGAGGACCTCCCGTTCCGTCTCGGTGAAGGTGGCGTCCGACCCGGCTCGCCCGAGCGAGATCACGCCCAGGACCAGGTCTTCGTGGACCAGCGGTACGGCCACTCCGGAGATCGAGTCGAACGGGACCTGGGCACGCAGCGAGCTGGCGTACTGATCCCGAGCGTGATGGTCCATGAAGGTCACTGTGCGGTTCAGGATGGCCCGACCAGTGTTCCCATCACCGGGTTGGATCACCGCCCCAATCGCCTCCTCGGACAGGCCCCGAACGGCTCGGACGCGGAACTGCCGATCGTCGCGATCGAGCGTGGTGATCACGACGGTGTCGGACGGGACCACGCGGCTCACGGCCTCGACCAGCGCTGTCGCCAGGCGGACCGGATCCAGGATCGCGTTCGCGACGCCGGCGAACGTCGCGAGGGCGGCGAACAGCCCGGCTCGGTTGCGCAGGGCTTCCTGCTGCGCGTGCAGCAGCAGGGCCGTCGACAGCCGGTCGGCGACCGCTCCGGCGAGACGCAGGTCCGCCACCGTCAGTCCACCGCGAACGGCCGACTCGATGTTCAGGACGCCGAGGGTGGCTCCGTCGCCGAGCAGCGGCACGGCGATCTCTGACGAGACCTTCCGATCTCCCGGCCGGTAGTCGCGGTCCGCAGCCACATCGGGCACGAGGGCGGCGATCCCCGTGCGGCAAACCCGACCGATCACACCGACGCCGCTGTCGATGCGCTCCGGCATGTCGCCGTACCCTCGTTGGGCGCCGAGACGCAGGTCGTCCCCGTCGCGCACGTACAGTGAGAGGAACTCGTAGCCCATCCGGTCATGCAGCTCGCCGAGCACGGCGTCGAGCGCTTGGGAGACGGGTCCCTGCTCGGCAAGCAGACGCCCGACCGTCTCGATTCCGCGGACGGCTTCGTCGGCTCGACGGGCCTCGGTGATGTCGATCCCGGTCGCGATCACATGTGTGACGTCGCCGTCCGCATCGGTTAGGCAGGTGTTCTCCCACCTGATCAGTCGCGAGACGCCCGATCGCGTTACCCAATGGTTCTCGTGGGTGTTGGGGAACGCGCCGGCCTGGAGGTCGGCGACGACCGCCCGCACCTCGTCGGCTTCCGTGGCGGGCAGGACGTCCCAGATCGTCCGCCCGATCACGTCCGCCGAGGTGTACCCGCTGAGGCGCTCGGCCGCACCGTTGAACCTGACCACTCGTCCCTCGCGGTCGAGGACGACAACCAGCGCACCCTCGACGTCAAGGACGGCGTTGATGAATCGCTCCTGCTCGGCCCGACTTCGCTGTGCCTCGACCGTCTCGGTGATGTCCCGCGCCACCGACACGCTACCGACCAGGCGGTCACCCTCCACGATGGGCTGGACCATGGACTCGAGCCACATCTCGCTGCCGTCCCGCAGCCGGACGGTGCCACGTCCACGCCATGTCCGCCCAGCGGCGAGCTGCTCGAAGAACGAGTGCTCGTCCTCGGCGCCAGCCATCTGGAAGGGCAGCAACTGACCGAAAGCGCGGCCGACAGCCTCGCCAGCCGGGTACCCGAACAGGCGCTCGGCGGAGGCGCTCCAGTAGGTGATCCGGTTCGATGCATCGGTAGCGAAGACCGCGTCGGAGATGTGGTCGAAGATCAGGTGCTCGATCTCGCCTCCGGCGCCGGCCGGATGCGGCGAGCCGCCCATCGACGGGACCTGGGCCGGTCGATCGCGGAGGCGGGACTTCGGGGCCACCGTTCGTCCCCCTATGCGGCCGGCTCCGGCCGGCCGAGCAGATACCCCTGGGCGAAGTGCACGCCGAGCTCACGCAGCGCGGCCAGCTCCGCTTCGGTCTCCACGCCCTCGGCGATGGTCTGGCTATGCGACTCGTTCGCGAACTGCAGCAACCCGAGGACGAGCGCCTGTCGAGTCCGGTCGGTCTCGATGCCCCGCACCAGGCGCATATCCAGTTTCACGAAGGCCGGTCGCAGCTCGACGATATGGGCGAAGTTGGCGACGCCAGCGCCCGCATCGTCCACGGCGATCCGGACGCGCGGCCGAAGCCGGTCGATCGCGGCCCGGAGGCCGGCGTAGTCGGCGACCGGCACGTGTTCGGTCACCTCGAGCACGATGGGACGGTCCGCCCGGCGCAGCACTCGCCCGAGCTGCCGGTTCGCTGCGACGAGGTCCGGCGAGACGTTGAGGCTCAGCCAGGCCGACCGGGGAAGACCGGCCGCCGCCGAGATGGCCGCCGTCAGGGTGGCAATCTCCAGCTCGGCTTCGAGACCGACCGCCCTCGCGTCGGCGAACACCAGGTCGGGCGCGATGTCGTTGGCGAACCGAGTCAGGGCCTCGTAGCCGGCATGCTCGCCGGTCGCCACGTCGACGATCGGCTGAAAGACCGGCCGGAACGCCGCTGTCTTGATGATGTCGGTGACGCGATCGCGGGTGCTTCCGACCTCGGTAAGGTTCGCGATCGCCGGGCCGATGAGCGCGCCGGCGAAGCCGGCGAACTCGAGGAGGGCGGGCAGGAGCTCCGTCAGCTCCTGCGTGGCCGCGTGCGAGGGTGACGTGACGGTTATCAGTCCGACGAGCTGGCCACTGTGGCGGACCGGTGCGTACGCGAGGGCCCTGGTAGCCAGTTCATCGTGCAGCTTGTCGTATGGATGCCATGGCCGCCGAACCCGGGCCTCGACCCAGGGCCCTTCCTCGGCCCGCTCCCGTAGCGTGCGGCTGCGCCGGAATGGCAGGCGACGCAGTGGCACGGCGACGTCGTCTGCGCGGACGAACGCCAGGGGTGTCGCGGGTCCCTCGAGCGTGAAATAGGCGAGGGACGCACTTGCGACGCCGGGCAGGCTCACGACCTGACAGCAGATGGCTTCGGCGGTGGCGGCCGTGGTCGGAAGGACCGGCAGATCGGCAAGGGTCCTCGCGATCATGGCGCGCTCGCGGGTGATTCGGTCGTGCGTGGCTTCCAGGACGCGCTCGCGGGTCACGTCTCGTTTGACCGCGACGTAGCTCGTGATCGCCCCGGCCTCGTCCCGAATTGGAGAGATGACCGCCTCTTCCTGGAACAGGCTGCCGTCCTTGCGACGGTTCGTCACGTCGGCGGTGAAGGACTGCCCGCTTGTCAGTGCCGACCACATCGCCGCGTAGAACGACGGGCCGTGAACCCCGCTCTTGAGGATCCGCGGGTTCTGACCCAGGACCTCCTCGCGCGAGAACCCGCTGACGCGCTCGAACGCCGGATTGACATACTCGATCCGGGAGTCCACGTCGGTGATGACGACCGCGTCCGCTGTCTGCTGGATCGCATGCGCCAGGCGACGCATGTCGCCTTCGGCGCGGTGTCGCGCGGTAATGTCCCTGACCGACAGGACGAACCCGTCGCCCAGCTTCGCGGCGCGTTGCTCGGCGAACTGGTCGAGCGGCCCGCCGGCCGCGTCGGGATCCACATAATGCACTGGTCCGGATTCGAAGGCGATCCCGGTTTCCACGACGTGGACGTAGGCATCGAACAGCCCGCTCGGGTGATGGCCCGGGAACAACTCCATGACCGTGCGCCCGACTTGTGACCTGGCTGGCACGCCCGAGATCTCGCCGATGGACGCATTGGCATAGTCGATTCGGAAGTCGATGATGGCGCCACCCTCGTCTCGGACGCTCGAGACCACGCTGACGCCTTCCAGCATCGTGTCGAGCGCCGTCCGCAGTCGTATCTCGGAGGCCCGGAGCGCACCCGCCGCCTCGACTCGCTCGGTGATGTCTCGCATCACGCCAGTCCAGCCCGAGATCTCACCACCCGGGTCCCGGGTCGGCGTGACGGTGGCCTCGAGGCGACGCACTGTCCCGTCAGGGTTGCGATGATCCACTTCGGCGATCCATGGATGCCCGGCCTGGACGGTGCGAGCCATGTCGGCCAGGGTGGTCTCATCCAGGCCCATGCCCGCCACCGCAGACGCATTCCGCCCGATCAACAGAGCTGGCTCGGCCCCGACGGTGACCGCGAAGGCCCTGTTGGCGTAGACGACGCGGAATTCGCGATCCGTGATCACGATCCCGTCGGTCGACTGCTCGATGGCGGCCGCCAGGCGATCGCGCTCGCGAGACTGCTCGATGCGCTCGGTGATGTCGCGCGCGACGGTGATGTTGCCCACCACCGTGCCATCCGAGCCCAGGATCGGCGAGATGGAGGTTTCCGAGACCTGTATGGCCCCGTCGGGGCGGCGATGGGCGAGGTCGCCGCTCCAGGGGCCGCCGGCAGACAGCGTTCGAACCAGGTCGGCGAGGGTCTCGGCCGGCTGCTCTCCGGCGAGTCTCCTGAGCGTGCCCTCGAGGAAGTCCTCCCGCGTGAACCCAACCAGTCGCTCGAAAGAGGGGTTTGCATACTCGAATTCGCCCGCCGGGCCGGTGACTAGCACCGCCTCGTTGGTGTGCACGAGGGCCTGCGCGAGACGACGGGACTGCGCTTCAAGGAGTCGCTGGTCGGTGATGTCGGCGATGGTGCCCACCATGCGGATGGGTCGCCCGGCTCGGTCGAGATCCAGGGCACCCCGGCCGTGGACCCAGCGCTCGGCCCCCGTGTCCCCACGAACGATCCGGTACTGCCGGTCGAAGCGTCCGCGTCGAGCGACCACCTCGGTGGCGAAGTAGGCGACCATCGACGCCCGGTCGTCGGGGTGGATCAGCGAAGCCCAGCCGTCGACGGAGCGCTCGAAAGGCGGGTCGATCCCGAGGATCCGGTCGAGGCCCGGCGAGCTGACCCAGCGGCCCGACCGGATGTCGAGCGTGTACGAGCCGATCTGCGCGAGGGCCTCCACCTCGTCCAGTCCGTTCCGGACCAACGGCGGGACACCTGCTCGGTGTTCGGCCGGGCCGCGGCGTGGGCGGGGGCGATGAACCGGTTCCGTCGGCAGCGGAGCGGGTGCTGGCAATGGCGTCGACGGAGCGCGCTGGCGGGGACTGGTGGACATCTGGTTCGAGCTCGCGACCTCACGGTGCGTCAGGCACGGCGAGCGGCAATCAGGGCCTGCGCGTGGATTTTCCGTTGCCGTGTCGCACCATTAGGCGCCCATCGACTCCGTCCCGCAGCGGCCCATCGGTACTGGATCAAGGGCCAAAGGTCCGGAAGGCGGCCCGACCCTGACCATCGTCGGGCCGCGGCCCGCAGGTAGTCCGAATGGCGATCAGCCGCCGAGCAGGAACCCCTCGACGATCGGTCGGATGTCTCCGTGGCGCTCGAGCCAGGGGAAATGGCCGGAGCGTTCGATGAGCTCCAGGCGGGCCCCCGGGATGAGCGCCACCGTCTCGACCGACGCGCTCGACGGCAACGGGTCGGCCACGCCATGGATGAGGAGCGCCGGCATGTCCAGCTTGGGAAGACCACGCTCCAGCGTGCCGGTCGCCCAGTGGGCCTTCACGGATTCCATCGTGTCGGGCACGTCGGGGAGAGGCACTTCGAGGCGGAGCGGCTGTGGCGGCAGCACGTGGTTGTACGTGTAGGAGTACGACGGCCAGAGCACGGTGAGGATCTGGGCGACGAGGGTCGGGTCCTCGTCGCCGGACTCCTGGAGCGCGACGAGCTCATCGAGCCGGGCGCGCTCCTTCGGCCGGAGCCGGGCGACGAGGTTCGCCGAGAGTGCGGCGCGACCCCCGTCGGGGACCGCCCCGAGCGTGTCGAACAGGATCAGCCCCTTCACTCGATCCGGGTGCGCGACGGCCACGTGCATCGCCAGCAGCCCGCCCCACGAATGGCCCATCAGCCAGGCTCGGTCCCAGCCCAGGTGATCGAGGACGGCGATCTCGTCGGCAACATGGCGCTCGATGTCGCGCGGCCCGTCGATCGTGCTCGGCTCGAGCCCTCGCTGCTGCGGCAGCACGACGTCGACCGTGCCCTCGAGCTCCTCGAGCAGCGTGATCAGGTATTCGGCGCCCATCCCGGGCCCGCCGTGCAGGAGCAGGACCTGGGGAAGCCCGGGCGGCTCCATCCCGCGACGCGTGGCGAAGATCTCGCCGCCGGGCACGGGCACATGGATGGGTTCGAACGTCACGGAACGGTCTCCTGGGTTGTCGTGCGGGCGTCAGAGGTGGGTCGGCGCAGATGCGAAGATACCGAATGTGAGCCTGCCCGTCGGAGACGTCACGTTCCTGTTCAGCGATATCGAGGGTTCGACGCGGCTCGCCCGCGAGCTTGGCGCGGAGCGCTGGGCGGCCCTGCTCCGCGAACACGACCTTGGCGCGACCGCCGCCGTGAGCGCGGCCGGGGGCACGGTCGTCAAGCACGAAGGCGACGGGATGTTCGCGGTCTTCGACGAGCCGCGAGCGGCGACTGTCGCAGCGATCGAGCTGAGCCGCGCGGCGATGGGACTCGTGGCCGCCGTAGGAGGCCCCGTCCGCGTCCGGATCGGCGTGCACAGCGGTGCCGGCATGGTGACCGCGAGCGGCGTGGACTACGTCGGGCTGGACGTTCACTACGCGGCGCGGCTGTCCGCCGCCGGGAACGGTGGCCAGATCCTCCTGTCCGACACCTCGGCCCGGCGCCTCGACGGGGCGGTGCCTGGCGGGACCCTCGTCGACGACGGCTTCCACCGGCTGAAGGACTTCGACGAACCCCGGCAGATCCACCGGCTCGTGGTCGAGGGCGTTGCCGACGACGATCGTCCCCTGCGCACCGCCGACCTGCCGACCAACCTGCCCGAGCCGGTGACGACGTTCGTGGGTCGGGATCGCGAGGTCGAGGAGGTCGTCGACCTCCTCGACCGTAGCCGCCTCATCACGCTGACCGGGCCTGGCGGCACCGGCAAGACGCGGCTGGCGATCGGCGCCGCGGGTTCCGTGCGCCACCGCTTCCGCGACGGCACCTGGTTCGTCGAGCTCGCGCCGGTTCGCGATCCGGGCCTCATCCCGTCGGCGATCGCCGCCGCCATCGGCGCTCGCGAGTCGCCCGGCGTGCCGGTCATGGACACCCTCCGCGAGCACCTGCGCGAGCGGCAGCTCCTGCTGGTGGTGGACAACCTCGAACAGCTGCTCCCCGCCGGCGCCGACACGATCGCCGGGCTGCTCCGGAACGCCTCGCAGCTCCAGGTGCTCGTCACCAGCCGCGAGATCCTCAAGATCGGGGGCGAGCAGGAGTACCCGGTCCCACCGCTTGGCGGCGGCGACGCGGTCGAGCTGTTCGTGGAGCGGGCCCGGCTCGTCCGGCCGGGCTTCGAGCTGACCGACGCCAGCCGGCCGGCGGTGACCGCGATCGCGGAACGGCTCGAAGGGCTGCCGCTCGCCGTCGAGCTCGCCGCGGCCCGGATCCGGCTCTTCGCGCCGGAGCGGATCCTGGAGCGGCTCGGGCGCTCGCTCGACCTGGGCGACGGCGCGCGCGACCTGCCCGAGCGGCAGCGGACGCTGCGGGGCGCCATCGCCTGGAGCGTCGACCTGCTCAACCCCGAGGAGCAGGCGGTCTTCCGCCGGCTGGCGGTGTTCAGCGGTGGCTGGACCGCCGAGGAGGCGGACCGGGTGGTCGACCCGGGTGGGTCGCTCGGCCTGGACGTCATGACCGGGCTCGAATCGCTGGCCGACAAGAGCCTGATCCGGATCGCGCCGACGGAGCACGGGGAGCCACGGTTCACGCGTCATGCCTTCGTGTTGGAATACGCCGCCGAGCTGCTCGACGCGTCGAACGAGCGGCCGGGCTGCGAGCGACGGCATGCCGAGGTCTTCGCCGACTTCGCGGAGACGGCCGAAGGGCACCTGATGGCCCAGGACGCCGAGTCGTGGCTGGACCTGATCGATCACGAGCGCCACAACCTGCGGGCGGCGATGCGCTGGTCGCTCAACGTGGGCGAGCCGGCCTTCGGGCTGCGGATCGGGGCACCGATCTGGCGGTTCTGGCACCAGCGCGCGGAGCTGCGCGAAGGGCTGGGCTGGCTCGACGAGCTGCTGGCGCACCCGGCGGCGCAGGCCGACTCGGTGTTGCGAGTTCGGGCCCTCTCGGCCGCCGGGGGTCTCGCCTACTGGGCGCAGCGGTTCGCCCAGGCGTGGATTTGGTACGAGGAGGGTCTCGAGATTGCCGAGCGGCTCGGCGATCTCTCGCTCATCGCGAACGCCGAGTACGAGCTCGGGTTCCGGTATGTCGTCGAGCCCGACCTCGCCGGACTGCGACGGCACGAGGAGCGGGCGCTCGCGCTGTACACCGAGCTCGGCGACCAGGACGCGGCGGCCCGCGCTCGGCAGGCGCTGGTGCTCGGGGCGTTCCTCGGCGGCGATCGAGGCGCGGCGCGCGAGCTCGAGACCGCGAACCTCGAGTCGTTCCGGCGGAGTGGCTCGTGGTACCGAACGGCCGACAGCCACACGCTGCTGAGCTCGATCGAGTACCTGGACGGCAACGCCGCGGCGGCGTTGGCGCATGTGCGGGAAGCGCTCGCCATCGTCGGGCCGCGCGGAATCGCCACGCCGACGATCGGGGCGCTGGGCGTGGCAGCGCTCGTCGCGATCGAGACCGGCGACCTGGAGAAGGGCGCCCGCTTGGCGGGCGCTTCAGCCGGGCTCGCGGTCCGCTCCGAGGTCGCCAACGGCATGATCCTCGTGCTCCACCTGCCGGATCCTGTGGTCGTCGCGCGCGAGCGACTCGGCGACGCGGCAGACGCGCTGGTGGCCGAGGGCGAAGCGCTGTCCTACGAGGCGGCCATCGAGCTGGCCACCCGGTAGCGGACGGGCGCCTAGGCGGCCACCGGCACGCCCAATCGCTCGAGGTAGGCCTTCCGCCAGCGCTCCGTGAGATCGACCGCATTGAACGTGTACAGGTGCAGGTCGACGATGCCCGCGGCCGGATCGGCAATCGAGGGCGCCAATCCCTCGAGGAGGCCGTCGGGCCGGTAGAAGCCGCCGGAGCGGATCAGCCGGGCGATGAACCGGGTGTTCTTGACCAAGAACCGGTGCGTGTCGGCCACCCCGATCCGGGCGCTGATCGCCAGGAGGCGCTGGGGCTCGGCGACGCCCGGCAGGCCCAGGTGGACCGGGAGCGCGATCCCCTCGGCGCGGCGGGCGGCCAGCCAGGTCGCGATCGCGTCGGGGTCGAAGCAGAGCTGGGTCGTCATGTAGCTGGCGAACGGCGCCTTCGCCCGGAGCGCCTCGAGCAGCGGGCCGTCCGCGATGAAGGCGTGGCCCTGCGGGTAGGCGGGGATACCGATCTCGCGCAACGGGTGGCCGATCTCGGCCATCGCCCGCAGCAACGACAGGCCGTCCGGATAGTCGCCGGGTTCCTTGGCGTCGCCGCCGACGACGAACGCCCGGTCGACGCCGGCGCCTTCCAGCCAGGCGATCAGCTCGGACAGGTGGGCTCGGTCCCGCACCATCCGCGCCGAGAGGTGCGGGACCGCGCGGAAGCCACGGGCCTGGAGCTTCTCGGACAGCGCGACGGTCGCCTCGATCCCCTTCGCCGGCGAGACGGTCACGGACACCGTCGAGCCGGGCGGCAGGAAGCCGGCCTGGTCGAGCGCGTTCTTGAGCGGCACCAGCTCGAAGGTGGGGGCTCGCAGCGCGGCCGCCAAGGCCGCGGCGCGTAGTGGCGTGACCGACGATCGTCGACGGAAGAGCATTGGGCGCGGCTAGACCTCGGAATCCGGCATCGACGCCTTGCGGCGGGCGATGAACTCGAGCAGCGCCTCGTCGACGGCGGGATCGATCGGCGGCGCCTCGTACTCGGCCAGCATCCGCTTCCAGATCGCGTTGGCCCGCTGGGCGGCGTCGAGCGAGCCATCCTCCTGCCACTGCTCGAAGCTGTTGTTGTCCGCGATCTCGCTTCGATAGAAGGCGCTCTCGAAGTTGGCCAGCGTGTGCGCATTGCCGAGGTAGTGCTGGCCAGGCGGGTTGGACAGGATCGCATCGAGCGCCTGGCCGTTCGGCGTCATGTCCACGCCGTTGACGAACACGGCCATCATCCCGCACTGGTCGGCATCGAGGATGAACTTCTCGTAGCCGATGGCGAGTCCACCCTCCAGCCAACCGGCCGCGTGCAGCACGAAGTTGACGCCCGCGAGGATCGTCGGCTGGAGCGTGGCGGCCGATTCGTAGGCGGCCTGGGCGTCGGCGATCTTCGAGGCACACAGCGAGCCGCCGGAGCGGAACGGGACGCCCAGCCGGCGTGCCAGCGCGGCCATCACATACAGCACCAGCGCGGGCTCCGGGGTCCCGAACGTCGGCGCGCCCGACTGCATCGACATCGAGCTGGCGAAGCTCCCGAGGACCACCGGAGCGCCTGGCCGGACGAGCTGGACGAAGGTCATCCCGCCGAGCGCCTCGGCCAGGGTCTGCGCGCAGACGCCGGCGGCCGTGACCGGCGCCATCGCGCCGGCCAGGATGAACGGGGTGATCAGCGTCGCCTGGTTCGCCTCCGCGTAGGCGCGGGCCGCGCCCAGCATCGTGGCGTCCCAGACCAGCGGCGAGTTGGCGTTGATCAGGCTCAGGACGACCGGATGCGTCTCGAGATAGTCCGGGCCAAAGGTCAGCCGGGCCATCTCGACCGTGTCGCGCGCCCGTTCCGGCGCCGTCACCGAGCCCATGAACGGCTTGTCGCTGTAGCGGATGTGCGAATAGACCATGTCGAGGTGGCGCTTGTTGACCGGCACGTCGACGGGCTCGCAGACCGTCCCGCCCGAGTGATGCATGGTTGGCGACGCGTAGGCCAGCTTCACGAAGTTGCGGAAGTCCTCGATCGTGCCATAGCGCCGGCCGCGGTCCAGGTCGCGCACGAACGGGGAGCCGTAGTTCGGCGCGAAGACCGTGTGCATCCCGCCGATCTCGACGTTGCGGGCCTCGTTGCGCGCGTACTGGGTGAACTGGCGGGGCGCGGTTGCCTGGACGATCGCGCGGCACATCCCGCGCGGGAACCGGACGCGGACGCCGTCGACGTCGGCGCCGGCCTCACGAAAGAGGCGCAGGGCATCCTCGTCGCCGCGGAACTCGAGGCCGACCTCCTGGAGGATCGTGTCGGCGTTCGCCTCGATCTGGGCGAGACCCTCCTCGCTGAGCACCTCGAACGGGGCGAGTGTCCGGGTCAGGAACGGGACGTGCTCGGCGTGGGCCGCCAGCCGGAGGGCCTGCCGGGCGGCCCGTCCCCCGCTTCGATGTCGCGGGGTCTCGACCATCAGTCGACCTCCCTGCTGCCGGCGCCCACGGCGCGCCGCCGGCGCCGCTCGTTGCGCGCGTCAGAACCGTTGGTACCCGCGCCTGCCACCCGCTCGGGCAGCTCCACCACCCGCGCCAGGTTGGGGAACGGCGCCGTCCGGTGGGGAAACGCCATCGCCTCGACGAAGTGCTCCTGGAAGCGGGGCTCCACGGCGGTCTCGATCTTCTCGACTCGGCGGACGACGCCCTCGATCTCGGTCCGGGCCGCGCCCGACAGCAGGGCGATGAGCGCGCCGGTCCCGGCCGCGTTGCCGGCCGAGCGGACACGCGACAGGTCGCAGTCCGGGATCAGCCCGAGGATCATCGCGTGGGTCGTGTCGATCTGGCTGCCGAAGGCGCCGGCCAGCCGGATCTCGTCCACCTCGTCGACGCCGAGCTGGTCCATCAGCAGCCGGACGCCCGCGTAGAGGGCGGCCTTGGCGAGCTGGATGGCCCGGACGTCGTTCTGGGTGATGACGATCCTTGGACCGGCCGGGCGCCCGCCGGCCGGATCGTGGAGAACGTAGCTGAATGTCCGGCCGTCCGGGACGATCCGCGGCGATCGCGCCGCCAGCGAGCCGTCGATGACGCCGTCGGCGGTCACGACGCCCGCGAGGAAGAGCTCGGCGACCACCTCGATGATCCCCGATCCGCAAATCCCGGTGATGCCGGGCCCATCGCCGCCGGCGCCACCGATGGCCGCCTCGAACGCGGGCTCGTCCGACCAGGCGTCGACGCCGATGACCCGGAAGCGTGGCTCGAGCGTTTCCCGATCGATCCGGACACGTTCGATGGCGCCCGGCGCGGCGCGCTGCCCGCCGCTGATCTGGGCGCCCTCAAAGGCGGGGCCGGTCGGGCTGGAGGCGGCGAGCAGGCGGTTCCGGTCGCCGAGCACGATCTCAGCATTGGTGCCCACGTCCACGACGAGCGTGAGTCGCTCGGCGCGATGCGGCTCCTCGGCCAGGATGACGCCAGCAGTGTCCGCCCCGACGTGGCCCGCGATGCACGGCAGGACGTAGACCCTGGCGCCGGGATGCGCACGCAGGCCCAACTCGGCGGCGGTCGTCCTGACCGCCCGGTCCGTGGCCAGGGCGAACGGCGCTCCTCCGAGCGGCGTCGGGTCGATGCCGAGGAGGAGGTGGTGCATGATCGGGTTGCCGACGATCGCCAGCTCGAGGATCTCGGCACGCTTGATCCCCGCCCGCATCGCCAGCGTCGCGATCAACCCGTCGAGCGCCTTGCGCACGGCCGCGGTCATCTCCGCCGCCCCCTCGGGATGCATCATCGCGTACGAGACCCGGCTCATCAGGTCCTCACCGAAGCGGATCTGCGGGTTCATCACGCCGTTGCTGGCGAGGACCTCTCCATCCGAGAGGTTGGCGAGGTGGCCGGCGATCGTGGTCGAGCCCACGTCGATGGCGACACCGTAGGCCTGCTCATGGAGACCTGGCCAGACGGCGATGACCTGGTGCGCCTCGTGGACGGCAACGGTGACGCCGTACCTGCCAGCCTCGAGCGCCGGCTGGAGCTGCCGGATGACCTCGAGGTCGGCCTCCAGGTTCGTCAGGGACCATTCGCGATCGAGCGCCTCGAAGAGGCGAGCCAGGTCGCCGGTCGGCGATGCCAGCTCGGGCGGTGTCACCTCGACGTAGTGAAGGCGAACCACGGGATCGACGAGAAACGTCCGCACGTCGAGACCCTTGCGGACCACCTGCCGATGGACCTGGCTCTCGGGCGGGACGTCGACGAGGAGATCGCCCCGGACCATGGCCGTGCAGGACAGTCGACGATCGCCGGCCAGCCCGTGCTCCTCGCGATAGCTCGCTTCCAGCTGCGCGAACGGCGACAGATGGTCCGGCGCCGAGGTGATCCCGTGCTTGGGAAACTCGCCGATTGCCGGGCTGACCTGGCAGCGACCACAGATTCCGCGCCCGCCACAGACCGAGTCGATGTCCACGCCGAGCGAACGCGCGGCGTCGAGGACCGTCGTGCCGGTCGGGAACCGGCCGCGCCGGCCGGACGGCGTGAAGATGACGAGGGCCTCGTCCGGAACGGCGGCGCTTCGGGCCGGCGCAGAGTGCGCTGGAGGCGCCACGTCACTCGGCCTCAGACCGAAGGCACGGCGGCGCGGCGGTTCACGCGTCGACGGCTCACTTCGCCTTCGGGGACGGGTGCCCGATGGGCCAGGATCCAGCGGCCGCAGTCGGGGTCGTGGCCCATCAGCACGTCGGCGGCCATGACGCTGGCGCGGACCTCGGGCATCAGCGGGTTCGTGATCGCCGAGGTCATGCCGCTGGCGATCGCCATCGGCAGGAACGCCGCGTTGATCCCCTCACGGTGCGGCAGCCCGAAGCTGACGTTGGACGCCCCGCAGATCGAGTTGACCCTGAGCTCCTCGCGAAGGCGGCGGACAAGCGAGAAGACCTGGCGGCCGGCGGTCGACATCGCGCCGATCGGCATGACCAGCGGGTCGACCACGATGTCCGAGGCCGGGATCCCGTAGTCCGCAGCGCGCTCGACGATCCGCTTCGCCACGGCGAACCGCACATCGGGATCCTCGCTGATCCCCGAGTCGTCGTTGCTGATCGCCACGACCGCGGCGCCGTACTTGCGGATGAGCGGGAGGACGCGCTCGAGGCGCTCCTCTTCACCGGTCACCGAGTTGACCAGGGCTTTGCCCTGGTAGACGGAGAGACCTGCCTCGAGCGCCTCGACGATCGACGAATCGATCGACAGCGGGAGGTCAGTCAGGCCCTGGACGAGCTGGATCGTGCGAGCCAGGATCGCTGGCTCGTCGCTCAGCGGGATGCCGGCATTCACGTCGAGCATGTGCGCGCCGGCCTCGACCTGGGCGAGCGCGTCGCGCTCGACCCGGCTGAAGTCGCCGGCCTTCATCTCCTCGGCCAGGAGCTTGCGACCGGTCGGGTTGATCCGTTCGCCGATGATCACGAACGGGCGATCGAAGCCGATCACGACCTCGCGGCTGGCGGAGCTCAAGCGCGTCTCGGTCATGTCGGCGATGTCTCCGACGTGGCGGGCGGAAGGACGGGGCCGCCGGCGGTGCCACCGGACTGGATGAGCTCCGCCAGGTGGTGCTTGTCGTAGTCGGCCTCGAGCCGGTCCGACTCGGCCCGGACCTCGGCCTCGAGATCGTCGCCGCACGGGCGCTGCACCTTGCGCCATTCGGCGATGTAGTCGTTGTAGGCCCGCTTGCCGGCCCGGTTGGCCGCCTTGTCGATGGCCACCTGGAACCGCGGGTGGAGGACCACCTTGCTCGAGCGGCGAGCATCCTTGGCCACGACCTGGGCCGGGATGTCGCGCCACCAGATCACGGAGAGAGTGGCCACGTCAGTGCGGCCTTAGGGCGGGGGTCGTGGCGGGAGCCGGGCCCGCGTCGAATTGTTGCTGCCGGTGCAACGTTCCGCCTTGGCGTTGCTGCTGGGGCAACGAAGATCGCGATCCGGGCGCCTTGCGTCTCGTTTCGTGCCATTGTGGATCGCCGACAGTGACGTGGCCGGGCTGCCGGGCCGTTTCTTGCCGCGGATGCAACGAATCCGCGAGACCCACACCCGAACGCCCATCCGTGGCCACGTTTGTTGCTGCCGGCGCAACTCCCTCGGCCAGGGCGACGGCCGGGCCAGGTCCGGCGGCCGCGGCCTCGAGGCTTGTCGCCAGGTCCCCGTAGCCGGTCCGTCGGAGCTCGAACGCGAGCCCGAGCCGGCGGGCCGCCCGCCGCGCCGCCGCCACCAGGGCCGGGTCATCGGTCTGAGCGAGGTAGGCGAGGCGGTGGTAGTTCCCGAAATAGGCCGGCAGGAGCTCGGGATGTCGGTCCAGGCCAAGGCCCCGGATGACCAGCCGGTCGAAGTTGCGGGCCAGGAAGTCCGTCAGGTAGAAGGTTGCCGGATCCTCCTCGCTCATGGCCGCGAACGCGTCGGAGCCCGAATAGAACTCGTAGCAATGCGCGCCGGGCAACCGCTCGACGCCTTCATCCGCGAGTGCGAGGTCGAGCAGGCCACCGGTCCCGCAGTCCGCGTAGGCGATGAAGATCCGCTCGTACCGTGGCCGAGCAGCCCGTATCTTGGCGAGGACGCCCGCCGGGATCCCGCCCGGCCGGTTGTGGAGTGTCGCCGGCAGACAGGTCAGGTCGACGTTGGCTAGTCCGGCCTGGTCGATCACGGCGACGAGCTCGCGAGCGAGCGCCCCGCACCCGATCACCAGGACGCGCGACGGATCGGGCGCATGCGTCGCGCGAGCGGCAGGCGAGAGCGCGCGCTTAGCGCGCATCGGTGCGTTCGGCTCGCATCGCTGCCGATCAGGCCGCGCTGGCGCGGCGCTCGTCGATGAGGCGACGAGCGGTCTCGGCGGCGACCCCGGCGTCGCGACAGTACGCGTCAGCCCCGACCGCGGCGCCGAACTCCTCGTTGAGCGGCGCTCCGCCCACCAGCACGATGTAGTCGTCGCGGATGCCGCGGTCGCGCAGCGTCTGGATCACGACCTTCATGTAGGGCATGGTCGTGGTCAGCAACGCCGACATGCCCAGGATGTCCGGCTTGTGCAGCTCGAGTGCAGCGAGGAACTTGTCGGCGTCCGTGTTGATCCCGAGATCGATCACCTCGAAGCCGGCGCCTTCCAACATCATCCCGACCAGGTTCTTGCCGATGTCGTGGATGTCGCCCTTCACGGTGCCGATGACGACCTTGCCGACCGGCTCGGCGCCGGTCTCCGCCAGCAGCGGTCGGAGGATCGCCATCCCGGACTTCATGGCGTTGGCTGCCAGCAGGACCTCGGGCACGAACAGGATCCCATCGCGGAAGTCCTCACCGACGATCTTCATCCCGGCTACGAGCGCGTCGTCGAGGACACGGGACGCATCCCAGCCCCGGCCGAGCAGGAGGTTCGTGCCCTCGACGATCTCGGCGGCCATGCCGTCGTACAGGTCGTTGTGCATCTGCTCGGTGAGCTCGTCATCGGACAGCGCGGCGAGGTCGATCTCCGCGTACTCGTCCTGCCCCATCGACTCGATCTCCTCCGAGGGTGGTTGGCGCCGGGTGCTGTTCGGTCTCGCCTGAGGGGTTCCACGATGTGGAACTGTGCCGTATGATGGAACCGCGGTCGAGCCAGAATCTAGCCCAGCGGGAGCCGGATGTCCAGAGTCCAGTCCATCGAGCGAGCCTTCGCCGTGCTCGGCGCGCTGGCCGATGGCCCGATCGGCGTGACCGAGGTTGCCGAGCGCGCCGGCCTTCCCAAGTCCACGGCCGCGCGGCTGCTGGCGTCGCTCGCTCGGGAGGGCGTCGTGGAGCAGGTCCCCGGCGAGACCCGGTACCGGCTCGGCCAGCGGCTGGTCACGCTCGCGGCGCGCATCCGCCCGGCCGGTTCGCTGGCGACGCTCGCCCGGCCGGCATTGACCGAGCTCGCCGCAACCGTCGGAGAGGCGGCGGGCCTCAGCGTTCCCGACGGCTACCTCGTCCATTACATCGAGCAGGTCAGCAGCCCCAAGCCGGTCTCGGTGCGTGACTGGACCGGTTCGCGGATCCCGATGCACGCCGTGTCGTCCGGCCAGGTGCTCCTCGCGTTCGCGCCACCGGTCTTCGTCCAGCGTTACCTGGGCCGCCCGATGGAACGCTTCACGGATCGAACGCTGGTGACGGCGGCCGACCTCCTCGAGCGGATGCGGGCGATCCGCCGGGATGGCTTCGCGTGGGCACTCGAGGAGTTCGACGAGGGGATCTCGTCGATCGCCGCCCCGGTCGCGGACGCGTCGGGCGAAGTCGTTGCGGCGATCCACCTCCACGGACCGTCGTATCGGTTTCCGGCTCCAGGAAGCGGAGTCTCGATCGCAGAACGGGTCGTATCAGCGGCGGCGCGGATCGCCGGGAGCCTCCGCCAGGGCGGATGACGCCCGTCACACAACCGTCACGCCGACAAGCCCCTGGATCCCCGGGCACGCCCAGTGCCACGAGCGCTCACAACAGGTCGCCACGGCTGGCATCGCGAGGGCGATCCCGGCACCCGCCGCTTCCGTGTCAGGCCGCGTGGATGGGAGATTCCGCCGCAGGCGAGCTCGGCGCGGGCGAGGGCACCGGCCTAGGCGTCGTGGCTCGCGGGCCCGCCCCGACGTCTCGTCGAGCGCGACCCGCGCTCCTCGAACAGGGTCTGAGCATCGAACTGGGTCCGTCCGAGGACGAACCAGATGGCCTGCACCGGCACCTCGCCGATGTTGGCCAGCCGGTGCGGGATCGATGAATTGATCGAGATCGCGTCACCGGGCGACAGCACGTATTCGTCGAAGCCGATCCGCACCTCGAGTCTCCCGCTCAGCACGTACCCCCACTCGTGCCCGGAATGGCGCTGGTAGGCATCCTCCGGACTCGATGCCCCACCGACCTCGTAGGTCACGAGGAGGAACTCGACGCTGGGCTCCGATGCCGTCGTGAGGCGTTCCCACAAGACGCCCGACGCGAGGCGGATTCGATGGCGATCCTCGGCCCGCTGGATGGGGCTGGTCTGGGTCATCGTCCCGGCGGCGGCCTCCGGCGGGGCGGCTACGGGGCTCGGCGGGGCCGATACCCGGTCGCTGAACAGCAATTCGTCGAGCGAGACGTCGAGCTCAGCGGCAATGGCGTACAACGTGCTGACCGACGGGTTGGCGCGCCCGGTCTCGATCTGGGAGATGAGGCTCGGCGAGACGCCGAGCCGTTCGGCAAGGTCTCGAAGGCTCAGCCGTCGCGTGCGCCGCGCTTCGCGCAGGTGCTCCCCCATCTCGGGATGGTCCGGACGCCCGGTGCGTGCTGCGCTGGGGCTGGTCACGCTCGTTGCCCTCGTTCGGCCGTGCTCAGAACATCATCCGTCCGTTGTCGATGACGAGGTCGATCCCTTCGACGGACGGGTTCTCGAGCAGGAACCGGGTCCCGTCCACGATATCGTCCATCGTCGCAAGCTTCTTGGTGATGGTCTTCGAGAGGTGGCCTTCGAGGACGGCGGGCGGCTTGCCATGCCAGTATGGACTGTCGCCGGTGATGCCCGGGTGGATGGCGTTGACCCGGATCGGCGCCAGCTCCCAGGCGAGGGTGCGGGCGAGGCCGGAGATCCCGCCGTTGACGGTCGAGACAGTCGTCGAGCCGGGATACGGACGGTCCTTGGCCTGGCCACCGAACAGGACGATCGAGCTGTCGGGCGACAGCCGGTCCAGAAGGACGTGGACCACTTCCGCGAACCCGACGAGCTTGAGCGTCACCAGCTCCAGCGCCCGATCGATGTCGAAGGCGCGGATCGTATTGTCGTCGCGCTGGATCGCGACGATCGCGAGGTAGCGGACCGGTCCGACCGAGGACAGGGCGTCCCGGATCGTCCTGGGCTGGGCGAGATCGAGGGCGATGCCTCGGGCCGTCCCGCCGATCTCCCGGGCGACCGCCTGGGCCCGCGCCACGTCGCGGCTCGTGAGGACGGTCTCGCGTCCCGTGCCGGCGTAATACCGGGCCAGGGCCTCGCCGATGCCGGCCGTGCCCCCGACCACCACGATGCAGCCATCGTTCGACATGTCAACCCTCCTCGAACCGGCGCCAGGCGTCGACCCACCGGTACGAGTGCCGGGCCGGCGGTTGGGGCGCCTGCGTCTCGATCCATCGGACGCGCTCGGTGCCCGTGTTGTAGAAGCCGTGCACGGACCCCACGCCGGCGAAGGCGATGTCACCGGCCCGGAACGTGTAGTGCTGTCCGTCGAACTCACCCTCGATCTCGCCGGCCAGGAAGAGGTACGCCTCCTCGAACGGGTGGTCGTGGGCCTGCGCCGCGCCGCCGAGCTCGTAGTCCACGGTGAACATCGTCACGTGGTCGGCACCGAACCCGCGATCGACCAGCATCTTCACGGAAATCCCGCTGTAGGCCAGGAGCGCGGTGTCCATCCCGGCCGGCGCGCGCCCGTGGGCCCGGTCGCTGACCCGGAGCGCCTCGAGCTGCGGAGGCGTGCCCTCGTAATGCCCGACCAGGCGGAGGGTCGGATCTCCGAACGCGGGACGGACGGCGTCGGCGTCCATCCGCGCGAGATCGTGGGCCGGTTCGTAGAAGGTGTCGCGACGGCCGCTCGCCGGGTCGAGCCGCTGCGGCGAGTTGAGCGACAGAAACCGAATCCGATCGCGATGGCTGTTGCCCAGCGCGTGGCGCATGCCCGTCGGGATGAGCGCGTAGTCGGCCGTTTGGAGGCGGTGGACGCGACCGCCCAGGTCGAGCAGGATCTCGCCTTCGAGGACGTACAGCACCTCTTCGAAGGAGTGCACGTGTGGCGCGATCCAGCCACCCGACTCGAGGGTGCCGACGGCGAGGTCGGTATGGACTGCGCCCTGGTCCGGGCCGACGAGGCGGAGGCGAGCCAGGCCGGAGGCGGTCGCAGACGGGGCGGCGGGCCGGTCGGCGAACGACCAGTCAACCTGGGCAACGTGGTGCATCAGCGGGCCTCGCGCGCTATTCGAACCGGCGGGACCAGGCGTCGAGACCTACCGCCAGCAGCAGGATGACGCCGAGTGTGACCTGTTGATAGAACGGGTCGAGGCCGAGCAGGTTGAACCCGTTGGCCACGAGCGCCACGAACAGACAGCCGACCACTGTCCGCTGCATGGAGCCCTCGCCGCCAAGGATGCTCGTGCCGCCGACGATGATGCCGGTCAGGACCGTGAACGTCAGGAATTGCCCGCCGCTTGTTGCCTGCGCGCTCAAGACCCGCGACGAATCGATCGTGCCGGCCAGCCCGGCTGCCATGCCGCTCAGGGCAAAGGTGGCGACCCGGATGGCGTCGACCCGGACCCCACCGAGGCGAGCGGCCTGCGCGTTGCCTCCGGCGGCATAGATATACCGCCCGAACGTGGTCCGACTCAGCGTGATGGTGGCCGCGATGGCCGTGACGATCATCATCCACGCCGCGCTCGTGATGCCAAGGATGCGGGTTGCCGCGAACTGCTGGAACTCGGGGTGATCGAAGGCGACGACAAGATTGCCCTTGGTCACGATCGCCGCGATGCCGGCGACGACGAATGACATGGCCAGCGTTCCGATCAACGCGTTGATCCGGAAGCGCGTCACCACGATGCCGTTGACGAGGCCGACGGCAAGCCCGACCGCGAGGCCGGCGACAACACCCAGCGGGCTCGACACGGACGATGCCGTATTCAGCGCGATCGCCCCCGCGAGGCCATAGATCGCGCCGATCGACAGGTCGATCCCGCCGGCGATCAGCACGACCGACCCGGCGCAGGCGACGATGATGATCCCGGCCTGCTGGTCGAGGATGTTCGTCAGGTTCTGGGATCGCAGGAAGGGCGGACTGATCAAGCTCAGGACGATGAACGTGATCGCAAACGGAATGGCGATCCCGAAGCGCTGCACCAGGACCTGGGCGCGCTGGCTCATGGTCGGGACCGGGCGCTCAGCGATCACCTGGTCCGGCGTCGTCATGCGGCCGTTACCGAAACGGTGCCGAACGCCGCTTCGAGGATCGCCTCCTCAGTCATGGCCTCCCCCGCCAGCTCTGCCACGAGCCGTCCCTGGCGCATGACGACGACCCGGTGGGCGAGACCGAGGATCTCCTCCATCTCGTTCGAGATGAAGAGGACGGCCATGCCGTCGGCAGCGAGGCGCACGATCAGCTCGTAGAGATCATGTTTCGAGCCGACGTCCACGCCGCGGGTCGGTTCGTCCGCGATCAGCACCCCCGGGTGGACCAGGAGCGTCCTGGCGAACAGCAGCTTCTGCTGGTTGCCCCCGGAGAGCGCGCCGGCAGGCGCCTCGAGCAGCGATGATCCGGCCACATGCTGAAGCGCATCGCTGACCTGGCCCCGCTCGCGTCCGCGCCGGACGAACCCGAACCTGGCGAAGGAGGCGACACTCGACAGGCTGACGTTCTCGCGAATCGGACGGCGGAGGAAGAGGCCATCGTCCTTGCGGGACTCGGGGATCATCGCGACGCCGGCCCGCAGCGATGCCGCGGGCGTGCCGCCGAGACGGGTCGAGCCGGACTCGACCTCCCCGCCGGTCGCCGGATTCGCCCCATAGATGGCTCTGGCGAGTTCGCTCCGACCGGCGCCGATCAGTCCGGCGAGGCCGACGATCTCCCCTGACCGTAGCTCGAGAGAGACGTCCTGCACACCGGGAGCGGACAGACGTCGGATGGACAGGGCGACCGGGCTATCGGGAGGCGCAGGCCGTTTCGCGGGATACGCTCGCGCCGCCGGGCGGCCGAGCATCGCGGCGACGAGACTGTTCTCCGTCTCAACCTTCGCCGGGCCGGTCCTGACGACCCGTCCGTCGCGGAGGACCGTCACCGTATCGGCGAGCGCGAGCACCTCGGCGAGGAAGTGGGAGACGAGGATGACCGTCCGCCCTGCTGTGCGGAGAGAGCGCACGATCTCGTGAAGCCGTTCTGTCTCCTTCGCGGACAGACTCGCGGTCGGCTCATCGAGGACGATGAGATCGGCCTGACGAGCCAGCGACCGCAGGATCTCGACCTGCTGCTGTTCGGCGATCGACAGGCTGCCGACGACGGCGCGGCCGTCGAGGTCGAACCCGGATTCAGTCGCGAGGCGGGCGAAGCGCTCCGCCATGGCGCGACGGTCGATGAAACCGACGCGCCGCGGCTCGGCGCCCAGGAAGACGTTCTGGGCCACCGTCAGTTGGGGAACGAGCGCGACCTCCTGCGCGACAATGGCGATGCCACGCTCCAGTGCCTCGCGAGGCGAACGGAAGGCGACCGACGTCCCCCGCAGGACCAGGTCGCCCTGGTCCGGCGGGAAGACGCCGGCCACGATCTTGCCCAGCGTCGACTTCCCGGCCCCGTTCTCGCCCACGAAGGCGTGAACCGTGCCGCTCTCGATCTCGACCGACACGTCGTCGAGTGCTCGGGTCGCTCCGAAGGACTTGCCGAGTCCTCGAACCTCGAGGTGGATGCTGGAGGCTGCGTTGATGGCCATCACGGTGCGATGGCGGTACGAGATCTCAGCCCGGCCACTCCGCGAGCGGCAGGAAGGTATCGACGTTCGCCTTGGTCACGACGCCACCGTCCGGGAGGCTGGCAAGCGGATCCACCCCGGGCGCCGGAGTCCCGGTCCGGATGGCCTGGATCAGCTGCTCGGTGCCGAGTCGGCCCTCCGTCGCCGGCATCTGCATCACCGTGCCATACCGTTCCCCGCTCTTGATGCCCTGGAGCGCGATCGCGCCGCCGCCATAGCCGATGAGCGCGATCTTGCCCTTGTTGTCGGGGCCGACGGCCTGCGCGGCACCCGTGATGGCCTGGTCGGCTCCGACGATGACCGTCAGGTCCGGGTGGGCCTGCAGCATGTCCTGGGAAGCCTTGAGGCCGAGGGCAGTCGTATAGAAGGATTCACCTTCGGCGACGACCTTGATCTCGGGATGGCCGGCGGTGGCCTTGTCGAACGCCTGCTTGAGGGTGGCGTCGAGGGCGGCCGCCTTGACCGACCAGATGTAGCCGACGTTGCACGGGTTGGCCTGCTTCTCGGTGCACGCCGTGACCACGAGCTCACCGATCTTGCGTCCGAGCTCGCTCGGGACGAAGGCTACATTGGCCATCAAGCCCGGAATCTGCGACTCGGCGGTCGTGTTGTCGGCCCCGAGGATCTGGTCGATGTTTCCAACGGCGATCCCGGCCTTGATCGCGTTCGTGGCATCCGCCACCAACCCGGCGCCGTAGAGCGGCTGGGTGATGATCGCGTCGAACTTGCCCGACGCCGTGGCGTCCTGCAGCTGCTTGGTCTGCGCCGCCGGATCGAGGTTGGCGTCAAACACGGTCAGCTTGGCGTTCCCGGATGCGGCCGCGGCCTGG
>JBGPVC010000029.1:0-23929 GCA_041491485.1 Candidatus Limnocylindria bacterium
GATCACCTCGCCACCCAGCCGAAAGCGGATCGCCCGTCGTCGTCGGCGTCGGGTGCGTGCCGTAGACTGACCCATCGAGAGCCCTCCTGCTCCTGCTGCGGTCTGAACACCACCAGCGTGGCGAGGGCTCTCGCTCCATCTCAGCCCCGAGCGCGCCTCACCCCGCGTCCAGCCCGACTGTCACGGACGTATCTGGACGCGCTCAGACACCGGGAGGCGGCCGACCCGTCAGCCGCCGCCCACCGATGGCCAGCCCGGCGACGAGACTCGCGATCATGACGGCGCTGAAGACGTATAGCGGAAACAGGATGTCGACGTCGGCGAGCACGCCCGCGACCAGCGAGGCGATGATGAAGCCGACCGTCCCGGCGGCCCCGAACAGGCCCTGCGCGGTCGACGAGCGACCGGGCGGTGAGTTCGCGGCGACCACGGCGTAGAGCGCTGGATTGAGCAGGGCGAAGCCGGTCGCCTCGACCAGGATCAGCGGGATCGCCAGGTTCGGGTCGACCAGCCGCGTGTAGAGGAACCCGGTGAGCGCCGGCAGGATCGAGCCGACGACGATGAACGCGAACGAGCCGCGTCGATCGACCAGGCGTCCGGCCATCGGCGACAGGAGGAGGATCGGCAGCCCGAACATGGCGAAGGTGAGGCCGATCAGCCCGAGCCCCGCGCCCAGGTGCTGCAGGAAGAGGCTCCAGATCACCTCGTACGTGCCGGCCGCGAAGTTGCCGCCGGTGTTGATGACGAGCGCCGCGATGAGGCCGCGGTTGAGCAGTCGCATGGGACTGCCAGCGACCGGGGCTTCGTTTCGTTCGAGGACCAGCGCGGTTGCGGCGCGTCGCGCGGTCGAGGGCGAGTCGGGCGGGAATTCCGTGGCATCCGGCGGTAGTCCCGCATGAGTTCGCGGCCCGGTCTCATGCGATCGCACGGCAATGGGGATCGCCGCCAGGATGGCGGCCAGGCCACCGAAGATGAAGACGAACCCGATCCCGCCGAAGCGATCCGCCCCGAAGGCACCGATCGCCGGACCCAGCAACAGGCCGCCCATCTGGGCCGCGCCGTACAGCCCGAAGGCCTCGCCGCGCCGCTCGGACGGCGTGGCGTCGGTCAGGTAGCCGCGCGCGGCCGGGTCGTAGATCGCGGTCGCCATGCCCGTGGCCGCACGCAGCACGATGAACGCGAGCGGGCCGGTGAGCGCCAGCGGCAGCATCGTGAAGATGCCGGCCAGGAGCAGCCCGGCGACCATCAGGGGAACCCGTCGCGTCCGGTCCGCCAGCCACCCGAACACCGGCTCGCCGATCAGCCGCGCCGCGGGCCAGGCCGCGATGACCAGGCCGAGCGTCGCGAAGTCCACGCCATGGCTGGTGAAGTAGATCGGCAGCACCGGCAGCAGCGCGCCGAACCCGACCCAGACGATGAACTCGGCCAGCAGCAACGGCGCGATGGCGCGCCAGCGGGTCATCCAGGTCACGAGGCGTTGGGGTGTGGCAGGGCCGGTCATGAACGGAGCGTACCGTCCACCCCCGGCCGGGCCCGTCAGGATGCGCGCCGCAGGACGGAGAGCGTCGGCGCTTCGGCAGCCCTCGCCGGGGCGGCGACGTGCCCGAGACCTCTATAGTCGCCGCGTGATCCTCCCGCCCTGGGTGCTTGCGCTCGGCCTCGTGCTCGGTGTCCTCGTCCTGCTCCCGGCCCGACGCCTCCAGCTGGCCGGCTTGAGCGGGCGCTCCATCGGGATCTACGCGGTCGCGCTCTGGCTCATGGGATTCGTGATGGCCGTCAGGCCGGTCGGCGCACGCTTCCTGATCCCGATTGCCCTGCTCGCCTACATCGCCCCCTTCGTCGCGGCGCCGGAGGTGGTCGGACGCGTGCTCCGGCGAGGGCAGCCACCGGATCCACCGGCCGATCCACCGCGACCGCCGATGAAGAACGTGACGCCGCCCGACGATCCCGTGGCGCCCAGCTGACTTTACGCACGGCTTACGCGCCGGCATCGCCAGGCTGATGGCTCCGCCCCAACGTGACGGTCGCGGTCCGACGGACCATTCGAACTCGACCACGGAACGGAGACGCAGCCATGACCATCCCTCGCTGGCGCCTCGCGCTCACGGCGGGCGCCCTCGTCGCCCTCGGTGCCCTCGGTGGCGGCCTGGTACCGGCCGCGGCCACGCCGACGGCACCTGCCGATGCCGCCGCGGCGTCGGGCGCCGACAACGCCCTGCTCCTCGACGCCCTCGCGTTGACGAGCGACCCGACCTCGAGCGGGGCGGCGATGCCGGCACAGCTCCTCGCCCTCCGCGACCGGATCCAGGGCCGCATCGCCCATGTGCGCGGGCATCTCGTCCACGGCACCCTGACGGTGCTGGATCGCGGCGGGAAGCTGGTCACCTACCAGCTCGACCATGGCACGGTGTCGGCCATCGGCAGCACATCGATCACGATCGCCGAGGCGGGCGGCTCGAGTGTCACCGTATCGACCACGCCGGAGACACGGGTTCGCAAGGATGCGAAACCGTCGACGCTCGCGGCCCTCAGGGCCGGCGACGAGGTCGTGGTCCGCTCGACCGTCGCCGGCGGTTCGGCCATCGCCAACCTGGTGATCGTGCCTCCGGCGAGTCCGACGAAGGCACCGTCCAGCAGCGGCAACGGGTAACAGGCGAACCAGGTCGAGACCCCGGCAGCCGGCGCCGCACGCGGCGGGTCGATCGCAACGCGAGCGATCCGCCGCCTCATCATGTCCGGATGCGCCATGACCTCGGCTGGAACCTGGACCCGGAGATCACCTTCCTGACCCACGGGACGTTCGGGGCCTGCCCGGAGGCCGTGCTCGCCCACCAGCGAGCGCTCCGCGACCGGATGGAGGCCGAGCCGGTCCGTTTCCTGGACCTCGATCTGTTCGGGCTGTACGACGAGGCACGAGCCGTCATCGGGCGATTCCTTGGCGCCGATCCGGAGGGCCTGGCCTTCGTCCCGAACGCCACCACGGGCGTCAACACGATCCTCCGGTCGCTCAGGTTCAAACCCGGCGACGAGCTGCTGGCCAACGATCACGAGTACAACGCGACGATCAACGCGATGCACGCGGTGGCGTCGCGAGATGGCGCGACGGTGGTCATCGCCGGGATCCCGTTTCCGATCCACGACGCCGGGGACGCGCTTCAGGCGATCCTGGCCGCGGTCACGCCGCGGACCCGCCTCGTCGTGGTCAGCCAGGTCACCAGCCCCACCGCGTTGATCCTGCCGGTCGAGGAGCTGGTGACCACCCTCGCCACGCGCGGCATCGACACGCTGGTCGACGGCGCCCACGCGCCGGGCATGGTGCCGCTCGATCTGGATCGGCTCGGCGCGGCCTACTGGACCGGCAATGGCCACAAGTGGCTGTGCGGTCCCAAGGGTGGTGCCGTCCTGTGGGTCCGCGCCGATCGACGGGATCGGATCCACCCGATCGTCGTCTCGCATGGTGCGAACACGCCGATCACCGATCGGTCGCGCTTCCGGCTCGAGTTCGACTGGACCGGCACGCCCGACCCGACCGCGTACCTGGCGCTTCCCGCGGCCATCGACTGGATGTCGGCGATGCCCGGTGGATGGCCCACGATCATGGCCGCCAACCATGAGCTCGTGCTGGCCGGCCGGGACCGGCTGGCGGCGACGCTCGGGATCGAGCCGCCGGCCCCCGACTCGATGCTCGGATCGATGGCGGCATTGCCGCTCGCGGCCGTGCCCGATGAGGCGGCGGCGATGGACCTGGGCCGCCGCCTCCTCGACGAGCACGGCATCCAGGTCCCGGTCGGCCCGTGGCCGGTGCGCGCCGCGCGGCAGGACGGCGTCGCCCCGCGGATCCTCGTCCGGATCTCGGCCCAGCGCTACAACGAGCCGGCGGACTACGACCGGCTCGCCGAGGCGCTCGGTCAGCTGGCCGCTCGATATACAAGGGGCTGACGGCCGGACGGGCAGGCGCCGTCTAGGTGCGTGGACGGCCTCGCCGGGCGGCCGCCGAGTAGATCCCGCCAAGGAACTGGCTGGAGACCCGACCCAGGCGCCGCGCCTCGGACAGGCCGGCCTCCGCCGCAAGCCATTCCCAGGTCGGGTAGCGGAACGGGTGCGGCACCCACGGATTGCCGTGATCCGCGTCGTACTCGACGACGACGAACGTTCCGCCAGGCCGCAGGCACGCCGCCAGCTCGCCGACCACGATGGCCTGCCCGGTTCGCGGAACGAAGTGGAGGCTGTTCGCGGCCAGGACACCGTCCAGCCCGGAGAGCGGCAGCGGCCGGGTGAAATCGATCACCAGCGTCTCGATCGCGACGCCGGGGAACCGCGACTCGACCGCAGCCGCGGCCCGGCGCAGGGCTCCCGCGTCGCGATCGACCGCGACGATGTGCGAGCCTGGCCCGAGCAGGTCCGCCAGGGCGAGGGTGAAAGCGCCCGATCCGGCGCCGATGTCCGCCCAGGTGCCGCCCGGGTCCACGGCGCCTCGCAGCAGCCCGACGTGGTCGGCGTGTTCCAAGCCCCTATCCCGTGCTCTGGAGACCCGCCGCCACCCCGTTGACGGTCAGCTGGACGAGCCGGAGGACGCGGTCACGCTCGGGATCGCCGGGCGCCAGGGCCCGGAGGCGCGCGAGCAGCCGGACCTGGAGCTCGGAGAGCGAGTCGACGTACGGATTGCGAAGCGTCACCGATCGCTGCAGGACCGGCGACCCATCGAGGAGCCGCTCGTGGCCGGTCAGGCGGCTGACGAGCGCGACGGTCCGCCGGTACTCCGATTCGATGGCCCCCCAGCGACGGTCGTCGCCAGGTCCGGTGGCCAGCGAGGCATAGAGCCGGGCCACGCCCATGTCCGCCTTGGCCAGGCTCATCGCGGCGTTGTCGATGAGGCTGGACAGGAACGGCCAGTCACGAGCCAGGCGGCCGATGGCGTCGAGACCGGCCTCGCCGTGCGCCAGCCCATAGGCCTCCAGCGCGGTCCCGAGTCCGTACCAGCCCGGCAGGTTGATCCGGGCCTGCGCCCAGGCGAACGTCCACGGGATGGCCCGCAGGCTGTCGATCGTCGGCGCGGCGTCGCGCCGGCCGCGTGCGGCGGGTCGGGATCCCAGGCGCAGATCCGAGAGCTCGCGGATTGGCGTGACGTCCCGGAAGAAGGAGGCGAAGCCCGGGTCGTCGTGGACGAGCTCGCGATACGCGGCGCGAGACGTGGCGGCGAGCTCGGCCATGGTCGATGCGCCGGTCTCGTAGGCCCGCCGCAGTCGCGCCCCGTGCTCGGGGGTCGAGGCCAGCAGGACGGCGCCGACCGCCTGCTCGAGATGCCGCCGCGCGATCGTCGCGTCCGAGTAGTGGGCCGCGATCACCTCGCCCTGCTCGGTCAGCTTGAGGCGCCCGTCGACCGAGCCCGGGGCGAGGCCCAGGATCGCCCGGTTCGTCGGGCCGCCGCCGCGACCGATGGCGCCGCCCCTCCCGTGGAAGATCGTCAGCTCGACACCGCGCGAGGTCGCGGTCTCGACCATCGAGGCCTGCGCCTGCTGGAGCATCCAGGCGCCGGCCAGGAACCCGAGCTCCTTGTTCGAATCGGAGTAGCCAAGCATCACCTCCTGGCGGTCGCCGCTCGATCGGATCCGATCGCGATACGACGCGTCGTCGAGGAGCGCCGCCAGGATGGAGCCCGCGTTCTCGAGTGCGGCGCTCGATTCGAACAACGGCACGACGTCGAGGGTGAGCGCGTCACCGCTGCCGCCCTCACGGGCCGTGGCTAGGCGAGCGAGCTCGAGCACGTCGGCCACGTCGCCGGCTGACGCGGTGAAGCTGACGACGTAGCGGCGGCAGGCCTCGACGCCGTGGCGCGCCTGGGCCGCGGCGATCCCCTGGAACGTCTCGATGACCTCGGCCAGCGTCACACCGGCGGCGACCTCGGTCGATAGTGGCCTGCCGGCCCGGATCGCCGCGAGCGCCGCGGCATGGACCGAGGAATGTTGCCGGATCTCGAGCGAGGCGAGATGGAAGCCGAACGTCCCGAGCTGCCAGCGCATCTCGGCGACCTCCCCCCAGGCCACCCGGCCGAGCCCGTCAGCGGCAAGCGCCTCCTGGATCTCGACGAGCTCGGCGTCGAGATCGGCCGGCCCGCCATAGCGCCCGGTCCGCGGCGCCGGCTCGCCGGTGAGGGCGGCCCGTGTCCGGCGGAGCCGTTCCGCGATGAAACCGAAGCGCTGCCGGTATGGCTCGTCCGGGAAGCGTCGCCGGAGCTGCCGATCGGTCTCGGGCAGGTCCTCGGCGTCGCGAGCGAGGCGCGACGCGAGTGGTCGCGCCACCTGGTCCGCCGACGTGGCCGCGGCGATCGTCTGCATCAGCCGTGTGGCCACCGCTTCGTAGCCATGCAGGACGTGATCGGCGTGGATGCGCAGGGTCTTGTCGGTGATCTCGGCGGTCACACCCGGATGGCCGTCCCGGTCGCCGCCGATCCAGCTCCCCCAGTGGAGGAACGGGCGCACCCACGGCGGTCGCGTCCCGCTCCGACCGGAATCGGACGCCGGGCCAGGTGCCCGCGCCGAGCCCGGGTCGAGCGCCTCGTCCAGCACCCGGTAGAGCCGCGGCGCCAGGATGAACAGGGTGGCATCAAAGAACGCCATCCCGGTCCGCACCTCGTCGAGCGGGGTGGGCGCGACCACGCGGAGGTTCGACGTGCGCCAGAGCAGCGTGATCTCCTCGCGGAGACGCCGGCGAACCTCGCGGTCCTGCGACGGGGTGAGCCGCGGATCGTCCAGGCGGTCGAGGAGCGCGCCGCACCGGCGGAGGGCCACCAGCACGGTCCGGCGGCGCGCCTCCGTCGGGTGCGCGGTCAGGACCGGCGAGATCGCGAGCCGACCGATCGCCTCCAGCAGCTCGGCGTCAGACCGGCCGATCCGCCGCAGCTGGCCGATGGCGTCGGCGATCGAGTCGTCGAGAACGCCGTCTCGTGCGGCTCGCTCGCGCCGTCGGAGCGCCCGGACCCGACCGTGCGCCTCGGCCAGGTTGACCAGCGCGAAATAGAGGCCGAAGGCACCGATCACCCCCTCAGCCGAGCCGAGATCGAGCTCGCGCAGGTCGTCGTCGAGGCGTGACCGCTCATGGGGATCGTCGTCATGGCGAAGGGCGATCGTCCGGCGGCGGATCCGCTCGACCAGGGCGAACAGCTCCGGCCCGGCCTGCTCCGAGATGACCTGGCCGAGCAGCGCGCCGAGCAGGCGGATCTCGGCGGCAAGCGGGTCGCGGGCACCGGCGGTGCCGATGCCGGCCGGTTCCGCGGCGACCGCCGACGACGGTTGCCGTTCGGTCACGGGCGCACCCCGGCTGGACCGTTCCGAGCCCCAGCCGCCACCGGGCCGCAACCGTTCTGACCGGCAACCTTCCGTAGGCTTGTATGGTGATCGCCGTGACCACGTACGAAGCGAGCTCGCGACCGGCCCGGATGCCGGATCCCGTGCCCCAATCCGGCCGCCGGCCGGCCGGGCAGCGACCGGTCGCGCAGGCGCCCCTGCCGCCGAGTGGCGGCGCCTCGCTCCCGCCGAGCGCGGCCGACCAGCTCGAGCAGCTCCGCTTCCTCCACGAGGTCGCCCGCCTGGCGACCACGGCGCGGACCTGGGACGAGCTCCTCGAGACAGTCGTGGACCGGACCCGCGATGTGCTCCACGCCGACGTCTCCTCGCTCTACCTGCTCGATCGCGATGGAGCGTACCTGACCCTCGCCGCGACGAACGGCCTGGATCGCTTCCAGATCGGCCGGGCCCGGGTTCCGTTCGGCGAGGGCGTCACCGGTCGCGTCGCCGCCGATCGGCGACCGCTCGTGATCCCGGACGTCCGGGCGGATCCGCGCTTCCTGTGGGTCCGTGGTATCGACCAGCGCCGCTTCGTCGCGTCGATGCTGTCGGTCCCGCTGACCTGGCGCGACCAGATCGTCGGCGTCCTCAACGTCCAGACCGAGCAGGCGCGCACCTTCAGCGAGCACGACGTCGCCCAGCTCGGCGCGGTCGCCGACCTGCTCGCCGGGATCATCGAGAAGGGCCGCCAGCAGACGGAGGCCGAGGCGCGGGTCGAGGCGCTCAAGGCTATCGACGAGGCACGCAGCGAGCTGATCGCGCTCGTCACGCACGAGCTTCGAACGCCGCTCGCGGTCGTCCGCGCCTATACCGACCTGCTGGCCGACGAGCCGCCGCTCCGCGGGCGCGAGTCGCGCGATCTCGCGCGGCGTGAGACGCGGGCGGCATGGCATCGGGCGACGCTCGAGCAGATCGAGCGCCTCGATCGGCTGGTCGACTCCATCCTGGCCTCGGTGCGCGTCGTGCCCGAGGGCCCGGCGGCGGTCACGCCGGTCGATCTCGGGTCGCTGGTCGGCGAGGTCGTGGCCTCGCTGCGACCGATCCTCGAGCGCCACCGCGTCGAGATCATGCCGAGCGTGCGCCTCCACGGCCTGGCCGACCCGCCGCGGCTCCGCCAGATCGTGGAGCACCTGGTCGAGAACGCGGTCAAGTACGCGCCGCCGGAGACGGCCATCCGGATCGAGTGGGGGCTCCACGAGGGCGTCGTTCAGCTGGGCGTCTCGGACGAAGGCCCGGGCATCCCCGACGAATGGCGCGAGCGGATCTTCGAGCCCTACGCCCGGCGCGACACCCACACTGCCCGAGGCTCCGGGATCGGCTTGTATGCCGCCAAGCGGCTGGGCGAGTCGATGGGCGCCCGCCTGTGGTGTGAACCGGCCAGACCGCACGGCGCGCGCTTCGTCGTCGCGCTGCCGGCCGCGGTCGCCATCTGATGCGTCACCTCCAGCCGCCCCACATGAATGAGGATCATGATCACGATGAGTAGCCGCCCCCTTCGAATCCTCGTCGTCGATGACGACCCTGCGATGGTGGGGGCCATCACCGCGCTCGTCGGCACCGAGGGCCACCAGGTCATCACCGCCTACGACGGCCTGACCGCGGTCAAGCGATTCCGCGAGGAGCACCCGGACCTGGTCCTCCTGGACCTGGCGATGCCCGGGCCGGACGGCTTCAACGTGGCCGGCCAGATGCGCGCGGTCGGCCCGGCTCCGATCCTGGTGGTGTCGGGTGAGAGCGGCGAGGCCGCCAAGGTCCGGGCGCTCGGGATCGGCGCGGACGACTACCTGACCAAGCCGTTCGGCAAGGGCGAGCTGCTCGCCCGCATCAATGCGGTGATGCGCCGGGTGGACCGGTCGACCGCCTTCGGTGCGCCGGGTGGCGGCCCGCTGGCCGTGGGCGACCTGGTGATCGAGCCCGGCCGTCACGAAGCGCGCGTGGGCGAGACGGCCCTTGCGCTCACGCCAACCGAGTTCCGGCTGCTCGAGGCGCTGGTTCGCGCCGGCGGGGACATCGTCCCTCACCTGCAGCTGGCGCGATCGGGCTGGCCGGCCGAGCCCGATCCCGACCTGCTCTGGCTGAAGCCGCACCTCGCCCGCCTTCGCTCCAAGGTCGAGGCGGCCGGCGGACCACAGGTCGTGGCCGTGCGCGGCGTGGGCTATCGGATCGTGACCGACGACGATCGACCGGGCTGAGGGCTCGGGCCTGGACGAGCCGAGCCGGTCCGGTCTCGGTCAGACGCGGAGGGCGATCGGCCGGCCGGAAGTGTCGTGCATGGCCTCGGCGCAATCGATCTGGCAGCCACGTGCGTCACGTCCGGCGAATCCCTGGAAATGGACGAACGCGTCGCCTGACGTCGCCAGGCGACAGCCGCACGCGACACAGGTCACGGGTGCCAGGCGTCCGTCGCGCACGGCCGTGGGTCGGAGCTCAGCGTCTGATGGATGGATCACGTCGACACCTCCCGGACCGGGATGAGCTGTTGGCGGGGAGGACGACACGTCTACCCCGGGGTGACGCGTCCCCACGATCGATCCATCGTAGGAACCCCCGTGCGCCGCGTCGGCATCGAAACGGGGACGGCTGCATTGCGGTCCGGTTGCGGTGCCATGACCGCGATCATCTCGGCGACGTCGATGGCCACCGGCTGGCCGATCGGCTCGACCAGCCAGAACGACGCGCCGAGGTCGGCCTCCTGGAGCAGCCGATCGGCCAGCTGGGAACCCGCCGCGCGCTGGCCCTCGAGCAGGTGCACCAGCTCGGCCATGCGAGCCGGCCCGTCGGAACGGTCGACGATTGCCGCACCAAGCCGGACCGCGGCGACGCTGCGGACGTCGAGGGCGGCGACATGGCGGCCACCGGGGTCGTAGAGATAGGCCCGGCCGCCGGTCATGCCCGCCCCGAAGTTCGCCCCGATCGGCCCGAGGACCACGACGGTGCCGCCGGTCATGTACTCGCAGCCGTGCGGACCGATCCCCTCGACGACCGCCTCGGCGCCGCTGTTGCGGATCGCGAAGCGCATCCCGGCGCGGCCGACGAGGTGGAGCCGGCCGGCGGTGGCGCCGTACAGCACCGTGTTCCCGGCGATCGCCTCGGTGGCCGCGGCGGCCCCGAGGTCGACTTCCGGAGTGACCGTGATCCGGCCGCCGGAGAGTCCCTTGGCGACGTAGTCGTTGGCCTGCCCGGTCAACCGCAGGTCGATGCCGAGGCCGGCGAACGCGCCGAACGACTGGCCGGCTGCGCCCTGGAGCTCGAGGCGAACCGGGCCGTGCAGCTCGCCTCGCTCGAGCGCGCCGGTCAGGCTGGCGCCGAACGAGCGATCCACGGTCGACACCCGGAGCCCGGCCGCGGTGACCGAACCCTGGCCGCGGAACGCGGCCGCGATCGCCGCCTCGAGCGGCGAGGCCGGCTCCCGCCGCACGTCGCGCCCGGCGGCGGCCGGGTTGGCCCGACGCGCCGCGTCCGCGCCCCACGAGCTGGCGCCGATGACCGGTGCGAGCTCGGCTCGCGCGGCGCGGATCGGTGCGAGGAGCCGGCGACTCTCGCCGACGATCTCGCCAACGGATCGCGCGCCGGCGAGCGCCAGCTCACGACGCAGGTCCTCGGCGATCGCGGTGAAGAAACGAGCGACCGCGTCGGGCGTCCCGGCGAACTTGGCACGCAGGTCCTCGCGCTGGGTGGCGATGCCCGTCGGACAGGTGTCGAGATGGCACTGGCGGGCCATGTCGCAGCCGATGGCCACCAGGGCCGCGGTCCCGAAGGCGAACTCCTCCGCGCCGATGAGCGCGGCGATGAGCAGGTCCCGACCCGTCTGCAGTCCGCCGTCCGTTCGGAGCACGACGCGATCCCGGAGGTCATTGCGCAGGAGGACCTGGTGGACCTCGGCCAGGCCAAGCTCCCACGGGGCGCCGACGTGCTTGATCGACGACAGGGGCGACGCGCCCGTTCCTCCCGAGTGTCCGGACAGGTGGATGTACGAGGCGCCAGCCTTGGCCACGCCCGCGGCAATCGTCCCGACCCCGCGACCGGCGACCAGCTTGACGCCGATCCGCGCTCGCGGGTTGATCGCGCGCAGGTCGGCGATCAGCTGAGCGAGATCCTCGATCGAGTAGATGTCGTGATGCGGCGGGGGGCTGATGTAGCTCTGGCCGGGCTGGCCGCGGCGCAGCGCGGCGATGTACGCGGTGGCCTTGCGACCGGGCAGCTGGCCGCCTTCGCCGGGCTTCGAACCCTGGGCGATCTTGATCTCGAGCTGGTCGGCCCGGGCGAGGTACGCGGCGGTCACCCCGAAGCGGGCGGAGGCGACCTGCTTGATCCGGGCGTCGTGTCGCTGGCCATCCGGCCCAGGCGTGTACCAGGCCGGATCCTCGCCGCCTTCGCCGGTGTTGGCCGACCCGCCGGCGCGCTGGATGCCGATGGTCAGCGCCTGATGGGCCTCGGGGCTGAGAGCGCCGACGCTCATGGCCGACACGACGAAGCGACGCACGATGGACGCGGCGTCCTCGACCTCGGCCAGCGGCGTGGGGACCCGAGGATGGCGCAGGCGTAGCTCGTCGCGCGGGACGGCGTGGTCGGCGGTCGGGCGTGCCAGCGCGGCCCGGTAGCGGGCCAGCTGCGCGTCGATGTCGCCGGTCTCGATCCCGTCAACGCCACCGACGGCGAGCAGCGTCATCTCCGCGGCGATCCGCGGCGAGAACAGGTGCGCCTCGCCGTCGGCCCGGAAGCGCGCGAAGCCCGGGTCCGGCAGGCGCGGCTCGCGGCCCGCGGCCGGCTCCGGAATGGCCATGGACGCCTCGCGGCGCCGGAGCTGTCGAGCGGCAAGGCCTTCGAGGGTCGTCCGGCCGGGCCAGGCGGCGGCAGTCGGGAAGCAGCGCGCGACGACCGCCGCGTCGAGATCGACGACGTCGATCAGGGCCCCGCCGATGTACGACGACACGGCGCTGATCCCCATCCTGGCCAGTGTCTTGCGCAGGCCGGCCTCGAACGCGTCGAGCAGCGAGCCGACCGTATCGACCGGCGCCTTGTCCTCGGCGCCGCGCGTGCCCGCCAGCTCGGCCGCAAGCTCGATCGCCAGCCGCGGCTGCACCGCCGTGGCGCCGACCGCGAGCAGCATGGCCATGGCATGCACGTCGAAGACGTCGACCGCGCTCACCGCGATGTCGGTCCGGCCGCGCAGGCCCGCCGCCGTGAGCGCCGTGTGCACCGCGCCAGTCGCCAGGATCGAGGGGATCGGCAGGCGATCCATGGACCAGGCCCCGTCGGTGATCAGGAGGATCGTCGCCCCACGCTGTGAGCGCGCGACGGCATCGCGGGCGAGCCGATCGAGCGCCGCGGTCAACCCGGCCGGGCCGTCGCCCAGTGCCCACGTGGCGTCGAGGATGTGGACCGTCGCGCCATCGCGCCGGACCTCGCCGAGGAGGCCTTCCAGGTCGGCCACGATCGGGCGCAGGAGGCGGGCGGTCCGCGGCGCTCGGGGCATGCCACCGAGCAGCGCCGGGCGCCGGCCGAGCTCGACGCGAAGGTCCATGACGATTCGCTCGCGCTCGGGGTCGATCGCCGGGTTCGTCACCTGGGCGAACGCCTGGCGGAGATGGTCGGCGACTGGTCGGTCGAGCCGGGCGCGACCAGGGGTCGGCGTATCGTCGCCCATGCTCCACAGGGGCTCGTGCCCTTCGAGCGCCATCGTCTTGATGTCGAGCCGTGCCCGCTCGGCGTCCAGCCCGGCGAGGTGGCGCAGGGCGTGCGAGGTGTGCGCCCCGTGGGCGGGGATGGCGGCCTCGAGGCGATCCTCGTGCACCGCTCGCGGTGCGTCGTGGATCGGCAGACACCGCAGGACGTGATGCTTGGCGTCCGCGTCTTCCATGATCGCGTGCCGGGCAGGCTCCACCAGCAGCAGCTGGCCCGGTCCGAGTCGTCCCCGGCGAACCGTCTCGGCCGCCGTGAACGGGACCGCGCCAGCCTCCGACGCGACCGCGACCAGCCGGTCGCGGGTCACCGAGAAGGCGGCCGGGCGCAACCCATTGCGATCGACCAGCGCGCCCACGCGCCGTCCATCGGCGAAGACGATCGCCGCCGGTCCGTCCCAGGGCGCGAGGAAGCCGGCCGTGCGGCGCCGCAGGGTCGCCACGTGCGGGTGTGGGGCACGGCGCAAGGCGAGCGCCTCGGGGATCGCGGTGAGCAGCGCCGGCGTCAGCTCCCAGCCGGTCACCAGCAGGAGCTCGAGGGCCTCGTCGAGCGAGAGCGAGTCGGAGCCGTCGGGCGACAGGAGCGGGCCGGCCGCAAGGAGCGCTCGCGCGAGTGCGGAGGTCGCCGGGTCGCCGGAGCGACCGCGAACCTCCTCGCGATTTCCGCGCACGGTGTTGATCTCGCCGTTATGGGAGATCGAGCGGAACGGCTGAGCCAGGCGCCAGACCGGGTGGGTGTTGGTTGCGTAGCGCTGGTGGAAGACCGCGTAGCTGAGTCGCAACGGCGCCTGCAGGTCCGGGTAGAGGTCGGCCAGCCGCCCACCGATCACCAGGCCCTTG
Organism: Candidatus Limnocylindria bacterium; assembly: GCA_041491485.1. Taxonomy (GTDB): domain Bacteria; phylum Chloroflexota; class Limnocylindria; order Limnocylindrales; family CSP1-4; genus SPCO01. The sequence goes on from JBGPVC010000029.1 coordinate 13,865, forward strand.
TAGACGATCGTCCGAGCCGAGGCGGACGGGACGGCGATCTCACCGAGCGGTCCGCGTTCAGCGCGGACGGCCGTCTCGAGGCGACGGCGCGCGATGATCAGACGGCGTTCGAAGGCGTCGTCGCCCAGCGGACGGCCGTCGCGAGCGTTGCGCTCCGGACGCGCCACGATCGCCTGGGCGAAGGCGGGCCGGGATTGCGTGGCGGCCGCGCCCAGCGCGGATACGTCGCTCGGCACCGTGCGCCATTCCTCCACCGGAAGGCCGGCGTCCGCGAAGACCGATTCGACCAGGGCGCGAGCGCTTCGTTCGGCTGACCGGCCTCGGGGGAGGAAGAGCGAGACGACCCCGGGCCGCCGGACGGCCCAGTCGGGGCCCGCGATCAGCTCCAGCAGCGATCGGTCGAGCGGGAGGGCCACGCCGGCACCGTCGCTCGATTCGCCATCCGCCCCGAATGCCCCACGGTGACCGAGGGCGCCGAGGCCCGCCAGCGCCAGCGGCAACACGCGATCACGCGAGCGCCCCCCGGCATCCGCGACGAACCCGACACCACAGGCGTCGTGCTCGAAGCGCGCGTCGTACAGCGGTGTCGTGGGACGACGGTTGCTGGATCGCTGGTTCGGCTCCATGGCTGGTCTCCGAGGGAGGGACGGATCGGCCGCCGTCGAGAGGAGTTCGACAGCGGCCGATCTCGGTCATGGCGACATGGGGACGACGGGGAGGGCATCGTCCCGTGACGCCGTCAGACTTGATAGGCAACCTCACCGTGGGCGGACAGATCCAGGCCGACCGCCTCGTCGGCGGGCTTGACACGGATCCCCAGGATGACGTCGACGACCTTGACGATCGCGAAGGTGGCGATCACGGCATACGCGATCGTGGCGCCGACGGCCACGACCTGATGGACGAGTTGCAGGCCGTTGCCCTCCAGGAGTCCGGTGAACGCCGGCTGGACGGCGGCGGTGGCGAAGACGCCGGTGGCCAGCGCCCCGAACATCCCCCCGACCCCGTGGACCGCGAAGACGTCGAGCGCGTCGTCGACCTTGATCCGCTCGCGCAGGAGGGTCGCGCTGTAGCACAGGCCGCCGGCCGCCAGGCCGATGAACAGGGCACCGCCGACGGCCACGAAGCCCGATGCCGGGGTGATCGCGACGAGCCCGGCCACGGCCCCGCAGGCGGCGCCGATGACGCTGGCCTTGCCCTTGTGGAGATAGCTCGCGAGGACCCAGGTGATGGTCGCCGCGGCGGCCGCCGTGTTGGTCACGATGAAGGCACTGGCGGCCAGGCCGCCGGCGCTCAGGGCCGAGCCCGCATTGAAGCCGAACCAGCCGAACCAGAGCAGCCCGGCCCCGAGGACGGTCATCGGGACGTCATGGGGGGTCGTCGCCTCGCCGTTTGTCGTCCGCTTGCCGATCAGGAGCGCGACGATGAGGGCCGAGACGCCCGAGCTGATATGGACGACCGTCCCGCCGGCGAAGTCGAGCGCGCCGAGCTTGTACAGCCAGCCATCGGTCGACCACACCCAGTGGGCGATCGGCGAGTAGACGAAGACCGACCACAGGACGGTGAACAGGACGAAGGCGGCGAACCGCTTGCGTTCGGCGAAGGCGCCCGTGATGAGGGCGGGCGTGATGGCCGCGAACATCAGCTGGAAGGCGGCGAACAGGACGAACGGAATGGTCGTCGCGTAGTTGGGGCTCGGGGTCAAGCCGACGCCGTTGAACATCGCGAAGTCGAGGCCGCCGACCAGCCCGAGCCCGCCGAGGTCGGGCCCGAACGCGAGCGAGAAGCCGACAACCACCCACACGACGCTGACGAGGGCCAGCCCGAAGAAGCTGTGCATGACCGTCGAGAGGACGTTCTTGCTCCGCACGAGCCCGCCGTAGAAGAGCGCCAGCCCGGGCAGCATGATCATGACCAGGGCCGTCGACATCAGCATCCAGGCGGTATCTCCGGTATCCATTCGCGATCCGTCCTCCGTCGATGCGCGCCCGCGGCACGTACGGGCATGAACGGAAGGCTATGGAGCGGCCCCGTGACGAGCGACCCCGCGGCAGGACCGACAAGGATTCGGTTGGGTGCCGAATGCGACGCTCGCGGGCGGCTTCGTTGCGACTCGGGGTCGCTGGGTCGCCAAGCGGTCACCCTGGAGGATCAGGCGCCCTCGAACCGGTATTCGTCGACGTCGCGGATCGGTTCGTAGCCGATCGTCTGGTAGACGTGATTCGACGTGGGATTCGCCAGGTCCGTGAAGAGGAAGCAGAAGCGCCGACCCGAGTCGAGCTGGAGCTGGCTCGCTTCGGCGACGAGCGCGCTGGCGTAGCCGCGACGACGAGCCTCGGGCGGTGTGTATACGGGGCCGATTCGGATTCCGTGTGGGGTCGCGCCGCCCACGCCGCAGAGCGAGACGGTCCCTTCGTCATCCCACAGGTAGAGCGTCCGGCCACGACCCTCCAGCCATCGGTCGGTCATCGCCTCGCTCGTAGCCGGATCGTCCCCTCCGAGCGCCTCGTCCGTGAAGGCCCGCATCCACGCCACGACCAGGGCGCGGTCGCCGGGCTTTGCGATCCGGAGCCTCCCCGGGACCGGCGGAGGCGCGATCACGGCCCGCAGGCGAAAGATCCGCTCCGAGAGGTGGCGCCGCCAGGATCGCCCGGCCGCGGCGGCCCACCGTTCTGCGAAGCCGCGGGCGTGCTCGACGGGACCGAGCACGCCAGGCAGGTCGTCGGCAAGACGATCGGCCACGAGCCGGTCGATGGCGTCCGGATCGTCGATCTCGCTCAGGACCAGGTTGTGGGGCGGGGTTCGCAACGCGGCCGCGACGACGCGCTCGCCAGCGAGGACCGCCGCGAAGTACGGCGGCTCGTCGCCGAAGACGTTCGGCTGGTCGCGCACGTATGAGCTGATCCCGAAGATCAGGTTGTGCTCGGCTTCGCGCGCTCCCAGGAAGTCGCCGGCGACGGCCAGGAACCCGTCGACGTCGGCGAACTGGCGGAGCTCGAGCGGCATGTCGACATTCTGTCGGCAGCCGGGCGGCGGCGCCAGCCAGGCGCCGCTGCTCGGGCGGTCGAGCGCCCACAGGATCGCCATCCGTCCATCGTCGAGGCTGACGCTTGTCGCTTTGTCGGCGGGGCCGGGACACGCACCATGCCGTCAACAGCCCATCGCGCAAGTTGGAGAACCGTCGTGAACGTCCCCACCGAGGTCTTCCAGGTCGCCTTCGTCCTGGCCGTGACCGTGATCCCCGTCATCGTCATGATCCGGCTCGTCGCCGGTCACGAGGACTTCGGGTTCGATGCCCTCGTCCGACATGACGCAAACCTCCCGTGGCCGAAAGGCGTGCAGGAGGAGGAGCCCCAGCCCTGGAAGGTCGGCTCGGCGTTGCGTGAACCCGGCGCCACGCATGGCACCTGGCGAGCCGGGTGGGATTCGAACCCACGACCAAGGGATTAAAAGTCCCGTGCTCTGCCGCTGAGCTACCGGCCCGCGGACAGGGTACCCGACGACTGCAGCAAGTCGCGAGGAGCGCGACTCGCTCCGGGTCGCGAGTGGCGCGACCGGCGCGCCGCTCCCGGCGGCCGCCAGCCCGAGCCGGGTTACGGCAGGAGCTGCCGGAGCGCGAAGAAGAGGTTCGCGGGGCGCTCGGCCAGACGGCGCATGTACCACGGATACCAGTGCTCGCCGTAGGAGATGAGCGCCTGGACCCGGTAGCCCGCGGCGGCCAGCCGGTACTGCTGGTCCTCGCGAATGCCGAACAGCATCTCGACCTCGAAGCCGTCGCGGCCGATCCCCGCCGCCGCGGCCTGGTCGGCGACCTGTTCGATGAGGCTCACGTCGTGCGTCCCCAGCCCCAGCCGGATCGGCCGGCCGCGACCGTCGAGCAGGAACCGGACCGCCAGCCCGAGGAAGTTGGCATCGATGCTCCGCCGGTTCGTGTAGGCGATCGAGTCCGGCTCCTCGTAGGCACCCTTGACCAGGCGGATCGCCGGGTCGAGCGGTCGCAGTCGCTCGATGTCGGCCGCCGTCCGGCGCAGGTACGCCTGGAGGCAGATGCCGGTCTTCGGCTGGACGGCCCGCAGTCGCTCGTACAGCGAGATCGTGGCCTCGCAGTAGGCGCTCCCCTCCATGTCGACCCAGAGGTACGAACCGGCGGCCGCGGCGTGCTCGGCGATCCGGACGAGGTGGGCGAGACAGGCGTCGGCGTCGTGATCCAGGCCGAGCTGGGTCGGCTTGACGGAGACTTCGCCGTCGATCCCGGCCGCCTGGATCTGGTCGATCGCCGCGATGTAGTGGTCGGCCACCTCGCCGGCAGCGGCCAGGTTCTCGAGGTTCTCGCCGAGGTGGGTGTAGAGCGTGCGGATGCCGGCCGCCTGGAGCGGGATGGCGGCCCCGAGCGCATCGGCCAGCGTCTCGCCCGGCATGAACCGCCGAACGGCGCGACGGACGAAGCGCATCCGTGGGAGGCGGTCCTTCAGCCACCGATTCCTGGCAGCCCACAGCAAGAGATGACGCAACGGATGCCTCCTCATGCCCCCCGCACCGAGGGCCGAACAGATGGTACGCGACCATGCGGCTAGAATCGCGCCCCATGGCCCGCTTCTACGACATCGACGACGCGAACGCGCTGCTCCCCGAGTTGGGGACGATCGTTGGCGTCCTCGGCGAGCAGCGGACCGAGCTCGTTCGCCTGCGCGATGACGTCCTGGCGGCCGGGAGCCCCGGCGGCCAGGGAACGCCGACCGCCGTGGGCGGCTCGGCGGGGAGCGCAGATGGTCCGCCGATCTCGAGCGAGCTGCGGCTGACCCGCCTGCGGATGCAGGGCCTGATCGACCAGATGGCCGCGGGCGTCGCGCGGATCGACGCCATGGGCCTGACCCTGCGCGACATCGAGCGCGGGCTGGTCGACTTCCCGGCGCTCGTCTCCGGACGCCAGGTCTGGCTGTGCTGGCAGCTCGGCGAGACGTCCATCGGCTGGTGGCATGGGCTGGACACTGGCTTCGACGGTCGGCGCGCGCTGGCGGAGCTGGCGTGACGGCCCGCTCGGTCGTCGTCGGGTCGGATGGCCGGGCCAAGGCCTACCGCCCGATCCCCGAACCGGACCGGGCGGCCGCTTTGACGGCCGGGCTCGCGGCATACGAGCAGGGCGATTTCTTCGCCGCCCACGAACACCTGGAACCCGCCTGGATGGGCACCGACGACCTCGTCGAGCGGGCCTGGCTGCAGGGCCTGATCAAGCTGGCCGCCGCCTACGTCCATGGCGTCCGCGGCAACCCGATCGGGATCGTCCGGAACCTCGAGGGAGCTCGATCGCGGCTGGCTGAGGCGGCGGCGCGGACGCCGACCGTCGTCACGCCTGATGGGTCACGGCTCGACGTCGAAGGACTGGTCGCCGCGATCGACCTGCGGCTGGCGGATCTCGCCAAACATCCGACCGGACCGACTCTCGAGCCACCCGTCCTGCGAAGGAGCGTCCATTGACTACTCCGGGAACGATTCCGACCGTCGACGTGACCGAGGCGGAGCGCCGCCTGCGTGAGGACCCGGCACGACCGGTGCTGCTCGACGTTCGCGAGCTCAACGAGTTCGTCGAGGTACGCGCCCCGGGCGCCCTGCTCGTGCCGACATCGGCCTTCGTCGCCCGCCTTGCTGAGCTTCCGCCCGACCGGCCGCTGCTCGTGATCTGTCACCTGGGCAATCGATCGGCCGCCGTGGTCGGCTACCTCGCACGGACCGGACGAACGGACGCGGTCAACGTGGTCGGCGGGATGGACGCCTGGGCGCGGGCGGGCTTGCCCGTCCGGCGCGGCCCGCTCGACGCGGGCGAGGGCGACCCCCCCGCCGCCTGACGAACTCGCGGCCTAGTGGCGGCCCCGGCGGAGGACCCGGCCCATCATCGCCCGCGCCTGGGCCTTGTGGGCGAACGCCCAGCCGATGAGCAGCAGGATGATGAAGTCGACGGTGCCGACACCGGCCGCGTTCAGGTAGCCCAGCTGCTGGCCGATCTCGCCTTCGATCTTGAGGCCGGGAACGGTGGCGCCCACCAGGCCGATCTGGAAGAACGGGCTCTGTGGTGCGGTGTTCGCGCGGGCGCTCGAGTTGAGGATGCCACCAACGGTCGCGCCTCCGACGAGGACCGCGCTGGGGCCGGCGATGACCGGCGCGGCGCCTTCGAGTCCCGGCGCCGGAAGGTCGCTGACGGGAAGATGCTTCCATTCCTTGAGGTCGCCGGTCGAGGTCGGGATCGCCCAGTACACCTCGGTCTTGGGGCCCTTGCCGTCGTCACCGCCGGCCAGGTAGAGCGTTCCGTTGGCGCTCCAACCGGCAGCGTTCGTTCGGGCAACGGGAAGGTTGGCGCTGTTGCTGACGTCCCACTGGAAGACCTTGCCGGCGTTCGGATTGGCCGGAAGCCCTGTCGCTGCCGCCTTGCCGATCGCGCCGCGCTGAACGGCGCCGACCGGACCGTTCGCGTCACTCCCGCCATACAGCCAGACGTTGTCGCCGATCACCGCAGCCGTCGCGTCCGCCTGGGGTGACCGGAGCGCCTGTTCGACGTCCCACTTGCCCAGGGCACCCTTGGTATCCAGAACGGACTTCCAGGTGGTGGAGACGGGTCCGCCGGCGTTTCGCCCGCCGATCAGCAGAAGGCCGTCCGGAGTGACGGCGGCCGCGGCCCCGCTGCGCGCCTCCGGCAAGGTCAGGGAATCCGCGGTCTTCCACGAGCCAAGGTCGCCGGTAACGCTGTCGGGCGTCAGCATGAAGACGGTGCTGGTGGGTGCGCCGGTCTCGTCGGTCCCGCCGATGAGGTAGACGCTGCCCGCCACGTAGGCGACGCTGGCGTCGGCGCGCGGCGCCGGCAGGTCCGGACCGGCTCCCCACTTGTCGAAGTTCCCCGAGCCGACGGTCCGTGCGACGTAGACGGTCTTCTGCGCGGTCGTCCCGTCGGAGCCACCGATGTACAGGACCTTCGTGCCGACCTGGAGCACGGCACCGTCGGTCCGGGCGGCCGGCAGGGCGAGCTCGGGCGGCGATGGATGCCACGGCACGAGCGCGCCGACGGGGGCCGGGCAGGGCAGGCTCTCGTTCTCGGGCGGGCACAGGTTGACCGGCGACCAGGCGAGGACGCCGAGGTCCACGGTCCGTCCCACCGTCAGGTAGTAGGCACGGTCGGGCAGGTAGCCCAGGATGAAGATGATGATGATCAGCCAGACGAACGCCTTGATCGACGCCCACGCCCAGCCGTCGGAATCGAGCAGTCCGAAGAGGGCACGCCGTCGCGGCACCGACATCCCTGCTCCGAGCGCCTGCTGGGCCATCGTCCTCCATCCTCATCCACCGGCCGGCTCGGCCGGAGGCGACACTACTTGACGGTGAGCGTCCCGGTCATCGTCGGATGCACGTCACAGATGAACGAATAGGTCCCGGCCTTGAGGGCCGGCACGTCGTAGTTCTTGGTGGCCACGCCGGCGAAGATCTCGCCCTTGAACACCGACGTGCCCCCGGCGTCCTTGATGTCGACGTTGTGTGGGACCCCGGCATCCTGGTTCTGGAACTCGATCACGAAGGGCGTGTCGGCCGGAGCGGTGACATCGGTGGTCGTGAAGGCGATGTTCTGGGCCACGATCGAGACGGTCTGGCCTGCGGGGGCGGCGGAGCCGGATGGGGCGGCCGAGCCCGAGGGTGCCGCCGAACCCGACGGCGCCGCCGAGCCCGAGGCGAACTCGTCGGTCCAGCAGTCGGGGAACGGCGTGGCGCCGGGAGCCGGCTTGTAGTTCGGGTCGACCCAGCCCTTGAACGTCTCCACCTGGCCCGTGATCGGGTCGTGGACGGGCTCGTTGAGCGCCGGGTCGCGGACCGTGTAGGTCTGGTCGTTCGTCGCACGGATGAACGCGATCAGGTCGTCGATCTGGATGTAGTTGAGCGGACCAGGCGGGTTGGCCGTGTTCGACCAGACCGGCATCAGGGAGTTCGGGTTGCCGCAGACGTAGCGGCCACCGGCGTTGAGCACCTGGCGCAGGTAGTTGTCGTTGAGGTGGGCGAACAGCTTGTCCTGGCGGTTGAGCGCCGGGCCGACGCCGCCTTCGCCCTGCGTCCCGTGGCACCGCGCGCAGTTGGCCTCGAACAGGTTGTAGCCGCGCTCGACCGCGGTGACCTGCTGGGCGTTCGTCTCGGCATCGAGGCGCGGCTCGCTGATGCCCAGCGGCCCGAGCTCGTAGAACCAGTAGACCGCCACGAACAGCGCGACGATCACCACGATCAGGAAGCCGACCCAGCGCGCGTTCGACGACTGGCGAACGACCTGTGCCGCGCGCTCCGGCGTCAGCTCGAAGGTGCGCGCCTGCGGCGGCGACGTGAACCGCTCGACCGGCGCCGGCTCGACCGGTGGTCGGGGAACGGGCAGTCGTTGCTCGGGCGGTCCGTCAGGCGTCTCGGCCATCAGATGCAGCCCGTCGGGGTGCGCGGCGGGATGATCCCGGGCTGGCCGACGGCCACGGGCAACGGCCCAAGGGTGATCTTGCCGGTGTTGATCGTCAGGGCGCCGGCCGCATCCACGCTGATCGAGAAGCGGTCCATGCTGCGCGGCGCCGGACCGTACTGCGCGCCATCCGCCTTGATCCCGAGCCGGTCATAGCGCGACCCATGGCACGGGCACTCGAACCAGAAGTTCTTCAGGCACGGGTTCGGCTTGCAGCCGAGGTGCGGGCATCGCTGGTAGAGGGCGCGCACGTTGAGCGCCGTGCCGTCGCCGACCGCGTCCTCGCCGGCCAGGAACTGCTGCTGGCCCGGATCGTGCAGGACGACGAACGCGCGCGCCTCCGGGTAGTACGCCGGGAAGCCCTGGTCGATCGGCAGCGTCGAGTTCTGCAGCTTGACCGTCGCCAGGTCACCGATCTTGATCGGCGCCCCGAAGCCGCCCTTGAGGTTCGGCCAGGCGAAGCCCAGCGTGCCGGCCGTGACCTCGAGCAGCCACAGCCCCATCCCAGTCCCGAGCGCGGCGCGCATGACCTGGCGCCGCGACAGGCCCTGGACCTGCTGCTTGCGCAGCGACTTGATGGCCTCCTTGGTCAGGGCCGCGGGCTGATCGATCGGTTGGACGTGGTAGTTGCTCACGGACGAAGGATCCCTCGACGAGTGGCGGTCATAGGGCGAAATGGAGACCTGGGCTGGTCACGTACGGGATGACGAAGGTGTAGCCGGGTCCCCGGAAGAAGATGCCGACGAAGGTCACGATCAGGCCCAGGCAGCAGAACATCGTGAACAGCATGACCGCGGTCTTGCGCTGCGACGGCCGGACGGCCTGCAGGTCGCCCCGGTCGATATACGGGATGAACGCCGCCCCGACCAGCACGAAGCTCGGGACCAGGACGCCGGCAACGGTCGGGTGGAAGTAGGCCAGCAGCTCCTGGAGGCCCAGGAAGTACCACGGCGCCTTGGCCACGGCCGGGGTGACGTTGCCGTTGGCCAGCTCCTCGAGCGGCGCGTTGATGAACAGGCCCATGGCCAGCAGGAAGACGCTCATGACCCCTGCCGCGAGGAACTCGATCGCGAGCAGGTGCGGCCAGGTCATGACCGTGTCGTCGGGCTCCTTCTGGACGCGGACCACCGCGTCCTGCTTGACCAGCGCCAGCAGCCGATAGGGCCGCGCCGACATCGGGACGCGCTGCTTGTCGATCTCCGTCCGCCGGGCGGGATCGACCGGCTGGACGACCCGCCGCTCGGTCTCGGGCGGCGTCTTGACGTCAGACATCAGAGCGGCCCACTGATCCCGCCGTCTTTTCTGATGCGCCAGAAGTGGACGGCCAGGAAGATCGCGGCGATGAGCGGCAGGAAGATGACGTGCCCCACGTAGAACCGGAGCAGCGTGTTCTGTGCGACCTCCAGGCCTCCGAGCAGGATCAGCTTGGTGGGCGTGTTGAACAGCGGCGCATAGCCGCCCATGTTCGTGCCGATGGTGATCGCCCAGTAGGCGATCTGGTCCCACGGCAGCAGGTAGCCGGTGAAGCTCAGCATGATGGTCAGGAAGAGCAGCACCACGCCGACCACCCAGTTGAACTCGCGCGGCGGCTTGTA
>JBGPVC010000030.1:0-23711 GCA_041491485.1 Candidatus Limnocylindria bacterium
ATGAGGGGATCATCGGGGTCATGGAGTGGCTCGACCGGCTTGACGGCGCGGCGTTCGACCTGACCGATCTCGAGGTCGCGACGCGTGTCGCCGGCGCGGCGACGGCCACCGCCAGGGCAGTCCGCCTCGATCGGGAAGCCGGCCGGCTGCTCGAACGGGCCCTCGTCGCGCTCGCGGCGACGGACGCCGTCGGCGGGGCGGACGGGTCGCCGGAGCTCGATCCCGAGGCGGTCGAGGGGCTCGTGGCCCAGGTGACCGCGGAGCTCGCCGGCGACGATCCGCTCTGGCGGCTGGCCGACCGGATCGGGCAGCTCCTGGCCGCCGACCCCGACGACGTCGAGCTCGCGATCGACTGGCTGGACGCTCTCCTGGTCCGGACGCGTCGTCGCAGCCGGTCGGGCCGGCGCACGCGCGGCTGACCAGGCCTGTGGCGGAACGCCCGCTCTCGGCCTGGAGCGACGCTTTCGCCGGCGCGGCGCGGGCGGGGCTCACGCGGCAACGGCCGTTCGGCACGATGGATCGTCGCGACGTGTTCGGCGACAGCCAGGGTGAAGGCGTCACCGTGGCGATCATCGATTCTGGCGTCGAGCCCGACCATCCCGCGATCGGCGGCCGGCTCGTTCGCAGCCTTCGGGTCGAGCCGGGCGACGACGGACCGCGCGTCGTCGACGACACCGATCGGGCGGATCTGGTCGGTCACGGCACGGCCTGCGCCGGGATCATCCATTCGATCGCGCCGGCTGCGGAGCTCGTCTCGATCCGGGTGCTCGGAGCCGACAACCGCGGCGGCGGCCCGTCCTTCGCGGCGGCCATCGAGTGGGCGATCGGCCAGCGGTTCGGCGTCGCCAATCTCAGCCTCTCGTCGCGCAGCGAGGCGATGGCGGAACGGTTCCACGAGCTGGCCGACGACGCCTATTTCGCGAACACGCTGCTCGTGTCGGCCGTCAACAACGTCGTCGGAGCGTCATACCCGTCGCTCTTCGCGGCCGTGGTCTCCGTGGCCGCCCACGATGCCGGGGATCCCGACGTGTGGTTCTACAATCCGGCCCCGCCGGTCGAGTTCGGCGCGCACGGGCTCAACGTCGACGTCGCCTGGCGCGGCGGGACCCGGATCCTGGCGACCGGCAATTCGTTCGCCGCGCCGCATCTCGCGGGTCGCGCCGCGCTCATTCGTGCCCGACACCCGGACGCGAGCCCCTTCGAGGTCAAGGCGATGCTGGCGGCAACGGCGTCGGACCCGGGGCTGGTTCCAGGCCGCCGGACATGAAGACACCGCCCGGGAGGATCGGGCGGTGTCTTGCTGGTTGAGTGCCCCCCTGTGACGGCTTACCGGGAGGTGCTGTCGTCCTCGTCGTTCGTCGGCAACGCTTCGCCGCCGTGGCCCGAGCCTCGCTGCAGGAAGTCCGCCGGCGGTGCCGGCAGCGGGAACCCGTGGCCCTGGACGTCATCGCTGACGTCGATGAACTGTTCGCCGGGCGTCCGTTGTCGCGGGTCGACCAACCCCTCCTTCGGAAGCTGGATTCGCTTGTTCGTCATGCCCTCGTTCCCCTTCCACCGTGCTGATCACGGCCTTGATGCTCGATACCGTAGCCATTCGGGTCCGGTCCTCCCAGAGGCCTCCTGACGACGATCGTGTCGGCTAGCCGACAGCCGGCTCGTCGTGATAGGTCCGTGGCAGGGCCTCGACCGCCGGTCGCGGGGTGCGCAGGTCGCGCAGCGCCTCCTGGTCCAGACCTGACAGGCGTGGCCGGTCGGCGCCGGTCGTCCGGCCGAGCCGCTCGGTCAACGTCGTCGTGAACAGCGAATTGAGCGCGGGCACGTCCATCAGCGCCCGCAGGGTCACGGCTGGGATCTCCAGCAGCGTCGACGCCTCCTCGGCGAGCACATTCGACGTTCGCGGGCTGCCGGTCAGCGCGGCGATCTCGCCGAAGAAGTCGCCGGTGACCATGGTCGACAGCGATCGATAGCCGCCGTCCTCCTCGGGCACGCCCGCGACGAGCCTGCCGGACAGGACGAAGTAGGCTGAATCGCTCGCGTCGCCTTGCTTGATGACGGCCGTGCCGGGCTCCACGTCGCGGACCGTCGCGTCATCGATGAACGCCTGCCGGCGAGCCTGGTCCAGGCCGGTCAACGCGGTGAGATGGCTGGCCAGCAGGTCGAAGTCGGCCATGACCGCGGGACGGACGAGCGCGGCGGTGGCGGCGCTCGGGGCCGTGCGCAGCAGCTGGATCGCCCGACGCCACTCGGCCGCCGGACGCCCGAGGCCGGGCATCAGCTGCGCCAGGACGGCTGCCCCGATCAGGACGCACGACGCCGCCACGATCAGGAGCCGAATCTCGATGACGTCGGCCAGGCCTGCCGCGACCATGCCGAGCAGGAACAGCACGTCGCGCGAGACGAAGAACGCGCTGAACACGCGGCCGCGGAATTCGCGCGGGGTGTTGCGCTGGAGGATGAGCGAGCGCGAGATCGAGGACGGCGGCTGCATGAAGCCCGACAGCATCACGTAGAAGATGGCGAAGTAGATGTTCTGGGCGCTGCCGTAGAAGATCCCGGCCACACCCATCGCGGCCAGGCTGATCACGATCCAGGTCCCCGGCGCGAGTCGCTCGATGTACTTGGCCATGATCAGGCTGCCGGCCACGAACGCCAGCGACGTCAGGCCCTCCTGCAGCCCGTACTGGAACTCGGTGCCGCCGAGCGTCTTGACCGCGAACGGCAGGAGCAGCACGTTCCACAGCCCGAAGGCGAAGAGGACCGGCGCGAACACGATCAGCGTGGAGCGCAGGATCGGCGTGTTGACGAGCGTCCGGATGCCCGCCCGCAGGTTGTCCACGACCGCCTTCACGTTGGTCGCTTCCGGGGCGGCGTTCGGGGCGATCCGCACGAACACGATGCACGCGGCCGAGAAGATGAACGTCGTCGCGTCGAACCAGAACGCCAGGTCCAGGCTGATCGAGGCCAGCAGGCCGGCGGCGGCGAAGCCGATGGCCGTCGAGCCGAACGAACTGATCGAGAGGAAGGCGTTGGCGGCCGCCAGCTCCTCCTCGGAGGCGACGTCGGGCAGCACGCTCTGTTCGGCCGGATCGAAGAACTGCTTGACGCCGCTGGCGATCAGCACGATCAGGTAGAGGAACGCGACGTCGTACGAGATCAGGAACGGGATGCTCGCGACCAGCGCGGCACGGATCAGATCGGTCGCGATCATGATCTTCTTGCGGTCGTACCGATCGACCACGACACCCGCCAGCAACCCGACGACCAGGCTCGGCACGGCTGTCGCCATCAGCATCAGCCCGACGCTCAGCGCGGATCCGGTGACTCGGTAGACCAGGATGCCCGCGGCCAGGTCGGTGAGCGACGAGCCGATCGTCGAGACGAGCTGGGCGACCCACAGCAGCGAGAAGTCCCGCTTGCGGAAGACGGCGAACATGGACGGTGCCGGGGACGAGGCGGCGGTCAAGCGATCCTCCCAGCGATCCCTCGGGGGCGTTCGGGGAGTCTAGCCGTCTCGCGGGGCCACGTTGACCCCTTCTCGCAGCAACAGGTTGTGCTTCATCGCGAGCCGATGGGAGAGATCGCCCCAGCGGTCGCCACCCCAGCCACCGAGCGTCCCGTCGGCCGCGATGACCCGGTGGCACGGGATCAGGAACGAGATGGGATTGCGTCCCAGCGCGCCGCCCACGGCCCGTGCGGCGCGCGGCGCGCCGATCCGCCGAGCGACCTCGCCGTAACTGGCCGTCTGGCCCCAGGGGATCTCGGCGACCACCCCCAGGACGCGCCGGTCCCACGCCGGCCGGTCGGCCAGGTCCAGGGCGACGTCGGACTTCGGTTGACGCCCGGCGAGGAAGGTCTCGATCGCCTTCACGCCGCCGGCAAGGTGGCGCTCGCGGCGCCCGAAGGCACGGCCTGCGAAGGAAGGGCCGGCCTTCGCCGGGGCGACGCTCCCACCGAGCCGCCGGCACAGGGCCTCGTCGAATGCCGCCTCGGTCGTCAGCCACTCCACGGCGACGATGCCATGGTCCGTCGCGGCAACGTGGACCGGTCCCCACGGACCGGCCAGCGTGGTCCTGATCGCGACGGGGTCGTCCATCGCGCGAGTGTGAGCCCGCCCGGGCCTCAGGACAAGGTGCCCGAGCTCCCGAAGGGGGCGCGGTACCCGCGAAGTCGGAGGGCGTTGGACACGACCGTCACCGACGACATGGCCATCGCGGCGGCAGCGAAGATCGGGTCGAGCAGGATCCCGGTGAACGGATAGAGGACGCCCATCGCGACCGGGATGAGGATCGTGTTGTAGGCGAACGCCCAGAACAGGTTCTGGCGGACGTTGCCCATTGTCGCCCGCGACAGTCCGACCGCGGTCACGAGGCCACGCAGATCGCCGCTCATCAGGGTCACGCCTGCGGCGTCCATCGCCACGTCCGTCCCGGTGCCCATCGCGATCCCCACGTCGGCCGACGCGAGCGCCGGCGCGTCGTTGATCCCGTCGCCCACCATCGCCACCGGGCCCGCGGCCTGCAGTCGCCGGATGGCGTCGGCCTTGCCGTCGGGACGGACGTCGGCCAGGACGACCTCGATGCCGGCCGCCCGGCCGATCGCCTCGGCCGTTCGGCGATCGTCGCCGGTGAGCATGGCGACTTCGAACCCGAGCCGCCGGAGCTCGGTGACCGCCGCGGCCGAACCACCCTTCAGCGTGTCGGCAACCGCGATCGCCGCAACGACCCGACCATCGATCGCGACCATGACCGGGGTCTTGCCGTCGCCGGCGAAGGCGTCGGCGGCCGGCTGGATCGCGGCGACGTCGATGCCGGCCGCGTCCAGGAAGGCGGGACGTCCCACCATGACGCGGAATCCCTCGACGGTGGCGATCACGCCATCACCGGCGATCGCTTCGAATGTCGTGGCCGGTGGAATCTCCAGCCCGCGCAGGTCGATCGCTTCGCGAACGATCGCTTCGGCGATCGGATGCTCGGACCCGCGCTCGGCCGCCGCGACCAGCGGCAGCACGTCGGCCGGGTCGGCCGCGGGATCGGCCAGGCGGATGTCGGTGACCCGGGGCTTGCCCTCCGTCAGGGTGCCGGTCTTGTCGAGCACGATCGTGCGCACGGACCCGAGCCGCTCGAGGGCCTCGGCGTTGCGGAACAGGACACCCGATTCGGCACCCTTGCCGGTCCCGACCATGATCGAGGTCGGCGTGGCGAGTCCCAGGGCGCAGGGGCAGGCGATGATCAGCACCCCGATCGTGTTGAGCACCGCCAGGTTGAGGGCCGGCTGCGGGCCGAAGGCGAACCACACGACGAAGGTGAGGGCCGCCAGTCCCAGGACGGCCGGCACGAAATAGCCGGTCACGGCGTCGGCCAGGCGCTGGATCGGCGCCCGCGAGCCCTGGGCCTCGGACACGAGCCGGATGATCCTGGCGAGCACCGTGTCTGAGCCGACGCGCGTCGCCCGGAAGGTCACGGTGCCCGACGTGTTGCGGGTCGCCCCGATGACGAGGTCGTCGGGGCGCTTGGAGACCGGCATGCTCTCGCCGGTGACCATGCTCTCGTCGACCGCCGAGGCGCCGTCGGTGACGACGCCATCCACGGCGATCGTCTCGCCCGGACGGACGCGAACCAGGTCGCCGACCACGACCGCTTCGATGGGCAGGTCGATCTCGGCGCCACCGCGAAGGACCCGTGCCGTCCGCGGCGCCAATCCGATCAGCCGGCGGATCGCCTCCGACGTGTGGGCCTTCGCTCGCGCCTCGAGGAATCGGCCGAGCAGGATCAGGGTCACGATGGCCGCCGCCGTGTCGAAATAGAGCGGCAGCTCCCCGCCGTTCGCGCCGATCCCGGCATCGCGGAAGAAGCCGGGCGCGAGCATCGTGGCGACCGAATAGCCGTACGCCGCCAGGGTGCCGACCGCGATCAGCGTGTCCATGTCGGCACTTCGACGGCGGAGTCCATGCCAGGCGCCGACCAGGAATGGCCAGCCGGCCCAGAACTGGACCGGGGTGGCGAGGGCCAGCTGGAAGAGCGGCGCCGACAGGAACGACGGCAGCCCGGGTGCCACCGTCATGCGCGCCAGGCCGCCGAGGATCGGGAGGGTCAGCACGGCCGCGACGGTCAGCCTGCGCCGGAGCGACGCCAGGTGACGTGCCGAGGCCGCGTCGCGGGCCGAACGAGCCTCGGCCACCTGTTCGATGGCACCATCGGTCGCGTCGCTCGACAGTTGATCAAGTCGGGCGACGTAGCCCGCGGCATCGACCGCAGCCGCCAGGTCGACCGCGGCGGTGCGGGACGGGTCGAAGCGGACCGTGGCGGTCTCCGTCGCCAGGTTGACCTCCGCGCCGTCCACGCCGTCGACCTTCTGCAGGAACCGGGTGATCCGGTTGACGCAGGACGCGCAGGTCATCCCCTCGACCGGGAACGAGATGATCTCGATGGGTTGGGTGGTGCCGGCCATGGGCTCCATTCGCAGGTGTCTTTCCTGATACTCCCAGGGAGTATCCTTGCACGCCGTCCCGCCATCTGTCGAGTGACCAATAGCCCCTACACTTCGGGACCATGCATGACCATCGGCCTGAATCGCGACCCGACCCTCGCGACCTGCCCGGTCCGTACCGGCATCGCGTCGAGATCGTCGTCCGGTTCGCCGACACCGATGCCATGGGCCACGTCAACAACGCGGTGTACCTGACCTACTGCGAGGTCGCTCGCATTCGGTACTGGACGGAGGTCACCGGGGAGCCGATCCGGCTGGGGACCGAGGGCGCAGAGAGCCTGATTCTGGCTGAGGCCAGGATCACCTACCGGGACCCGGCCTTCCACGGCGAGGTGGTCACGGTCGAGAGCCGAGCGGTTCGTATCGGTCGGTCGTCGTTCACGCTCGACCACCGGATGCTCGCCGCGGTCGCGGGCGAGGCGCCGCGCCTGGTCGCGGTCAGCGAGTCGGTCCTGGTCCGGTACGACTACGCCACCGCCCGACCGGTCCCGCTCTCGGCCGCCCACGTTGCCGCCCTCGAGGCGTACGAGGGTCGACCCCTGCGCGAGGGACTAGTCGACCACGGGTCCCCGACCTAGTCGAGGACCTTGCGGAAGACAGCAACCGCGTTCTGGCCGCCGAACCCGAAGCCATTGATCGCGACCGTCTCGACCCGGGCCGGCCGGGCGACCAGCGGGACGTAATCGAGGTCGCATTCGGGATCGGGCGTATGCAGGTTCGCTGTTGGCGGGATCACCTGGTCGCGGATCGTTCCGATCGCCGCCAGCGCCGAGGCGATCCCGGCGGCGCCAACGAGGTGGCCGATCATCGACTTCGGCGAGCTGATCGCCACCTTGTAGGCATGGGCCCCAAAGGCCGCCTTGATCGCCTTCGTCTCGGTGGAGTCGTTGAGCTGGGTAGCCGTGCCGTGGGCGACGATGTAGTCGATCTCGTCTGGGGCAACGCCCGAGTGCTGCAGGGCCAGGGTCATCGCCCGCGTCTGGCCGCGTCCCGTCGGATCCGGCGCGCTGATGTGGAAGGCGTCGGCAGTCAGGGCGCCCCCCAGCACCTCGGCGATCGGCGTGGCGCCGCGGGCCCGGGCATGCTCGAGCGATTCGACGATCGCCACGCCGGCTCCCTCGCCGAGCACGAAGCCGTCTCGTGTGGCATCGAATGGGCGCGAAGCCGTCTCCGGCGAGTCGTTGCGCTTCGAGAGGGCGGTCATGTTCGAGAGCGCGGCGACACCCATCGTGTTGATCGGGGCCTCCGAGCCGCCCGCGAGCACGACATCGCATTCGCCGGTCTGGATCAGTCGCAGCGCGTCATGGAACGCGATCACGGACGTCGCGCAGGCAGCGACCTGCGTGATCACCGGACCGCTCAGCTTGTACTCCATCGACAGCATGCAGGCGGCCATCGAGCCCGACAGGGCCGGGACCGCGAAGGGGCTGACGAAGCGCGATCCCTTGGTGTCGTAGACGTGCGTTCCGTCGATGATCTGCTCGACCCCGCCGCCACCAGTGTTGACGACCACGGCAACCCGGTCTCGCTGTTCCTGGGTCATCGCTTGAAAGTCGAGCCCGGAGTCGGCGACGGCCTCCTTGCCGGCGGCCATCGCCAGGTGGATGAAGCGGCTCATCCGGCGCGCCATCTTCGGATCCATCACCGTTCCCGGGTCGAAGCCCAGGACCTCGGCGGCGATCCGCACCTCGTGCCCGGTCGTATCGAAGCTCGTGATCAGCCTGGTGCCCGTCACGCCGGCCTTCAGGTTGGCCCAGTACGTCGGGAAGTCGTTGCCGATCGGCATGATCGCGCCGAGGCCGGTCACCACCGCTCGGCGGGCAGGATCCTGTTCAGGCAAGGCGGAACCTCAAGCTTGGGCTGCGTCGATTGTAGTTGCGCACCGACGGCGTGGAGGGGCGGCGCCCGGCGCGGTCCCCTCGGCCGGAGCCTCAGTCGCCGTCGTAGCGCTTGAAGATCACGGCGCCGTTGTGACCGCCCAGGCCGATGTTGTTGGAGAGCGCGTAGCGGATGGGCAGCGAGGCCGTCTCGCTCACCACCCACAGGTCGCATTCCGGGTCCGCGTCACGGTAGTTGATGGTCGCCGGGGCACATTGCTCGGCCACGGACTTGACGGTCGCGAAGGCTTCGAACGAGCCGGCCGCGCCCATCATGTGCCCGGTCATCGACTTGGTGGCGCTGATCGCCAGCGACCGCCGGGCCCCGGCGGCGCGCGGCCCGAAGACCGTCCAGATGGCCTCGGCCTCGCGCTTGTCGCCGAGCGGCGTCGAGGTCCCGTGCGGATTGATCAGGTCGACCTCGTCGGCGGGTACGCCGCGCCGCTCGAGGGCCATCTTCATGGCGCGGGCAGCACCGACGCCTGCTTCGATCGGCTGGATCATGTCCCAGCCGTCGGCCGCCGACCCGTACCCGACAACTTCCGCATAGATCCTGGCCCCTCGTGCCTTCGCCAGCTCGAGGTCTTCGAGAAAGAGCGAACCGGCGCCCTCGCCGAGCACGAATCCGTCGCGTGTCAGGTCGAACGGCCGGGACACGGTCTCGGGGCCCTCGCCCGGCCGGGGCATCCCCATGCCGCGCATGTTCGAGAACCCGGCATGGCCGACTTCGAGCAGCGGCGCCTCGGTCGAGCCGCTGATGACCGCGATGCAGTCGCCGCGCCGGATCGCCTCGGCGGCCTCGCCCACGTTGTGCGTGCCCGTCGCGCAGGCCGACACCACGCACATGTTGTGACCGATCGCGCCGGTCTCGATGGCGATCATCCCCGAGCAGCTGTCGGTGAGCGCGTTGGCGATGAACGTCGGGCTCACCGAGCGCGGGCCCCGGCCATGCAGCGTGGCGTAGTTGTCGATCATCAGCGTCTGGCCGCCCGCCCCCGAGCCGAAGATCACGCCAACCTCGGTTCGATTCCCGTCGGTCAGCTCGAAGCCGGAATCGGCCAGCGCCTGCTTCGCCGCGGCGACGCCGAAATGGAGGCTCGACTCGCTGCGCCGGGCCGCCTTGGCGTCCATCCAGTCCGAGGCCGTGAAGTCGCGCACCTCTCCGGCCAGCTTGGCTTCGTAGGGCGTCGCATCGAACTTCGTGATCGGTCCGAGGCCGGACACCCCGTTGACCAGGTTCGACCAGACGGTGGCGACGTCGTTGCCGACGGGGCTGATGACGCCGAGGCCGGTGACGGCGACGCGACGATCGTAGTCGGGCTTGCGCAAGGTGCGGTGCTCCTTCAGGAGGGCCAGTCAGGCCCTGTCGGTGGCGAGTTCGAGGGTTCGGGTGGCCGACGCCGGGTCGTCGGCCGGGATCAGGTCGGCGTCCGGGGCGATCCGCTTGATCAAGCCGGTGAGCACGCGACCGGGGCCGATCTCGACGAAGGTCGTGACGCCGTCCGCGACCATGCCCTCCACGATCCGGACCCAGTCGACACCTGCCGTCAGGTGTTCGACGAGCTCGGCGCGGCAGTCCTCGGCGGTCGCCAGCGCGCGGCCGTCGGCGTTGGCGAGCAGGGCGGGCTCGGGATCGTGGAACGTCACGTTGGCGAGGGCCCGGCGCATGCCGTCGGCCGCCTCGGCCATCAGCGGAGAGTGCGCGGCCACCGAGACCGGCAGGACGATGGCGCGCTTGGCGCCCATCGATCGAGCGAGCTCGGCCCCGGCTTCGATGGCGGCTCGCTCGCCGGACACGACGACCTGGCCCGGGGCGTTCCGGTTGGCCACGACGAACACGCCGGACGCGGAGGCCGCGGCGACCAGCTCGGGGAGCCGCGCGTCGTCGAGCCCGATCAGCGCCGCCATCGCCCCGTCCCGGCCTTGTCCGGAAGCTTGCATCAGCCGGCCGCGCTCGCGCACGAGCCGAACACCGTCCTCGAGCGAGATCGCCCCGGCGGCGACGAGGGCCGAATACTGGCCCATCGAGTGGCCGGCGGCGAACCTGGGGGTCGGTGCCGCGCGACCGTCTGCCGTCCATCGCTCGCGAAGTGCCGCCAGGATCGCGATCGAGGTCGCCAGCAGCGCCGGCTGCGCGTTCTCGGTGAGGTCGAGCCGCTCGGCCGGCCCATCCCATGCAAGCGCGCTGATCGGCTGACCGAGCGCCTGGTCCGCGGCGGCGTAGATGGCGGCCGCCGCCGGAGAGGATTCCGCGAGCGTGCGCCCCATGCCGACGGACTGGGACCCTTGCCCGGGAAAGACGTATGCGAACGAGGTCATCGTGCGGAGGGTAGGCGCCCGAGCGCCGGCTCCGAGAGACTCGCATGCACGGTTGCATACGTCAGGCGTTCGCTCGTACCCTGTGGCCGTGCCCACCGACCGCCCCAACGGCCACCGTCCGACGCGTCCGGCGCCCGTCCGGTCGATCGCCCGGCGGTTCGAGGCCGACCTGTCCGCGCCGGTCCTCGCCGCCGGCAACCGGTTGCCCAACGTTCGCCAGATCAGCGAACGCGTGGCGATGGGCCGTGCCCTCTGGCGCGAGCTGGTGATCGGCTTTGCCGGCCAGCTCGGGGAGCTGCGGCTGGGCTTCACCCAGCTCGCCGGCCTGTACGTGCTGGCCGATGGCAGCACGCTGACCGTCGGTGAGCTCGCCGAAGCGATCGGGCGGTCGCCATCGGCCACCAGCCGTCTGGTCGACGGGCTGGTTCGACGCCGGCTCGTCGAGCGGCATCAGGAGCCCGAGGACAAGCGTCAGCGCACGTTGCGGCTGACGCCTCGCGGTCACGCGATCCTGCGGGTCGTCGATCGGGCCCGGGCCGAGCAGTTCCTGGCGGCCGTGCGGCCGCTCCCGACCGGGGAGCGCGCGATCGTGGCGATGGGCGTCGCCGCCCTGGCGACGCACGCGATCTCCCGCCGAGGGCGGCTCATCCGGGCGCCCAGGGACTAGCGCGTTCTGGGGGCTTGTCCGGCGCCCGTGTTGGCATCACCATCGGGCGCAACAGGAGGTGCACCTGCATGTTTCAGCTGAGCGGCCTGGCGACCGCCCTCCGCCTCGAACATCGGCATGCCGATGGTTCATGGTCGGCGCTCGAGCCCAGACCGAGCCACCACGATCCCGCCGAGAACGACCCCGAGCGCGACTGGGCGAACGGCCGAATCTACCTCTGTACGACGTGCAGCGAGGAGGTCCGAGTCGTGCACGTGGCCGCCGAAGGCGCGCCCGTCAAACCCTAGGACGCGCGACGCCGCCGGGCGAGGAGCCATCCGCCGCCGCCGACGACGATGACCGCCAGCAGCACGCCCCCGGCGACGATCGGCGTCGAGTCGCTCGCGTTTGCCGGGTCGCTGGGACTCGGTGCCGGAGCGGCCGGCGTGCTCGATGGCTCCGGGGCGCTGACGATGGCCTCCGACGCCGCCGGAGATTCGGTCGGTGCCAGCGAGCCGGTCGGAGACGCTGGGGCGCTCGGACTTGCCACAGCCTCGGTCGGTGCAGCCGTCGGCTTCGCGGACGGTCTGTCCGTTGGCCGGGCGGTCGGCGTTGGGGTGGGTCGGGGGGTCGGCGTTGCCGTCGGTCGAACGGTTGGCACGGGTGTCGCCGAGTCGCCCTCCACGACGATCGTGCCGGACATCAGGCCGGGGTGCACGACGCAGTAGTAGCGAAAGGTGCCCGCCTTGGTAAAGGTGAACTGGAACGAGCCGCCCGGGTCCGTGATCCCCGAATCGAAGAGGCCGTCGCGCGAGGTGACCGAGTGTGAACTGCCCGAGAAGGACCAGTGAACGACGTCGCCCACCTTGATCGTGCGCGAGGCCGGAGAGAAGTCGAAATCTTCGACCGCGACCGCGACGGTCGCGGCGCGAGCGTCCGTGGGTGGCAGCAGGACGGCGGTGGCAAAGGTGACGGTGAAGATGCCCAGGGTGAACCGGGCGGCGGCGAGCCGCGAGATGCGAGTGGTCATGGGTGGTCATACGCCTGCCGGCCCCCGCCGGTTTGCCGCGGGATCAGCCGCAGAACCGACGGACCACGTCGTACAGGACCGGCAGGCCCCAGCACAGGGCGTCGATCGAGACCCGCTCGTCCACGCCGTGGAAGAGCTCGAGGAACCGTTCGTCGGGATCGAGCCGCAGCGGCGAGAAGCCATAGGTCGGGACGCCGAGGCGCTGGGTCTGCTTGGCGTCGGTGGCGAAGGGGACCATCGCCGGCAACGGGATGGCCCCCGGGTCGTGCTCGACGATGGTCGTGACGAGCAGGTCGAACAACCGTCCGTCGGCCGGCGCCTCGACCGGCGCGCCGAAGACGAAGAGCTCGATCTCGCAGACGTCGGCTAGATCCGGCCCGAGCCGATCCACGAGGATCTGCCGCATCTGCGGTTCGGTGGTGCCCGGCAGGATCCGGCAATCGACCTCGACGACGGCGTCGCCCGGGATCACGTTGTACTTGATGCCCGCGTGGATCACGTCGGGGCTGATCGTGTCGCGCAGCAACGCGCTGAGTGCCCGGGCGTACATCGGATCGCAGGCGGCCTTTAGGGCCTCGGCCGCCCGAGCGCGGGTCGCGAGGTCGTCGGACGCGAGCCCACGGAGGATGGCGGCGGTCGGCGGCGGCATCGCCGCCGCGGCCAGCTCCAGGAAGCGCGCCATCACGGGGGTGACGCGGGTGGGCTCGGGCGGCGCGAGCCTGGCGATCACCTCGGCTGCCAGGACCGCCGCGTTGTCGGGGCGAGGCATGGAGCCGTGGCCCCATGTCCCCCGGACCGTGATCCGATACGCGGCGTAGCCCTTCTCCGCGACCTGGATCGGGTAGAGCCGGCGGCCGGCCACCGTCACCGTCACGCCACCGCACTCGTTGACCGCGCCGGCGGCGCGCAGCCAGTCGGGACGCTGATCCACGATCCACTTGGCGCCGGCCGTGCCGCCGGCCTCTTCGTCGGCGGTGCAGGTGAACAGGACATCCCGTCGCAGGCCGGGGATCGGGTCGCGGGCAGGGTCCAGTCCGGCGGCGCGCGCCTGGTCCGCGAGCAGGCGGACCACCTCGAGCTCGAGGGCGACCATGCCTTTCATGTCCACGGCGCCGCGCCCGTAGACGTAGCCATCGATGACGTCGGCCGCGAATGGGTCGTGTGTCCAGCGCTCGGCCGGTGCCGGGACGACGTCGAGATGGGAGAGGAGCAGGAACGGGTCGCCACCGGTCCCGTCGCCGCGTAGGCGGGCGTGGACGGAGCCCCGACCCGGAACCGGCTCGACGATCTCGGGCTCGAGGCCGGCGTCGCGGAGGAGGCCGGCAACGTGTCGCGCGGCGACGAGCTCGCCGTCCGGTGCGTCGGGCGGCGGTGGGTTGATCGAGCGGATCCGGATCAGGTCCCGGAGGGTCTCGACCAGCCGGCTGCTCGCCCGTTCCCAGGTCGCCTCGTCGACCTCGCGCGAGGGTGCCGCTGCCCCGGTCGTCACGCGGCGCCGGCCAGGAGCACGCTCAGGACCGCCCCGATGATGAACCCGCCGAGGACCAGGCCGGCGACCATGGCCAGCAGCAGTCGTCCGTAAAAGCGCTCCTCGCGACGGCCGACCTCAGGGTTCGGGTCGCGGCCGCCGGCGATGTACGGGGCCGCCAGGCCGCGAGCACGCGCGTGCTGGTTGCGGACCTCGTCGTAGGCCTCGGGGTCTGGCGGCAGCGGCACCGGACGGTCAGGCGGTGGGGTCGTCACCCCTCCATCATGCCGCCGAATGGCCGGCCCCGCATCACCAGGAAGTCCGGCAGCGGCCGGAAGCCGAGCCGCGCGTTGATGGCGCGCATGGGAGCGTTGTCGACGTCATTGCCGGTCTCGAGCGCCTCGAGCCCGTTCGCGATCGCCCGGCCGATCGTCGCTCGCTTCAACGCCCCGGCCACGCCGCGGCCGCGCCACGCACGGAGGACCGCGGTCATGTCGTGCCAGGCGACGGACCGGCTGCCGGGAACCAGCATCAGGCTGGCATAGCCGACCACGCGCCCGGATTCGGCATCGAGCGCGATCATGAAGGCGTCCGAAAGGATGCCGGGCCGGTCGACGTCACGCGCCCGGAACTCGGCGAGATCGCCGGCCGAGGTCGGCTCGTCGCCACCGGGAATGTCCGGGAAGGCCTCCACGGCCACCGCATGGACGCCGTCCACGAGATCCGGTCGCTCCGCCAGGGTGGTCAACCGGATTCCAGCCGGCAGGTCGGTCGGGGGAGGGACGAGACCTGCCAGGTCGAGCCTGACCATCTTGCTGCGTTCGTGTTCGGTAAAGCCGCGATGGACGAGGAAGGCGATCGCCTCCGGGTGGTCGTCCGTCACCGACAGGTACAGCCAGCCTTTGCCGGCGGCCTGGGCACGATCCGAGACGGCTGCCAGGAGGTCGCTGCCGATGCCTCGTCGCCGGGCGTCGGCCAGGACCGTGATAGTCGCCCACAGGCCGTCGAATTCCGGGGGGTGGACGTAGATCCGCCCGATCGTGGCCACGCCAACGGGACGCGCATCCAGCTCGGCCAGAAAGCGGACCGTTCCGGGGTAGGTGGCATCGGACCAGTGGATCTCGTCGATCGAGGTCGGATCGGCCGGGGTCACGGCGTTGACGATGCCAACGATCGCGCCGAGATCGTCGTCGTGGTCGGCCTCGCGGATCGTGGCGCTCATCCGAGCGTCTCGCGAAGTGGAACTGCCAGCTCGCGCGCGACCGGGTCGATGCCCTCGGGCCCGAGCTCTGCCGGAATCGACAGGACCAGGTGCGTCGCGCCGGCGTTCGCCCCGTCGAGGGCAAGCCGCAGTCCGTCCCGGCGCGACCCTGCCGTGTCACCGGTCGGGATCTGCATTGCGAACTCGAACCCGGCGGGGTCGCGGCCGATCTCGGCCATGCGGGCCAGGAGCGTGGCGCGGTGTTCGACGAAGTAGGGGAGCCGGTCGGTCCGGCCGCCCGGCAGCAGGAACGGCGTGATCCAGCCCTGCGCATCGCGGGCAGCCAGGTCGATCCCGCGTCGCCGCTGCCCGCCCAGCCAGATCGGCGGTCCGCCCGGTGTCAGCGTGCCGGGCTCGTTGGTGGCGCCGTCGAGCGGATAGAACGGGTCCGGGCGGGTCACGCCGGGCAGGCTCCGGGCAGCGTCGGAGAAGAGCGCCCGGATGACGCCGAGTGCCGACTCGAACCGGTCGAACCGCTCGACGATCGGCGGGAACGGGATGCCGAACGGACCATGCTCCGGATCGTGCCAGCCCGCGCCCAGGCCGGCGATGAGACGCCCGCCGGTCACGTGGTCGAGGACCGTCAGTTGCTTGGCCAGGGCGGCCGGATGACGGAAGGTCGCCGACAGGACCGCAATCCCCAGCCACTTGCCCGGCACGTGATGGGCCAGCGCGGCCAGCGTCGTCAGTGCCTCCAGGCTGGCCCCGCCCTGCGGGACGCTCGCATTGGTCAGATGGTCGTTGACCCAGGCCGACTCGAAGACCTCGTGCTCGCCGATCCGGGCCCAGGCCGCGTCGAGCGTGGTCCAGTTGGTGTCCTGGGGCGAGGTCTTGATCCCGATCGCGACCCGGTGCTGCCGCGTCACCGCGCTCGGAGGTTGGCGGTCATCCGCGATCCGGTGGTGACCGCGCCCTGCGACGCGGAACCGACGAGCGCCGCGTACTTGGCCATCACCCCACCCTGGTAGCGCGCGGACGGCGGTGTCCAGCGCTGGAACCGGCGGGCGATCTCATCCGGCGGGACGTCCAGGTCGAGCGCCTTGCGATCGACGTCGATCACGACCTCGTCACCCTCCTCGACGACGGCGATCGGGCCGCCGAGCGCAGCCTCAGGCGCGACGTGGCCGATCATCAGGCCGTGGGTGCCGCCGGAGAACCGGCCGTCGGTCAGGAGGGCGACCGAATCGCCCAGCCCTTCGCCGACGAGGGCCGCGGTGACCTGGAGCATCTCCTGCATGCCCGGCCCGCCGACCGGACCCTCGTAGCGGATCACGACGACGTCGCCGGGCTTGATCCGCTGGGCACGGACCGCTTCGTAGCAGGCCGTCTCCGAATCGAAGACCCGCGCAGGACCGCGCTGCAGCCGGCGCTCGTGGCCGGCCAGCTTGACCACGCAGCCCTCCGGCGCGAGCGAGCCTCGAAGGATGGCCAGGCCGCCGGTCGGCTTGAGCGGCGTCTCGATCGGCACGACCACCTGCTGGCCCGGCGTCTCGACCACCTTGCCCGCGATCTCGGCGATCGTGCGCCCGTCGACGGTCCGGGCGTCCCCGTGGAGCAGGTCGCGCTTGAGGAGCTCGCGCATCACGAGCCCGACCCCGCCCGCCTCGTACATCTCGGATGCGGAGTAGCGGCCGCCCGGCTTCATGTCGCCCACGATCGGGGTGCGATCCGCGATCGCGCCGAAGTCGTCGATGTCGAGCGGAATGTCGAACTCGTGGGCGATGGCGAGCAGGTGGAGGACGCCGTTGGTCGAGCCGCCGGTCGCGGCGACCGATGCGATGCCGTTCTCGAGCGCCTCGCGGGTCACGATGTGCTTCGGCCGAACGTCGCGACGGACGAGGTCCATGACGAGCTCGCCTGAGCGACGCGCCGCCTCGTCCTTTTTCGGGTCCTCGGCCGGGATGCCGTTGAGGCCGGCAGGCGACAGGCCGATGAACTCGAGCACGGTGCTCATCGTGTTGGCCGTGTACTGGCCGCCGCATGCGCCTGCGCCCGGACAGGCGGCGTTCTCGATCCCGTGGAGCTCCTCGAGCGAGATCGTGCCCGCCCGGTAGGCGCCGATCGCCTCGTAGACGCTGACGATGTCGACGTTGCGCCCCTTGTACGTGCCGGGATAGATCGTGCCGTTGTAGAGCGCCAGGCCGGGGATGTCGAGGCGGGCAAGCGCCATCGCCGCCCCGGGCATCGTCTTGTCGCACCCGACCAGGCAGACCAGGCCGTCGAACAGGTGGCCGCGGGCGACCAGCTCGATCGAGTCGGCGATCACCTCGCGGCTCACGAGCGAGGCCTTCATCCCTTCGGTGCCCATCGTCACGCCGTCGCTGATGGAAACCGTGCCGAACTCCATCGGCGTGCCGCCCGCGGCGCGGATGCCCGCCTTGACCGATTCCGCCAACCGGCGCTGGTTGAAGTTGCAGGGCATCGTCTCGATCCACGTCGTCGCCACGCCGACGAGCGGCTTGGCGAGGTCCTCGTCCGTGAAGCCGATCGCCTTCAGCATCGCGCGGGCACCCGCGCGATCCGGTCCGTCGGTGAGCGCCGCGGAATGACGCTTGGCTGGGTCGGAGGTGGTCGGCGCGTCGGACATCGAGGAGTCTCCTGGAGGCTGCATGGGCTCCGAACGGGGTTCCAGACTACAGCGAGGACGCCGGTGACGACCGAGCCAGGTGATCGGCGACGATCGCATCGGCCGCGAGTCGGACCGCGCTCTGACCCGTGACGGCCGCGAGGAAGGCGTCGCGTCCGAGCGAGAGGGTCTCGACCGGGCCGACCGCGCGAACCGACGCCGTCCGCGGGATATCGCGGAGGAGCGAGATCTCGCCGACGCCATGACCAGGTCCGAGCCGCTGGAGCAGCGTCCCGGCCTGGCTGACGTCGACGTTCCCGCGCGACACGATCAGGTAGCCGTCGCCCGCCTCGCCCTCCCGAATCAGGTAGTCGCCGTCCTGGAATGCGACCGGTTGCACCACCGCCGCCAGCTCCTCGACGACGGACAGCGAGAGCATGCCCAGGAGCGAATCGGCGCGCAGCAATCGTGCGGTCTCCTCACGACCCGACGCGTCGTGCTCGGCGCGCCGCAGGCTGGGGAAGACGACGAGCGCCGCTACCGGCAGGATCCCGCCGGTTGCGACAAGGGCGCCCTGGCTCCCGAATCCGGAGACGAGCGCAGATGCGAGCAGCCCGCCGAACGCGACGAGGGCGGCCGCCGGGCTTTCGATGAGGCCCATGAGGGCGACCCGTGCGTCGTTCGGGCACGCACGCTGGAGGATCGTGAATCCCGTGACGTCGAGGATCGCGTTGCTCATGCCGACGAGGACGAGCATGGCCGCCGCGGAGACCGGGTCGCCGACGATCCCGAGGACCACGATCGGGAGGCCCCACAGCGCGAGCGACATCGCGAACGTGGCACCGAACTGGGCACGGCCGGTCAGGCTCAGGGCGACGATGGCGCCGGCAAACCCGCCCGCCCCGATCGCTGCCTGCAGCGTGCCGACCCCAGGTTCGCCCATGCCGAGCCGCTCGATCGCGGCAACCACCAGGAGCACGGTCAACAAGCCACGCACCATCGACTGTAGCCAGAACGCGATGAGCACGAGGCGAATGGCGGGCACGCGCGCGAAGACCCGGATGCCCGCGGTCATGCCGCGACGCAGCGGCGCCGGGGCGCGTGAGTTCCGGATGGTCGGGACCCGGATGGAGGCGATCGTGAGGGAGGCAGCCACGACCATGGTGGCCGCCGCAGCCGCGGCCGCGCCCGGGCCGGACGTGGCCAGCAGGATGCCGGCGACTGCCGGTCCCAGGAGCGTTCCGAGACCCTCGGCCGCGCTCGACGTGATGTTGGAGGCGACGAGCTCGCCCGGCGTCCGCGCCAGCCACGGAAGGAGGCTCATGGTCAGCGGACGGGTGAGCCCGGCGAAGCCCGAATCGACCGCCACCAGGAGGAACAACACGGGCGGCGGACCCACCGTCACGATCACGGCGAGGGCCAGGAGCATGCTGGCCGCGCGACCGGTGTTCACCCCGAGCAGCACGCGGTCGGCCCGCCAGCGTGCGGCGGGGATCCCGGCGAAGGGTGCGATGACGGCTGGCGGGACGTATCTGACGACCGCGAGAAGCCCTGCGCCAAATGCGCCACCCGTCTTGTAGGCGAACACGAGGGTGACGACGAGGAAGGCATACGTCCCGGCGTTGGACAGCAGCCACGCCGCCTCGAGCCGGCCGATCTCACGGTTTCGGAGGACCGCCCGGATCGCGGTCGTTGCGGCCAGCAGGCGTTCCCGGCGCGATCCCACCGCGGCATGGTAGGGGCTCGACGGTTTCGCGACCGGACGAATCAGTCGACGCAGGCACCCGTGTCAACGGCGGCGGTCTGGCCAAGCGCCGGTCGAATCCGGGCGACGATCTCACTCGGCGTCAGGGCGTAGCCCACGTTGGGGTCCGTCCGCGCCTCGGCGAAGACCACACCGCCAACCGTGCCGTCGGCCAGGATCAGGGGACCGCCGCTGTCCCCGCGCTCGACGGCGGCTCGGAGCTCCAGGATGTCCCGCCTGACCTGGTCGGTGCCGTAGATGTCGTGGCCGGTAGCCGGATAGCGGCCGGCGACCGCTGCCGCCAGGATCGTCAGCGGGCCACCGTTCGGGTAGCCGAGCGTCGCGCCCACCGCGCCGCGCGCCGGGTCGGTCGCCGCGAACTGAAGCGGATGGATCGCCAGGCTCGGCACGTACAGCAGCGCCACGTCGAGCTTCGGGTCGAACAGGATCGGCACGGCGTCCAGCAGCCGCCCGTCGCGAGCCGTGACGCGGATCCCGTGGCGGTCGGCGCCGGCGATCACGTGGGCGTTCGTCAGCACCTCGTCGTTGCGGATCGCGAATCCTGTCCCGACAGACGACAGCCCGCACGTCGCGGCCGACACCTTGAGCACGCTCGCCGCAGCCGGAGCCGCGATGCCCTGGGCCACCCGGTCGGCCGGGCGTTCGACCGGCGGCGCCGGCAGCGGCTCGAACCCGATGAAGACGTCGGGCAGCCCGGAGGCGTCGAGCCAGGTCCGGAGCTCGACCGCGAGCTCGGTCGGTGGCGGCAGGACGGTCGAGATGGTTCGGACGATGGTGGACGTGCCGGCCGACTGAGCCAGCGACGGGAACGGTCCTTCGGCAAGCAGTCCGCCGGTCAGCCAGACGATGAGGAGTGCCTGGGCCACGCCGAGCACGGCTCCAGCGGCGCGGTCCGCGTTGCTCAGCAGGCCATGTCCAACACCCCGGATCAGCCAGCGGCCGACCCCGGCGCCGATCGATTCCCCGATCGCCACCGAGCCGATCAGGCCGCCGAGGACGAGGAAGGGCCGGATGCTCGGGTCGACGCCTGACAGGGGGTCGGCGAGCGCCGGAAGCACGAGGATCGCGAGTGCCGCCCCGCCGACCGCGCCGAGCAGACCGCCGACCTGTGGAATGGCGCCCGAACGGGCGCCGAGGATCAGGGCGACGATCGCGAGCACCACCGCGAAGAGGTCCAGCAGGTTCACGAGCCGATCGTCGCACAGCCAGCCCGTTGTCGCCGTTGCCGAGCCCGCCGGCCGCTGCCGCCGCGCCCGCCGCGGCCTCCGGTCAGCTGACGACCACCTGGATCGGGTCGGCGCCCCGCACGGTGTCGCTGATCGTGTAGGTGCCCGGGTCGAGATCGCCCAGGTCGACCTGGGTCCGCATCATCCTGGCGATCATCATGCAGACCTGGTCGCCGGGCCCATGACCCTCGCGAAGCGTCACCCCAAACGACCCTTCGCCGCGCTGGACGACGATCGTGTCCAGCACCGAGCAAGGCTCCACGCCACTCGTGTAGGCGATCGTTAGGACCACGTGGCGTCCGTCGACGACGGCCACGAAGGAATCGGCGGGGATGGGATGGACGTCGAGCTGGCCGGGCTTCGGGACGACCAGCGGGTCGCTCCCGCCCGGTCCGATGTCACCGCCGGGACCGCCGCTCCCTTCGCCCGCCCCGGTCGACGGTGCGGCACTGACCGTGCCCGAACCGCCGGTCGGTGGCGATGTGGGCGGGGCTCCGGCGGAAGTGCAGGCCGCGACCGCGACCGCGACGGCGATGGCCAGCGCGAAGGCGGGGCCAAGGCGCCGGGAGGCGCGGCGAGACGGGGTGGTCATGGCCGGCAGACGTCCGTCGCCACGCGCCGGTTCCGTGGCCGTTCCGCCGCTCCTTGGCTCAGCCGGCAGGCGTCAGCGCGTTGATCCGGGGCGGATGAGCGGCTTCCCATGCGCTGATCTGGGCGTCCTTGGCGAGCAGGTAGCCGAGCTCGTCGGTGCCCGCCAGGATCATCCGCTTGGCGAACGGGTCGATGTCGAAGTCGATCGTCGTGCCGTCCGGCAGCAGCACCCCCTGCTCGGACAGGTCCACGGTCAGCTCCGCATCGGGGTCCCGGGCCACCAGATCGAAGAGACGCGCGTGCGTGGCGGGATCCACCACGATCGGCAGGACGCCGTTCTTCAGGCTGTTGCTGCGGAAGATGTCGGCGTACGACGTCGACAGGATCGCTCGGACGCCCCAGGCCGCCAGGGCCCACGGTGCGTGCTCGCGTGACGAGCCGGCCCCGAAGTTGTCCCCCACGAGCAGGATTTGCCGCCCGGGCATGCCCGGACGGTCGATCACGAACGGCGGATCCTTGAGGGATCCGTCCTCGTTGAAGCGCCAGTCGCGGAAGAGGGCCTCGGCCAGACCGGCCTTGCCGGTCACCTTGAGGTAACGGGCCGGAACGATCTGGTCGGTGTCGACGTTCTCGGCAGGCAGCGGAACGACCTTGCTGGCGAAGACGGTGAACGGCTCAGCCACGTCAGCGCCCGCCGACCGCGGCCAGGGTCTCGATGCCGGGCAGCCGGCGCGGGTCGGCGACGACGCCGGCGATGGCGCTGGCGGCCGCGGTCAGGGGCGACGCCAGGAACGTGCGCCCACCCTTGCCCTGACGGCCCTCGAAGTTGCGGTTGCTGGTGCTGACCGCGTACTGCCCCGGGCGGAGCTGATCGCCGTTCATGGCGATGCACATCGAGCAGCCGGCCTCGCGCCAGTCGGCACCGGCTGCCTTGAAGATCTGGTCGAGTCCCTCGCGCTCCGCTTCCCGCTTCACCTCGTCCGAGCCAGGCACGACCATCAGTCGGACGCCGTCGGCGATGTGGCGACCCTTGAGCACGCCCGCGGCGAGTCGCAGGTCGCTGATCCGGCCGTTGGTGCAGCTGCCGACGAACACGACGTCGACCTTCTGGCCGAGGATCGGCTGGCCGGGTCGCAGGTCCATGTACGCGAGCGCGTGCTCCAGCGCCCGGCGCTGTGCCGGGTCGGCCTGATCGTCCGGGCTGGGGACCCGGCTGCTGATCGGGATGCCCATGCCGGGGTTCGTGCCGTAGGTGACCATCGGCTCGAGCACGTCGGCGTCGATCGTGATCGCTCTGTCGTACGTCGCTCCGTCGTCGGTCGGGAGCCGCCGCCAGCCGGCCACCGCCTGATCCCACGCGGCGTCGCGCGGCGCGTGCGGTCGACCGTGCAGGTAGTCGAAGGTCGTGTCGTCGGGCGCGATCAGCCCGGCGCGGGCGCCGCCCTCGATGCTCATGTTGCAGATGGTCATCCGCTGCTCCATGGTCAGCCCGCGGATGGCCTCGCCCGTGTACTCGAACACGTGGCCCGTGCCACCGCCCACGCCGATCCTCGCGATCAGGGCAAGGATGATGTCCTTCGCGCTGACCCCGGGCGTGAGCCGCCCGTCCACGCGCACCTCGTAGGTCCTGGGATCGCGCTGGAGCAGGGTCTGCGTCGCCAGGACCATCTCGACTTCGCTCGTCCCGATCCCGAATGCGAGCGCACCGAACGCCCCGTGCGTGCTGGTGTGCGAGTCGCCGCAGACGATGGTCATGCCGGGCTGCGTCAGCCCGAGCTGGGGGCCGATGACGTGCACGATCCCCTGGCTCGGATCACCAATCCCATGGAGGGGGATGCCGAACTCGGCGCAGTTGGCCTCGAGCTGCTTGACCTGGGCGGCCGCCATCGGGTCGAGGAAGGGCAGGCTCCGGTCGGTGGTCGGGATCGAATGGTCCGCGGTCGCGACCGTCTGCGTGGGGCGGCGGACACCGATGCCCCGCGCGCGCAGCCCCGAGAAGGCCTGCGGACTGGTGACCTCGTGGACGAGGTGCAGATCGATCGCCAGGACGGCGGGGGCGCCCGGGTCCTGCGAAACGACGTGCTCGTTCCAGATCTTCTCGACGATGGTGCGCGGCTGGCTCATGCGTTCGCTCGGTTTCACGGGATACGGAGGGTACCCGAGAGTGCACCGGCGCGTCGCGGAGACCGTTCGGCCGGTCGGCTGGCGGTACGGCCCGCATCGCGCGCCGCCACCCATTGGTCCTGTTCTGCGCAGTACGACGGTGCTCGTTGGCAACGCGCGAACTACCCCCTATAAACGAGGCCACGCATGTTCGAGGGAGTCCGTCATTCCTGAGGATCAGGAGTCTCCAGCCCTGGCGCGAGGCGGGTCGACCAATCTGCGACTGGTTCGATTCCGCCTCTTCCTCGCGCTGGTCACGATGTTCGCGATCCCCGTCGCGATCTCCGCGCCCGTCGTCTACAGCCTTGCGCGC
>JBGPVC010000031.1:0-22582 GCA_041491485.1 Candidatus Limnocylindria bacterium
AGCAATGAGGCCGGCCGTCACGAACAGCAGGGTCGCCGGAAAGGCGGTATCCACGAACGCCTGGGGCTGGCCTGATCCCGATCCGATCAGCCAGGGGATCGCCAGGCCCGGAACGATCCAGGTGAGGAGCGACCCTACGACCGCGTCATCCGTCGAGGGGTCGCGGTGCCGGGTGCCTCGCCATGCGGCGAGGCCGAGCAGCCATCCCGACCCGGCCGTGGCCAGGCCGTCCAGATGCCCGTCTGTGGCGATCGCACGGACTGCCGGATCCGACACCCAGCCGGCGATGGCCGCCCCGACGACCAGGGCTGCCACGGCTGTGGAATGGGCCGGTCCGGAGGGAGCGACTCGGACGATGAACATCCCCACGGCGGCGATCGCGATGAAGGTCCAGGGGCCGATGGTTCCGGCGCGTCCGGACACCCCGAATTGCAGGGCGCCGTAGACGACCGCGAGCCAGGCGCCCTCCGCAATCGCCGTCGCCACTGACGGCAACAAACCGAGCAGCGACCGACCGAAGTCAGCCGGCGAGGGTGAGAGTCGCACTCGTTCGCCAATCCGGATCGAGGGCGCCGGCCACGGCGTCGATCCCGGCAAGCCTTGCCTTGGTCGCCTGCGGCACGGAATCTGGTCCGAGGCTGACGTGCCGGTGCTCGTACCCGCTCGCTCGCAGGCGGCGGAGGGCGGGCAGGAACCAGGTCGGGTCCCGGCTGCTGATCGTGAGGACGAGCGTCCCCGGCGCCAGTCGGGCAGGGAGCGTTGCCAGGACACGATCGAACGGAACCGACGGTGTCGAGCTCATCCGGGCGAGTTGGTCCGCAATGCGGATGAGCTGGTCGCCGCCCGCCCGGGGTGGCACGAACCCGACGCGGGCGAGGCTGTACGTCCACCCGTTGAAGGCCACCCCGCATGCCGCCCCATCGGCGATGAGGCGGCGGGCAAGGGACGCCGCGGCGACGGCCAGGCTCTCGACCAGCTCCTCGTCGTAGGCCAGGCTCCAATACGGCATGCGCTCGGTCTGGATGTCGAGCGCGACCACGATCTGGCGGGCGGTCGACGGGTCGAAGCGTTTGCTGAGGGGTCGTCCGGTCCGGGCAAAGGCTCGCTGGTGGATCCGGCGTCGCGAATCCCCGATCTGGAACGGACGGACGCCGGCGAACAGGGACGGATCCTCGAGCAGCCCTCGACGGGCCCGTCGCGCACCAAGCGGCACGACCGCGCCCCGTGCCGTGCGCACCGGCACCGTGCGCGGGCGGATGAGCATCGTGTCCAGGAGATCCATCTCCCGGGACGCGGCGTCGCGTCCGAAGAGGTCGGCGACCGTCAGGCGAACCGAGTCGAACTGCACGCGGCCTCGGTGGGTGGCGTTGATCTGCTGGTGGCGAACGATCCGCTCGAATGGACCAAGGCTCCACATGCTCTGCAGGACGGAGAAGCCATAGCGACCACTTGACGACAGGACGTGGTCGACGATCTCGAGGCCATCCGTGACGTAATCCTCTGCTCGGAGCCACGCGAGCGGCAGCGCCTTGCGGTTCTCGATCGCCACCTCCAGGTCGACATGGTCGCCCCACACGGCTCGGTCATTGGCGAGGTGCCGCTGATAGCTCACGTGGGCGAGCCCATGCCGGCTCCACAGGGTGGACAGCCAGGCCGTCATCACGGTCAGGACGGCCAGCAGGACGATCCCCGGTGCGGCCTTCAGGAGGCCGAGGACCAGCAAGACACCGGCGACGACGAGCTGCGCCACGGTCAGGGCGTCTTCGATATGGGCAATGGCGTCGACTTGACGAGCTCGGCCACCACCCGATCGGCGGTTGCCCCTCGGAGCTCGCGATCCACGTCGAGCAGGATGCGGTGGGCCAGGACCGCCGGCGCGATGACTGCGACGTCGTCGGGCCGGACGAAGTCGCGCCCTTCCAGGAACGCCGATGCCTGGGCGGCGCGGTACAGCGCCACGCTCGCTCGAGGGCTGCCGCCGAGACGGACGTCCGGATGCCCTCGAGACGCGCGGACGAGCGCGACGACGTAGCGACCGACATCGTCGCTGACCACGATCCGGCTCGCCGCGTCCTGCAGATCGAGGACCTCCTGGGCGGAGCAGACCCTTCGGATGCCCTCGATCGGGGACCTGCCGTCGCGATACAGACCGGCGATCAGGAGCTCGTTTGCCTCCGTCGGGTAGCCGACGGAGGTACGGATGAGAAAGCGGTCGAGTTGCGCTTCCGGCAGGGCGAACGTGCCCTCGAGCTCGATCGGGTTCTCGGTCGCCAGCACCAGGAAGGGACCGGGCAATCGGTGCGTCTCGCCATCGATCGAGACCTGGCGCTCCTGCATCGCTTCCAGGAGCGCCGACTGCGTCCGCGGCGTCGCCCGGTTGATCTCGTCGACCAGCAGGATGTTGGTGAAGATCGGGCCGGGGACGAACCGGAAGGCGCCATTCTCGTACAGGCTGCTGCCCGTCACATCGCCAGGCAGGAGATCGGGGGTGCCCTGAACACGTGCGAAGGTCAACCCGAGTGCTTGCGCGAATGTCCGGGCAATGGTGGTCTTGCCGGTGCCCGGTACATCCTCGACCAGGGCATGGCCGTCGGCGAGCATCGCGACGGCAAGCAGCCTGATGGCCGGCTCGGCACCGACGAGCGAGCCCGCGACGGCCTCCCGCAGCTCCCTCCAGAATCGGTGGCCGATGCCGCCCACTGACATCGAGCCAGCATAGAGACTGCCCAATCCTGCTGCCGACGGGTTCCGGTCCTTGCCGCGCATGGCAGACTTGCGTCCTGGCGACGGTCCGTCGCGACAGGCCTCGCCGTGGTTGCGACGGGGGGCCGAGCACCCCGACTGGAGGCGATCGATGGCCAAGGATCGTGGCCGATCCGCAAAGAAGACGGTCAGCAAGGAAGCGCTGGTCGAGGCCGTGAACGACCTCGTCGGCGGCTCGAAGCGGGCGCTGGGGCCGCTGTCGAAGGGAGCCGGCAAGCAGATTCGCAAGCTCGAGAAGCGCCTCGACGCGGCTCGCGCGACCGAGACCAAGCGGCTCGGCCAGCTGGCGGCAGCGCAGGTGACCAAGGGAAAGAAGCAGGTCGCCAAGCGCTCGAAGCAGGCCGGCGAGGCCGCCCAGGACGTCGCCGGGCTCGCGGGCAAGCTCGCCAGCCTGGCCGCATCAGCCGCCGGGTCCGCGGTGAGCGCCACCGGGGGAGCGGCCCGAGCGGTCGGTACGGCCGCGATCCAGGCGGTCGAGGCGGTCTCTCCGATCAAGACCGGTGCACCGGCCGTGATGCCGGCCGAGCCGGCCAAACGGGTGGCGACCCGGCGGCGTCAGGCAGCACGGAAGCCTCGAACGCCGACCAGGGCGGTTCGGTCGACCAAGGCGGCGGCCGCGCCAACACCGGCCACGACATCCAAGGCGGTGGCCGCGAAGGCGACGGCCGCGCCGTCCGGTCGGACGACGCGCAAGCCGCCGTCGGGCGCGACTACGGCCGGTGCAGGCAA
Source organism: Candidatus Limnocylindria bacterium (assembly GCA_041491485.1). GTDB lineage: Bacteria > Chloroflexota > Limnocylindria > Limnocylindrales > CSP1-4 > SPCO01. Next base: position 3,493 of record JBGPVC010000031.1, read on the forward strand.
GACGGCTGCCCGCAAGACGGTCGCACCGAAGGCGGCGGCCCCGAAGACAGCCGTTGCGACGACGCCTGCCACCAAGACGGCGGTTCCAAAGGCCGCGACAAGCTCGAAGCCGGCCGCGCCGCGTCGATCAAGCAGCACGGTATCGGCCGCGGCGGCCGCCAAGCCCGCGGCCGCCAAGGCCGCGGCCGCCAAGTCGCCCATCCCACGTCAGGCCGCCACGCCGCGGACGCCGTCCGCTGCCAGACCGGCCACTCCGCGTACGACCGCCACGACCCGGCCGGCGGCGGCAGCCCGTCCGACCGCGCGGAGGTCACGTCGTCAAGCCGGCGGGGACACCGGCGGCACGTCGTCCTGATCCCGTCTCGAGCACGGCGCCAGCGATGTCCGGCGTCGAGACCGCGGCCGTGACCGCCGCGGTCGAAGGCCACGCGGGCGTCGTCGGCGCCTCGGTCGATCTCGGCTCGAACTCCGTGCACCTCCTGGTGGCCGAGATCGCCGGGCACCGGCTCACGCCGATCGTCGATGAATCCGCCTTCCTGGGGCTGGGCGCGGCCGTCGCGGAGCGCGGCTACCTGGGCGCCCAGGCTCGCGCGGAACTGGTCGAAACGCTTGCCGGCTACGCCGACGCGTCGCGCCGACTGCGTGCCCGCGAGATCACGTTCGTCGGAACCGAGCCCATCCGGCGGGCGGCCGATGCCGGCCGCATCGTCACCGAGGTCGGAGCGGCATGCAGCGTTCCGCTGCACGTCCTGAGCCATGAGGAAGAGGCGTTTGCGACGCTCATCGGCGTCACCGAGGGACGGCCGGTCACCCGTGAGACGCTGGTCGTCGACGTCGGCGGCGGCAGCTCCGAGTTCTGCGTGGTCGGTTCGACGGGACCTCCCCGGGCGGCGGGAATCAGGATCGGCTCGGCGCGGTTGACCGACCGATTCGTCGTGCACGACCCGCCGGTGCCGTCGGAGGTCGCGGCCATGCGTGCGATCGCCCTCGAAGCCGTGGAGGGTGCCCTGGAGGCGAGCCCGTCAGAGATCGTGGCGGTCGGCGGTACGGCCTCGAACCTGCTCAAGGTGCTCATGGCGAGCAACGGCGATCGGACGCTGACGCGCGATGGGATCGTCGAGGCGCTGGCGATCCTCGGAGCCCAGCGCTCGGATCTCGCGGCCGAGCGCTATCTCATCCGTCCCACGCGCGCCCGGATTCTGCCGGCCGGAGCAGCGATCCTCGAGGCGATCCTGGAGCGCTACGGCGTCCCGTCACTGCGGGTCTCGGAAGCCGGGATCCGGGAGGGCACGATCCTGGCCGTAGACCACGCCGGGGTCGCCTGGCGCGATCGACTGGCACAGCTGGCCCACGGTTGGCGTTCCTGAGGTGCCGCCCGGTCGGTGGCTGGCAGCCGGCGGCCCGATCAGTCCAGCCGCTCGTCTGGGCGAATCCGCGGAAACGCGGCTGGCTCCCGGGCGGGCAGCGCGATTCGGCCGACGCCCCGGCTGACCGCGGCCGTAGCGGCCTTCGCGGCATTCGCAGATACCAATGCCGGTGGTGGTAAGTCGCCGATTGCGGTACCACGGCGGGCTCGGCGCCGTCGGCCACGCTCATGCTGGCGGGTTCTGACGCCCGAACGGCCCTCTGATCGGGCGTATCACCACCCGGGTTGGTACATGCGGCTCGGGTTGCGGCGTGGGGTGGCGGCCGGCTGTGGAGGCCTACAGCCGGGCCACCACCCGGCCGAGCGTTCGGCGGAATCCGATCCCGGCGACGCCCCGCCAGGCCGGCCCGACCCCGCGGCGAAGCCTGGCCACGTCGCGCTCGCGGTTGACCAGATAGCGCCCGATCGCAGCGCTCTCGAGCTGGGAAAGGTCGCCGGCATGTTCGACCAGGAAGGTCCTGGCCATCGATGCCGCCACGTCGGCGTCGTTCATCAGCCCGAGGTGATCCTGGAGGGCCGTCACGCGCGCGATCAACGGCGTGGCGTCGTCACCGAGCGCCTCGCGAACGAATTCAAGCGTGTAGCGCAGCCACTTGCCCGCGATCCGCAGCTCGTGCAGCGTCTCGACGTTGGCCCAGCGCAGCACCGACTCGTAGCCCCGAACGTGCTCGTATGCCGTCCAGACGCGAGACGCCGTCGTGTCGCGGATCCGGTGCGGCTCGACCGGACCGACCGGCCGGACCGCCGCCCCCTCCGTTCGCACGAAGTCCCGGTAGTCGTCGACCCAGCGCTGAAAGCCGTCCGAGTCCAGCTCTCGCACGAGCAGGACGCGCGCGTCGTCGCGACGCGTCCGCCAGTCCGCGAGCAGCGGCTCGAGGGCTCGTTGCTCGACGATCGGCAGATCCGCCCGGTAATGATCCGCCGCCTCGATCAGGACATCGAGGTCGCGCACGGCGCCGAGGCGGCCGGCGATCGCGCGGAGTCCCTTCCGGTAGCGCTTCGTGCGCCCGCCGCGAAACGCCGCGCCGAAGACCCGCCAGGCTGCCCGCTGCCGGCGAGTGGCCACCCGCATCGCATGGACGTCCTCCAGATCGTGCCCCGTTCGCACGCCCGCTTCGCGCGCGAGCATCCGCGCGAGGTGGAAGCGCATCACCTTGCGGGCCGCCTCGGCCACGTGGTCGTCCGCGGCGACGCCCGGGGTCTTCCCGACCGCCAGGTGCACGTCCGGGGTGACCGCCGGTTCCGCCGACTCGTCGAGGGCGTCGGACGAGGAGGGAACGATCTCGGTGTGCTCGGTGTGCTCGGATTTCGCCGGAACGACGTCCACGTCGGGTGCAGCAGTCAGTGACGGGGCCTCCGGGGCGTCGTCCTGGACGCGCTTCGCCGCCAATGACGGATGGACGTGCGGCCCGTCGATCGCTCGGACCGCGGTGAGCGCAGCCTCGAGCTTGCTTCCCTGCTCCGACGTCAGGGCCTGATCCGACGCGAAGACCGCGGCCAGCTCGGCGAGCCGCTCCTCGTCACCCTTGACCAGCTCGGCTTCGAGCTCGACGAACCGGTCCACCACCCGCGAGCGGACGACCACGTCCACCTCGTCGAGGCTCAGCTCGACCCGCGTGTCGCCGTCTCGCACGATCCGCTTGCGGCGCAGCTGGCGGATCGTGACCAGCTCAACCAGCGGGGCGTCGCCGGCCAGCTCCAGGACCAGGGACCGGGCGTCAGACGCCGGCCATTCCAGCGGTCCGGCCGTCCGGTCGGCGGGTCCCTCCAGTTCCTCGCGCCGGACCGAGCCGCCGGCGCCGTTGGTCCGGGCCAGCGACTTGACCGAGACGACGGTGTCGCGGCCCGACTGACGGAGGCGAACCGCGAAGCCGGCCCGGGTCAGCGCGCCCGCGGCCGTGTCGACATAGCGATCCTCGAGCTGCGTCGCGCGAGCCGCGGCGCCCGCCGTGAACGGGCCGATCGAATCGGCCACCAGGTAGCGTTCGGCGGCGGCAAGGTCGACCACCCGGAACTTGAGCTCGACCTCGACCGGCCGGCCCGTGGCCGGGCTCATGCCCGCGGATCCAGCGAGCCTGCTCCGGCCCCCGGACGGTGCGGCACGATCGCGACCTGCCCCCGCTCGAGCGCGTCTTCCTTGAGCGTCTCGAACGTGTCGACCGTGCCTGCCCGGCCGATGAGCACCTCGGTGCGGACCCAGCGAGCGTCCGGCTGGAGCTGCCACGACCGTCGATCGTCGGCCAGCATGACGTCGACGATCTCGGCCAGGCGAGACTGCGACTCGGGATCCTCGACCGGGGTGACCGCCTCCACCCGTCGGTCGAGGTTGCGGTCCATCAGGTCGGCCGAGCCGATGTACCACTCCCGGTCGCCGCCGTTGTCGAAGCTCCAGATCCGGGAATGCTCCAGGAACTCGCCGATGATCGAGCGCACGCGGATCCGCTCGGACATGCCGCGCAGGCCCGGCTGCAGCGAGCAGGCGCCGCGAACGATCAGGTCGATCTCGACACCCGCGTTCGAGGCCCGGTAGAGCGCCTCGATGACGGCCACGTCCACGATCGCGTTGAGCTTGAGCATGATCCGGGCAGGCTTGCCCGCCGCCGCGAACCCGATTTCGCGCTCGACCAGGTCGAGGAACCGCGAGCGGAGACTGTGTGGCGCCACCAGCAGCCGGCGGAACGTGCGCTGGCGAGACAGGCCGGTCAGGACGTTGAACAGGTCCGTCACGTCCGCCCCGATCTCGGGACGGCAGGTCAGCAGCCCGAGATCCACGTACAGGCGCGCCGTCTTGTGGTTGTAGTTGCCGGTCCCGATGTGCACGTAGCGGCGCAGCCCGGACCCTTCGCGACGGACGACCAGCGAGGTCTTCGAGTGGGTCTTGAGCCCGACCAGGCCGTAGACCACATGGGCGCCGGCACGCTCCAGCTTGCGGGCCCAGATGATGTTCGCCTCCTCGTCGAAGCGCGCCTTGATCTCGACGAGCACGACGACCTGCTTGCCGCGTTCGGCCGCGCGGATGAGCGACTGCACGAGCGGCGAGTCGCCCGACGTCCGGTAGAGCGTCTGCTTGATGGTCAGGACGTCCGGGTCGTCGGCCGCCTGGGTGATGAACCGCTCGACCGAGGCCGTGAACGACTCGTACGGGTGATGGACCAGGATGTCGCCGGCGCGGATGGCCGCGAAGACGTCGGCCGGCTCGTCGTCGTCGGGCGGCAGCAGGCGCGGTGGCGTGACCGGGGTCCACGACGCCGGCTTCAGGTCGGGCCGATCCAGCTCGGCGATCTCCCAGAGCCCGGTCAGGTCGAGCATGCCGCTGACCTCATAGCAATCGCCGTCCTCGAGGTCCAGGCCGCGCAGCAACAGGCTGCGCGTCGCCGGCGGCACGGAGCGTTCGACCTCGAGGCGGACTGCCTCGCCGAAGCGCCGGCGGCGGAGCTCCTCCTCGATCGCCAGCAGCAGGTCGTCGGCCTCGTCCTCCTCGAGGGCCAGGTCGGCGTTGCGGGTGACCCGGAAGAGATGGTGCTCCTCCACGATCATCCCGCTGAACAGCGTATCCAGGTTGGCCTCGATGACCTGGTCGATCAACACGAAGCGGGACGGCTCCACTTCGATCAGGCGAGGCAGGATCTGCGGGACCTTGACCCGGGCGAAGCGACGTTCGCCGCTATCGGGGTCACGCAGCCCGACCGCGATCGACAGGCTGAGCGTCGAGATGTACGGGAATGGATGGCCGGGGTCCACGGCCAGGGGCGTCAGGACCGGGAAGATCTCGTCGAGGAACCGTCGCCGAAGGGTCTCGTGATGTTCCGGGATCGCGTCGAAGTCGACGATGTCGATCCCCTGGGTGCGGAGGGACCGGCGGACCTCGACATAGATCGCGGAATGGTCGGCGATGAGCCCGAGGACCCGCTCGCGTGCCGCAGCGAGCTGTTCCTCGGCGGTCCTGCCGTCGGGCGAGCGGGCGGCCTTGCCGGCCTCGACCTGCTGGCGGAGTCCGGCGACCCGGACCTGGAAGAACTCGTCGAGGTTGTTGGCGAAGATGGCCAGGAACTTGACCCGCTCGAGGATCGGATTGCGCTCGTCCCGCGCCTCGTGCAGGACCCGGTCATTGAAGTCGAGCCAGGACAGCTCCCGATTGAGGTAGGGCATCGGCGCGCTGGCGCGCGCGGCGCGGCGGGGGCGCGGGCGCACCGTGGCGCGAGTCGTGGGAGCTCCGGATTCGATGGCAGCCATCGGCGGGTATCGGGCTCCTGCAGCGTGGTCGCGGTTCGGGCGACCCGGCCGGCGAGAATAGCACGGCCCGCGATGGCGGCACATCGCCGCGTTGTCGCCTCCGCCGGTCGCTCACGCACTCCTAGTGCGCTCGCTCCCTTGCTCAGCTCCGCCTTGCGCTGGACCACCCTCGCGGGCCGTGCAGCCCCGATGTCAGTCCTCGGCTCGGTAGCGGCGCTCGCCGGTCTCCTGGTCCAGCCAGACGCGCATGCGTCGATCGCTGGTGGGGTCGACGAACACTTCGTCGGTCCGGCGGAAGCGGGTCTCGAGCGGTTGGGCCGTCGGCTCGCCTCCACCAGGGCCGATCGGCAACCCCGACCGGTCGGCGATCTCGGACCGGTAGCGGAACCGTTCCACGATCGCCACGACCATCAGGACCATGCCGATGACGACGAGCCACAGCCCGGTCACGCCACCGCCCTCTGAGACGGCGGCCAGGCCGACAAAGACCATCAGGCCCCCGAAGACGATGACCAGGCCGCGGCCGATGCCGCCAGAGCCGCGCATCGCTACTCGGCGTTGACCGGCGCGGCGGAGGCGTCGGGTTCGACGACGACGGCGGTGCCGTAGGCGACGATCTCGCTCATCGTGTTGGCCAGCTCCGAGCTGTCGAAGCGCATCGACAGGATGGCGTTGGCGCCGGCGAGCGTCGCGTTCTGGACGAGGCGGTCGAGCGCCTGGCGGCGGGTGTCCTCGAGCATGCTCGTGTACTCGTGGATCTCGCCACCGCCGAGTGAGCGGAGGCTGGCCATGATATTGCCGCCGAGGCCGCGGCTGCGGACGACGAGACCGAAGACCATGCCCTTGGTCTCGGTGACCCGATGGCCAGAGACGTAGGGAGTTGTGACGACGATCATGCGTGCTCCTCATGGCTTCGCCCGGGGGTTGGTGTCTCGGTCCTGCGTCGCTCCGAGCACTCCGGGCAGAGGCAGCGGTCGCGGAGCAGGGCATACGTGTAGTAGCCGGTATGGTGGCCGTCGCCCCAGGTCGGGGCGATGGCATAGCCACCGATGAGCGCGACGTCGACCAGCCGGGTCTGTTCTTCGGTGAGGGTCGGTGCGCTGTCGAGCCAGCCCGGCATGCCGGCTTCGCCACGACAGTACGCGCAGGGGCAGAGCCAGCGCAGGCTCGTGGTGTCGTAGACCGTCTGGTGGCCGTCGGGCCAGCCGATCTCGAGCCGGCCGGCAGTCCGGTCGGCGTGGATCGAGGTCGGCGCCATCGACGCGGCGGCTGGTGCGGGATTCACGTGTCGATGCTACGCCGTTGCGCGCGCGTGGTGGTCGGCGGCCGGCCGCGAGGCGATCGCCGTGGCACCGGCACTGCTGGCCGAGCCGATGCGGACCATTGGCCGGAGGAGGGGATCGCCCGACGGGGGCTATCCTCGCGAGCGTGACCCTCCAGATCGATCGCGTGACCAAGCGCTACGGAGCGACACTTGCCCTCGACGGCCTGACCTTCGAGGTCCCTCGCGGCGAGGTGTTCGGCTTCCTCGGCGCCAACGGGGCGGGCAAGACCACGACGATGCGAATCTGCCTTGGGATCGTTCGAGCCGATGCCGGCGAGATCCGCTGGACCGGGAGAGCGGTCGGCGAGCTGCCTCGGCGGACCTGGGGGTACCTGCCGGAGGAGCGCGGGCTCTATCCACGAATGGGCGTGCTCGACCAGCTCGTCTACTTCGCGTCGCTCTACGGCGAGGAGCCGAAGTTGGCCCGTCGCGAGGCGATGGCCTGGCTCGACCGGTTCCAGATCCCGGACTACGCGGGCAAGCGCGCGGAGGAGCTCTCCAAGGGCAACCAGCAGAAGGTCCAGTTCATCGCGGCAATCCTCCACCGGCCCGAAGTGCTGCTGATGGACGAGCCGTTCACAGGCCTCGACCCGATCAACCTGGTGATCCTGCGCGACGCGTTCACCGAGCTGCGCGACCAGGGCCGGACGCTGATCTTCTCGACCCACCAGATGGAGGCGGCCGAAGCCTTGTGTGAATCCGTCGCGATCATCGATCGCGGACGGCTGGTGGCCGGCGGACGGCTGCGCGACCTGAAACGCGCCTCCGGACGGCGCTGGATCCGGATCGCGCTGGAGGGCGTGCAGCTGGCGCCGGACTGGCTCGGCGAGATCGCCAGCGTGGAGCGCGTTCGCCGGGATGCGGCCGGGGCCGAGCTGGAGCTGCGGACGGGCGCCGATCCCGGGTCGATCCTCAACGCCGTGCTCGCCCGGGGCGGGTCCATCAGCCATTTCGAGGTGATCGATCCGAGCCTCGAGGCGCTCTTCATCGAGCTCGTCGGCCGCCCCGCCGACGGCGACGGCGCCTGGGAGACCGGTGCCCCCGTCGTGCCTGCCAGCGGGCCCGCCCGGGACGCCGCCTGATGGCGTCGCGCGATCCGCTCCTGCCGAATGCCGCGATCATCGCCCGACGGGAGTACCGCGATCGCGTCCGCGGGCCGTTGTACGTCGCGTCGACGGTCGTCCTGATGGGGCTTGCCCTGCTGGTGGCGCTCGCTCCGATCGGGATCCGCTATGTCGACCGCGGGACCGTGACCGGACTCGCCGTGGTCTCGAGCGACCCTGCCCTGGCCCAGCGTGCCGTGGCCGTTGCCGACGCGATCCTCAACGGCCCGCCGCCGGGCGTCGATCCAGCCACGTTCCAGAAGCCGTACCGCCTGCTGGTCGCATCGCGAGGGGGCGCCGAAACCGCGCTCCTCAGGGGCGACCTGGCGGCCGTCATGGCCGTCGAGCGCCTGGCGACCGGCCAGGTCGAAGTCACCCTCCGGACATTCGAGGGGCCGGCCAGTCCGCGAAGCCAGGTCCTGGCCGTCGCGGCGTTCGGCATCGGCGTCCTCGACTGGAGCTCGCGGCTCCCGACCGGGACCGACGCCCCGCCGTTCGTGACGCCCGCGTTCCACGTCGACTCGCTCAACACCGCGACCGACAGTGGCCGGCCACTCGACCCGCAACAGGCCGCCAGCCGGGGCTTCCTCGGCGTCGTGTTCGTCGTGCTGCTGTTCATGAGCGTGATCATCTACGGGATGTGGGTCGCGACCGGGGTCGCGGCCGAGAAGAGCAGCCGGGTCATGGAGCTGATGATCAGCGCGGTGTCGCCACGCCAGATGCTGACCGGCAAGGTGGTCGGAATCGGGGCTGCCGGGTTGACGCAGTACCTCGCCATCGCGGTGCCGGCGCTGATCGTGCTCGCGTTTCAGGACCGGATCGCCGAGGCGGTGCTGGGCGCGGGCTGGAGTGAGGGCGCCCCGATCGTCGGCCTGACGCCCATGCTGCTGGCCGGATACGGGGTCTTCTTCCTGCTCGGGTTCGGGCTGTTCGCGCTCATCTATGCCGCTATTGGCTCGTTCGTCAGCCGGCCCGACGACCTGCAGACGCTGTCGCTGCCGCTGAGCCTGGTCGCGATCGCCGGCTACCTGACGGCGATCATCGCCCTCAGCGGAGGCGGCGGCACGTGGATCCGGATCGCCTCATTCGTCCCGCCGTTCAGCCCGTTCGTGATGCTCGCGCGGATCATGGTCACGGCGGTGAAGCCGTGGGAGCTCGTGGTCTCGGTGGGATTGCTGCTGGCCTCGCTCGTGGTCGTGTCGGTCGTGGCCACCCGGATGTACGCGGCGGGCGTGCTCCTCTACGGTCAGCGCCCCGGCGTTCGGGCGTTCATCGCGGCGGCGCGGCGGGCCGGGTAGGCCGGCCAGGGACACGCCGGCAGGTCACGTGTCCAGGTCCTCGAACGGCAACCGGCTGATCAAGGCCAGGACGGGCGCCGTCGCCACTGGCGAAGGCTCCGGTGGGTTCGCGCTCGCGGCCGCCGCCGTGGTCGCCGATTCGCCGGCCGCGACGTACCGCCACAGCCGGCTGCGGACGCCGGGCAGGTACGGGCTCGAGCGTTGGCGAGCCATGATCCCGGCGATCCCCTGCGCGACGGCCGCCTGAAAGAGGGCGACGCCTTCCGTCGCGATGGCCGGGACGGCAACGACCTCGTCACCGGGTCGGAGCACGCGGCGAAGCGCCTCTCGGCGCCTGACGAGCGGCTGCGACAGCAGCGAGCGGCCGTCGAGGTGGAGCAGGTCGAAGCAGAGGAAGGCTGAAGGCGCACCCGCGGCCCCGGACAGGCGGCGTGCCAGCTCCCGGGCGTCGGCCCGTCCCGAGCCGTCGACGACCACCAGCTCGCCGTCGAGGATGGCCGAGCGCGCGGCGACCCTGACGGCCAGCCCCGACAGCTCGGGCAGCGCGCCGGACAGGTCGTGCCCGACGGCGTCGATCACCCTGACCTCGCCCATCCCCTCGATGTCGGCAGGGCCGATCATGACCAACGCGCGTTCGCCGCCCCACCACGGCTCGAACAGGTGCTGGTCCGAGTCGAACGGCGCCGGCAGCGGGCGCGGGAGCATCGGCCGCAGCTGCGGAAGATCGGGCAGCTGGTCGGCCTCGAGGCGCAGCGAGAGCTGGTCGGCCATCGTGGCGCGATGGTAGCCCGCTACACTCTGGGCGTCCCACGAATCGGAGGAAACCCTTGTCGCGCGCGCCACGACCCGACGACGTCTATCGCCTGCGAATCGCCACCGAGCCGCGGCTGTCGCCGGATGGCCGGTTCGCGGTCGTCACGCTCCAGACTGTCGCCGCCGGCTTCGACGGCTACCGCCAGGCCCTCTGGCTGGTGCCGGCCGACGGCTCGGGTGAGGCCAGGCAGCTGACCCTTGGGCCGAGGCATGACCAGATGGCTCGCTTCTCGCCCGACGGCCGAACACTGGCCTTCCTGTCCGATCGGCGCGCGATCCTCGAAGGCGATGGGCCCGGCGAGGACCGCGTGCGTGACGACCGAACCCCGAAGGTGCGTGAGGACGCATCGCAGGTCCACCTACTGCCGCTCGACGGTGGGGAGGCGCGCCGGCTGACCGACCTGCCGCGTGGCCTCGAGGCATTCGAGTGGTCGCCGGACGGGTCCCGGCTCGTTGTCATGAGCGCCTCGCGTGGAGCGACTCCCGACGTCGACGCCCGACGGCGAGGGATCGACGCGGACCGGTCCGACGGCGCGCCACCACCGTCCGACTACCGGTTCGTCGACCGGCTCGACTACATGCTCAACGGCAAGGGCTTCATCTACGACCGTGTCCCGCACCTCTGGCTGGTGGATGTCGCCACCGGGGCCGCTAACCAACTAACCCGCGGACCCGTCGCCGATCGGGAGCCGGCCTGGTCGCCCGATGGACGCCGGATCGCCTTCAGCTCGAATCGGCGGCGCGACCCGGACCTGTTCGGACGCCAGGACATCCACGTTGTCGACGTGGAGACGCGGGCCGTCGTGGCGGTCACCCGTGGCCCGAAGTCCGTGTTCGGCTGGCCCGCCTGGCTGACGGACGGTGCCACGATCGCCGCCCTCGGCCACCGGCAGGAAGGTCGGGCGGGGAGCCGTAACGACATCTGGCTGTTCGCCGCAGATGGCTCAGACGCCACCCCGACCGGCGGACGCAACCTCTCTGCGCGGCACGACCTGATGCCCGGCTCCTCGATGAGCAGCGACGTCACGGTGGACGGCGGGCCGCGACTCGTCCCGTCGGCCGACGGCCGCTGGATCCGGTTCTGCGCTCCCATTGACGGCGCCTACGAGTTGTGGCGCATCACCGTCGACGGCGGGCGGATCGAGCGGCTGACCGACGGTCGTCAGTACGTCTCGGGCTGGGACGCCCAGGCCGATCGGATTGCGTACCTCCGCTCGACCCCGACCGAGCCGCCGGATCTCTGGGTGCTGGAGGTCGAAGGCGCCGGCGGGGCCGCGCGCAGCGCACCTCGGCGGCTGACGACCTTCAACGCCGGACTGCTCGCCGAGACCGAGCTCCGCGAACCCCAGGCGCGGGAGTGGACGGTCGACCGCCGGCGGATCCAGGGCTGGTTCATCGCGGCCGCGGACGAGGCGACCGGCGAGGCGGTCGGGCCACGGCCGCTCGTCGTGGAAATCCACGGCGGTCCGCACGCGCTCTACGGCTGGTCGCCGTCGTGGGAATTCCAGCTGCTGGCGGCCGCCGGCATCGGCGTCTTCTACTGCAACCCGCGGGGCTCGGAGGGGTACGGCCAGGCGTTCAACGACGCCAATCATCGGGACTGGGGACCGGGGCCGATGCGCGACATCCTGGCTGGCGTCGATGCGCTCGTCGCCGATGGGCTGGCCGACCCCGACCGCCTCGGCGTGACCGGCGGCTCATACGGCGGCTACATGACGAACTGGATCGTCGCCCACGACCAGCGCTTCCGGGCGGCGATGACCTGCCGATCGGTCAGCGACATGACCATGCTCTTCCTGACCGGCGACATCAGCGGCGGAGACTGGGCCAACCAGGAGTTCGATGCGACGCCGTGGTCCGACGCCGCCTACTACCGGGAGATCTCGCCGATCAGCCATGCCGATCGGATCCGAACGCCGCTGCTGATCCAGCACGCGGAGAACGACCTTCGAACGACGATCGGCCAGGCCGAGGCGCTGTTCACGGTCCTGCGGACCTACCGCCGACCGGTCCGCATGGTGCGTGTCCCCGAGGAAACCCACGAGCTGACGCGTTCAGGGACGCCGTTCCGGCGGGTCGAGAACCTGCGCATCGTGGTCGATTGGTTCAACCACTTCCTGGTGGACGGCAAGCGCGGGCTGCCGCCGCTGCCGAAGGCCCGCGGGGGTCGCTAGCCCGTCGCGGCCACAGGCCATTGACCGCCCGGTTCGCTACCCCGAAGATGGCGGCTCTCGGGGGCGTGGCGTTCCAGCGAGCCTGAAGCAGAGCGGGCGTCACCCTGCCCAGGGGCATTCGATGCGCAAGCGACTCCTCGGCATCGTTGTCTGCGCAGTCGTCACCGCGGCGTCCTGCCAGAAATCCACCGGCAGCCCGGCGCCGCCGGCCGCGACCGAGCCCGGCACCTCTGCCGAGCCCTCGCCAGCTCCGGAGTCGAACCTCGCCGCCAACCAGGTCCTCAGGATCGACACCAACCTCGAGCCGCCGACGCTCGATCCCACGCTCGCGGCGGACGCGACGTCCGTGGTGGTGCTGCGGGCGCTTCACGGAGGCCTGACGACGCTTGACAAGGATTCCAGGGTAGTGCCCGAGCTGGCCAAGTCGTGGGATGTCTCGCCGGACGGCAAGATGATTACCTTTCACCTTCGGGATGCCAGGTACAGCAACGGCGACCCCATCGTCGCGGGCGACCTCGTCTACAGCTGGAGGCGCCTGGCCGATCCACGGACCGCGGCGCCGTACTCATACGTCATGGCCGACATCGCGGGCGGTCCGGAGCTGCAGGCCATGGCGGGCGCCAACCCCGGGCCAACCGACGCCGCCATCGACGTCGCGTTGGAGAACCTTGGCGTATCGGCGCCAGATGCCCGGACGTTCGTGGTCCACCTCAACCGCCCGGCCACCTATTCCCTGAGCGCCGTGACTCTGTGGGTCTTCGCCCCTCTGCAGGAGTCGTGGATCACCAGCAAGAACGCAACCGAGGCCGCCAACTACGTTAGCTCCGGCCCGTTCGTCCTCGACGCCTGGGCCCACGACAGCGAGATCGTGCTCAAGCCGAACCCGTACTGGTGGGGCGACGTCAAGCCGACCCTCACCGAGATCGACATGTCGATCGTGACCGAGCCGACCGCGCAGCAAGCCGCCTACGAGGCGGGCGAGATCGATATGGTCGGGACACCCGGCCCGGACGTCCAGCGGGTCAGGACCGATCCGGTCCTCGGCACCGAATACCGCGAGGAGAACCAACCCGCGGTCAACTTCTACTCGTTCAACAACTACGAGGATCCGAATGTGGCCTCGCACGCCAAACCGGGCCCAACGGCTAACCGGGACTTCCGTATCGCGTTTACCCAGACCATCGACAAACAGGCCTTGATTGACGCGACGTACGCTGGGCTCGGCCGGATCGCCAACAGCGTCATCATGCCGGGCATCCCTGGCTACCAGCCCGACCTGAACCCGTATCCGTTCGACCTCGCCTCGGCGAGGCAGCATATGGACAAGGCGCTCGCTGCCCTGGGTGTCAACTCCGTGGCCGAACTCGGCAAGCTTACGTTGGGATACCCATCCGGGCACGACAACGAGCCAGGCGTCGCCTTCCTTGCCGAAGCCTGGCGGCAGGCCTTCGGCCTCGAAACCGAACAAATCGGCAGCGACTTCAGCGTCTTCCTGACCCAACGACAACTTGGCGAGTACGCCATCTCGTGGGATGCCTGGGGCGCCGATTATCCGCATGCCAGTAACCAGCTGAGCGGGCTCTTCACCTGCCGTGGCGGGAACAACGACGCTCAGTACTGCAACCCGGCGTTCGACGCCCTGCTCGTTCAGGCGGCCGCCGAGCCGGATCAGGACAAGCAAGTCGCGATCTACAAGGAAGCGCAGACGCTCCTCATGACCGACGCCCCGATCCTCCCGCTCCGCTTCAGGGTGACGTCGTACGAGGTCAAGCCGTACGTTTCTGGGCTGACCGTAACGCCGGCCGACACTGAGCTCCCCGGCGACGCGCACTTCGAGACGATCCAGATCCTCAAGCACTAGTCGTTCCTGGCGTCATCTCCGAAACGTGCCCGATCTGGGTGTATCCTCTCCGTCCCATGACGGCCACCCGGCAACCCGACTCGCTCGCTCGTGAGCGCGCGCACGAGCTGATTCGTGCGTGGGACGCGCGCCCGGGACCGCTCGGCAACCTGCTCGGCCGGGTCACGGCGGTCGACCAGGTCGGGGTGGAGGAGCGGGTCGACGCGCTCAAGAAGCGATCGATCAAGAAGGCGTCGAAGCTCTGGGCGCTCAACCTCGCCGTCTCGATGATGGACCTGACCACGCTCGAAGGGAAGGACACGCCGGGCAAGGTCCGGGCGCTGTGCGTGAAGGCCATGCGGCCGCAGCCCGGCGACCCGACGATCCCGTCCGTGGCGGCGGTGTGCGTCTATCCGGCCCTCGTCGCCGAGGCCAAGGCGGCCCTACGAGGATCGACGGTCAAGGTCGCGAGTGTCGCGACGGGCTTTCCGTCCGGTCAGACGTTCCGCCACGTGAAGGTCGCCGAAGTCCGCGCGGCGGTGGACGCCGGAGCCGATGAGGTCGACATGGTGATCGATCGCGGGGCGTTCCTGTCGGGTGACTACCTGACGGTCTTCGAGGAGATCGTTGAGGTCAAGGAAGCCTGCGGCGACAAGCACCTGAAGGTGATCCTCGAGACCGGCGAGCTGGAGACCTACGACAACGTTCGCCGCGCCAGTGTCCTGGCGATGGCCGCCGGTGCCGACTTCATCAAGACCTCGACCGGCAAGGTCACGCCAGCAGCCACCCTGCCGGTGACGCTCGTGATGCTCGAAGCGATCCGCGACTTCGAGCGCTCGACCGGGCGCCAGGTGGGCATGAAGCCGGCCGGCGGGATCCGGGTCGCCAAGGAGGCGATCCAGTACCTCGTTGTCCTGTACGAGACGCTTGGGCCGCGCTGGATGAGCCCCGACTGGTTCCGCTTCGGCGCCTCGTCGCTGCTCAACGACGTGCTGATGCAGATCGAGTTCCAGCGCACCGGCCGCTACCAGGACCCAGACGACTTCTCGCTCGACTGAGCGCCGGGGCGACCAGGCCCACCAACCAGGCCCGCTGACGGAGCGGGCCCACGCGGTCACGATTCCCGCATGGCGTCCTGACGCGCACCGGCGCCCGCTTCGGACCTTCACGTGAACGTTAAGGTTGTGCTACTGTTGGCGTTCGATGAACGACACCAGCAGCACCCGGCTGCTGCGGATCAATGAGGTCGCAGCCGAGACGGGCCTGACCACCCGGGCCATCCGCTATTACGAAGAGATGAGCCTGCTCGAGCCGGCGGCCCGGTCGGAGGGCGACTACCGGCTCTACGACGACTCGGATCTCGAGCGCCTGCAGTTCATCAGGAGCCTCCGCGACGACGCCGGCTTCTCGCTGGCCCAGATCCGGCAACTGCTCGAGGATGACGCGGCCCGGGAGCGCAATCGCGAGCGCTTCCGCCTGACCGGCGACCCGGACGAGCGGCGTGCGCTCATCCTCGACGCGCGTGAGCGGGTCGACCGCCAGGTGGAGATCCTCGAAGCCAAGGCCGCCCGGCTGGCCACGATGATCGAGGAGGCCCGAGCGCGCGGCCGGCACCTCGACGCCCACCTTGCCGAGCTCGACGGCGCTCCCGCGCCGCACCCCGAGCCGGTTGCGGTCGCGGTGCCCCCCGGAGCGGCCACGTGATCGGCCCCGCGAGCATGGTCCGGAGCCGACTCAGTGGCTCGGCCGGCGTCGCGGCATTCCAGCACCGCAACTACCGGCTGTTCTTCTCGGGCCAGCTGATCTCGCTGATCGGGACGTGGATGCAGCAGGTCGCGCAGGCCTGGCTGGTCCTCCAGCTGACGGGCGATCCGATCTGGCTGGGGATCGTGGCCACCGCCCAGTTCCTGCCGGTGATGGTCTTCGGCCTGTTTGCCGGTGTCGCCGCCGACGCCTTCCCGAAGCGCCGGGTCCTCATCGGAACCCAGGTGTCGATGATGATCCTGGCCGCGATCCTCGCGGCGTTGGTGATCGCCAACGTGGTCCAGGTCTGGATGATCGTCGGCCTCGCGTTCCTGCTCGGGATCGCGAACGCGGTCGACATGCCGGTCCGCCAGTCGTTCGCGGTCGAGCTCGTGGGTCGCGAGGATGTCGGCCCGGCCGTGGCGCTCAACTCGGCGATGTTCAACGGCGCCCGCGTCGTCGGACCGGCCGCGGCCGGCCTGGCGATCGGCGCGTTCGGCGTGGCCGCGGCCTTCGTGCTCAACGCCGTCAGCTTCCTGGCCGTGATCGTCGGCCTGTGGCTGATGGATGAGCGCGACCTCAAGATCGGCGCCAGGATCGCCCGGCCCACGTCCGCCCGGGCGGTGGTCCAGAACCTGTCCGAAGGCCTCGCCTACGTCCGGCGAACGCGGATCGTGCTCCTCGCCACCGTGGTCGTCGGGACCGTGGCCACGGTCGGCATGAACTTCGGCGTGCTGATCCCGGCGTTTGCGCAGCACGACCTCCAGAGTGACGCGACGGGCTACGGATTCCTGATGGCCGCATCTGGAATCGGATCGTTGCTGGCCGCCCTCCGCCTCGTCTTCGGTGGCCGGCCGCAACCCGTTCGCCTGGCGAGCGGCGCCCTGATCCTGGGGGTTGCCTCGGTGGCCCTCGCCGCATCGCGGTTGTTCCCGCTGTCGCTGGCGCTGATGGTCGTGATCGGGTTCGGGTCGATCCTCATGGCGGCCACCGCCAACACCACGATCCAGCTCGCGGTTCCGGATCACCTGCGCGGCCGGGTGATGAGCGTCTACACGACCGTGTTCAGCGCGTCGGTGCCGATCGGCGGCCTGGCCATGGGTGCCGTGGCGTCCGGGTTCGGCGCCTCCCTGGCGATTGCGCTCGGCGGCGTCCTGAGCGTGGCGGTCGGCTTGGCGGCCCTGGCGTGGGGCCGGCAGGATGGCTTCGCCATCCCCGAGACACCCGCGGCCGAGATCGGCGGCAGTGTCGGGGGCGTGTCGACCGCGCGACCACGGTAGGCCGTTTCCCGAGCAGACCGCTGCTCGCCGAACGCCCCTTCGCGGCTCGCCTTGCACCAGCGATTCTCGGCTCGTTTCTCACGTTGACCTTATGGAACGCTCACCAACCGGGCATCGCACCGCCTCACCTTGGCTCATACGCGGGAGGCGCTGAGGCACGGTCGCCCAATCTGGTCGTCTGACCGTGACGAGCCACTGACGAAACCGACCCGCCATGCGCTGGGAGGATCAGAGATGCGTTCGGTTCGAAGACTCATCGTGGTGGCTGGCACGATCGGTGCCCTCACCTTTCTCGTCCCGACTGTGTCGGCGTCCTCGCCGCTCGGCGAGGTCCATCTGACGAAGACGTGTCCGACATTCGAGACGACTGCCACCTGCACGGTCCAGACCGTCACCGCCGGGCCGATCCCGGTGGGGACCGTGGCTTCCTACGGCGGGCCGCTGTTTTCCCCCGCAATCAGCAGCGCCGTGGTCCTGACGACCCTGGACGGTAGTACCGCAAACGGGCACTGCACACTCGTGTGGCGCCCAGAGCTTTCGGGACAGAATGGTTTCGGGACGTGCACGTTTGTGAGCGGGACGGGTTCCTTGGCTGGGTTCCATGCCAACCTGAAGATCACGGACCACCCCGACACCCTGGTGACCAACTGGGACGGGACCTACTTCTTCGCCCCGGCTGGCTGAGGTGTGATCTGGGGGCCACGGGCGGCCAGATCGCTCGTGGCCCCGGCACCGGTGCCGCGCTCGCCGGTTCGTCGCGGTGTTGATTGACACGGAGCGCAGACTCCGCTGGTGAGCCTCACGGTCCGCCAGCGGATCGAGGGCCAGGCGGCGGCGGTCGTCGGGCGCGAGTCCGAGCGCGTGGTGCTGCGTCAGATGCTCAGTGCGGACCGCCCGCTCGTGGTCTTCATTCACGGCATCGCCGGCGTCGGCAAGACCGCCCTGATCGAGGCCTTTTCGGTCGAAGCGCGCACCCGTGGCGCGATCGTCCTCCGCCTCGATTGCGGCGAGATCGAGCCAACCGAGCGCGGGTTCCTCGCGGCGCTGTCGGGTGCGGTCGGCGGCGAATTGCTGAGCGTCGATGACGCCGCAACCCGTCTCGCCAGTCTCGGCGACCGGGTCGTCCTGCTCCTCGACACCTACGAGGTCCTTCGTCCACTCGACCCCTGGCTACGCCAGGCCTTCGTTCCGGCAATCAGCGACCGAGTCCGGATCATCTTCGCGGGTCGCGAGCCTCCGATGACCGGCTGGCCGAGCAGCCTGGGCGCGCTGTTTCGCAGCCTGCCGATTGCCAACCTCCCGCGAGAGGACGCCAATGCGCTGCTGCGACGGGCGGGAATCGTCGGGGCCGATGCCGACCGGATCAACCGGATCGCGCGGGGTCACCCGTTGTCGCTGCGGCTTGCGGGGGCAGCGCTGCTCGAATCCCCGGGCGTCGACCACGAGGCTTCCACGGTGAATGCGTTGGTGGAGGCCCTGGCCGAGCTCTACCTCGCCCGTCTGGACCCGGCGACGCGGCAGGTGCTGGATGCGGCGTCCGTCGTGCGCCGACCGACGACGTCACTCCTGGCCGCGATGCTGCCTGAGACCGCCCCGCAGGACGCGATCGAGCGGTTGCGAACTCTCCCCTTCGTGGAGGTCGGCAACGACGGGCTGATCGTCCACGAGACGGTCCGCGAGGTCGTCGCGGCCTTCCTGCGTTCCTCGGATCCCGACCGCTCCCGAAGGTATCGCGTCGCGGCCTGGCGGCAGCTGCGCGAGGAAGTGGCTCGCGCCACTCCGGAGGAGATGTGGCGCTACACGGCCGACCTGCTCTACATCCTCGAGAACCCGGTGATCCGGGAGGCGTTCTTCCC
>JBGPVC010000032.1:0-21426 GCA_041491485.1 Candidatus Limnocylindria bacterium
ATGGTCTTCCAGTCCTACGCGCTCTTCCCGAACATGTCCGTCGCGGGCAACATCGGGTTCGGCCTCAAGGTCCGCAAGCGCCCAAAGACCGAGATCGACCGGCGCGTCGGCGATCTGCTGGCGCTCATCCACCTCGAGGGCCGCGGCGACCGCTACCCGTACCAGCTGTCCGGCGGGCAGCAGCAGCGCGTTGCGCTCGCCCGCGCCCTCGCCATCGAGCCCCAGGTCCTGCTCCTCGACGAACCGCTCTCGGCGCTCGACGCCAAGATCCGGATCGTCCTGCGCAAGGAGATCCGGTCGATCCAGCGCCAGCTCGGGATCACCACCGTGTACGTCACCCACGACCAGGAGGAGGCGCTCTCGCTGTCCGATCGAGTGGTGGTCATGAGCGAGGGCCGGATCGAGCAGATCGGCACCCCGTTCGAGATCTACAACTTCCCGGCGACCACGTTCGTCGCCTCGTTCGTCGGCACGCTCAACCTGGTCGATGCCGGCGTCATCGACGCGGGGGCCGGCCGGGTCTCGATCGACGGCCAGGAGATCCGTGTGGCGAAGGCGGTCACCGGGGCCGAGGCGGGCGGGCGAGTGACCCTGGCGCTGCGACCGGAGGGCATCTCGTTCGGCGACGGGCCGGCCGGGTCGAACCGGCTGCGAGGAACGGTCGACGACATCAACTTCCTGGGCTCGATCGTGCGGATCCGGCTTCGCCTGGGTGCCGATTCGGCCGCCAACGGGGCGACGACCATCTCGCTCGACACCTTCAACGAGCCCCACCTGGCACTGCCGGCGGTCGGCGAGCTGGTGACGTCGCATTTCCCGCCCGAAGCCTGCTTCGTGCTCGGCGCAGCGCGGGACGGTGCGGCTGCCTCGGCCGACCCCGTCGCGGAGGTGTGAGCCTCAGCCTGGCCGGGATCGACCTGGTCGTCTTCGACAAGGACGGCACGCTCATCGAGTTCGATGCGATGTGGGCCGGCTGGGCCGTGGATCTCGCCACGAACCTCGAGCGGGCCGCAGCGATTCCGATCCGCGACCCGCTCTTCGCCATGCTCGGCTTCGACGCGGCATCCGCGCGTGCGCTGCCGGGCGGCGGGCTGGCGGCCACGCCGATGGCACGCCTCAGGGAGGGGACGCGCGTCCTCCTCACCACGGAGGGCCTGACGACGAGCGCGGCCGAAGCGGCACTCGACGACGCCTGGCATGCCCCGGATCCGGTCGGCCTGGCACGTCCGCTGTGCGACCTGCCCGGCCTGTTCGGCCGTCTCCGGAGCGGCGGGCGCCGGATCGCCGTGGCCACCAGTGACGACCGCGACCCGACCGAGCGAACCCTGGCCGCTCTCGGCCTGACCGAGCTGATCGATGCGGTCGTCTGCGCCGATGATGGGCTGCCGGTCAAGCCGGCGCCCGACATGGTCCTGCGGCTCTGTTCGCAGCTCGGGATCGAGCCCGCCAGGACCGCCGTCGTGGGCGACTC
The DNA here is from genome assembly GCA_041491485.1 of Candidatus Limnocylindria bacterium. GTDB lineage: Bacteria > Chloroflexota > Limnocylindria > Limnocylindrales > CSP1-4 > SPCO01. The sequence continues at coordinate 1,472 of JBGPVC010000032.1, forward strand.
GGTCGCCGACCTGGAGATGGGGCGGCGGGCCGGAGCCGGGATGGTCGTGGGCGTCCTGACCGGCGTGGGGGACGTGGCGCATCTCGACCCGTTCGCCGATGTCGTCGTCGCCTCGGTCGCCGATCTCAGGAGCGACTGACCCGAACCCCACCCCACCGCCCGGCCTGCCTGGTACCGATGGGCTATCGCGGTGGCGCGTCCCCGCACCTACGGTGGGTCTCCCACACGCCGTCCGGTTCGCGTGGCTGATCGGTTCGCCGGAGGATCTCGCCGACTCATGGCCCCTGCGCAGCAGCGCTCCACCGCCGACCCGAGGCCCCCGCCCAACCCGGACCACCCCACCCGGGCAGACGCCCTGCGCCGCTTTGCCGCGGAGGTCAGTGGCCGGCAGGACCTCGCCGGCCTGTTCGAGGACGTCATCGACGAGTCGTTCACGCTGTTCGGTGTGGACGCCGCCGGCCTGTGGACCTACGACGGGTCGCCCACGCCCCTGCACCTGGCCGCCCAGCGTGGGTTGGCACGCGACGTGCTGGACATCGTCGCGACCCTGCCACGGGACGCTCCAACGGCGGGCATGGAGGCGATGCGCGCACGCGAGGTCCGGGTCATGGGCGGCGATCTCCAGGGGACGCTCCCCGACGTCCGGCAACGCTATCTCGCGGCCGGAATCCGGACGATCTGCTACGTGCCGATCGTCTTCGGGGACGAGACCCTGGGCCTGCTCGTCCTGTACCACACCAGCGAGTACAACTGGACCGCCAACGAGACCGAGCTCGCGCGGGCGTTCGCCGACCACATGGCAACCGCCATCAGCAATGCGCGACTCGCCGATTCGACCAGGACGCTCGCCGAGCGGCTGCGCGCGATCTCCGAGCTGGCGGGCCGGCTGAATCGCCTCCAGGACGCGCACGGCGTCGCGCGCGCCATCGTGGCCGAGGCTGGACGCCTGATCGATTACGACACGATCCGTGTGTACGTCGTGGACCACGAGACCGGGATGTGCGAGCCGATCGCCTTCCACGGGACCTTCCAGGGAGCGTCGAACCCGGACATGGCGGCGCTCCGCGTGCCGGTCGGCAAGGGCCTGACGGGCTGGGTCGCGGCGCACGGCAAGACCGTCCGGCTCGGCGACGCGGGCAGCGACTCCCGGACCCTGAACCTCGTGTCGAGCGATCGGGCCGAGTCCGCCCTCCTCGTCCCGATGACGTACGAGAAGACGGTCCACGGCGTGCTGGTCGTCTCGAAGGACGGGCGCGACCGCTTCGACGCCGACGACGAGACCACCCTGAACATCTTCGCCGGCTACGCCGCCCACGCCCTGCTCAACGCCACCAACATGGAGCGCCTCCATCGCCAGCAGATGGAGCTCGAGCACCAGCTCGACGGCCAGCGCCGCCTCCTGGAGGTCAACGAGCGCCTCCTGTCGACGCTCGAACCGGCCGGCGTCCTGGACCTCATCGCCGACTCGCTCAAGGCGATCGTGCCGTACGACTCGCTGACCATGTACCGGATCGATCGCGCCGCCGGCGTCCGCCGCGCGGTCGTCGCCCGTGACCGCTTCGCCGACCTGATCCTCGCGTACGAGGGCCCGCTCGGAACCGGCATCTCCGGGTGGGTGATCGAGCACAGCGAGGCGGTGCTCGCCAACGAGGCGCATCTCGATCCCCGCTCCGTCCAGGTTCCCGGGACGCCATTCGAGCCCGAGGCGATGATCGTGGTCCCGCTGCTCGTCAATGGCGAGGCGATCGGGACGCTCAACATCGGCCGGATGGGCGGTCCCGAAGCCTCGTTCAGCGCCAACGAGTTCGAGCTGACCCAGCTCTTCGCCGGCCAGGCCTCCATCGCGCTGCAGAACGCCGAGATCCACGGCGCCGTCCGCGTCCGTGCCGAGCACGACGCGCTGACCGGCTTGCGGAATCACGGCTCGTTCCAGCGTGAGCTCGGCGAGACGCTGGCCGGCGCCGGCGGCAACCCGATCTCGATCCTCATGCTCGATCTCGACGCCTTCAAGGGCTACAACGACGCCTGCGGGCATCCGGCCGGCGACTCCCTGCTGGCCGCCCTCGCCAAGGTCCTCGTCGGGGCCACGCGCGACGGGGACTGCCTCTACCGCTACGGCGGCGACGAGTTCGCGGGCATCCTCCCGGGCGCAGATCGCCAGGCCGCCCACGAGGTCGCCGAGCGGATCCGTCACGCGGTCGCGGAGCTGTCCGAGACGACCGGCGGACCGCCCGTCACGATCAGCATCGGGGTGGCCTGCTACCCCGACGACGGGCAGACGAAGGACGTGCTGGTGGGCGTGGCCGACCGTGCCCTCTACCTGGCCAAGCCGGTCGGCCGGTCCACGACCGGGCACGAGCCGCAGGCCGATCCGTACCTGCGAGCGCTCGGCGAGACCGCGCTCTCCCTGCTCGATCGGCACGACCCGACGGTCCTGCTCGAAACCATCATGACCCGGGCGACGTCGCTCCTCGGGACGCCACACTGCTACATCTACCTGGTCGAGCCGGGCGACGAGGAGCTCGTCGTCCGCCACGGCACGGGCCTGTTCGCCGGCTACCTCGGCCATCGCATGCCGGTCAACGAGGGGCTGGCCGGCCAGGTCTTCCGGACCGGAGCCCCGACGGCCGTCGACGACTACGACAGGTGGGCCGGGCGATCGGCGAGCATCCCTGCCGGCTCGGTCGGCGCCGTGGTCGGCGTGCCGCTCATGTCGGCCGGGCGTGTCGTCGGGGTCCTCGGCCTGGCGTCGGGCGAGCTCCAGCGGGACTGGGGCCAGCGTGAGATCGACGGGCTCACGAGCTTCGCGCAGCTCGCTTCCATCGCCCTCGACAACGCGCGGCTCGTCGATGCCGCCCAACGCGGCGCCCTGTACGACCCGACCACCGGCCTCCCCAACCGCGACCTCCTCACCGACCGGATCGCCCACGCGCTGTCGACCGCCCGCCCCGAATGGGAGGACCAGGTCGGCGTCATCCTGCTCGACCTCGACCGCTTCAAGGTGATCAACGAGAGCGTCGGCCACAGTGTTGGCGACAGGCTCCTGGTGGCCGTGGGGCAGCGGCTGGTCGCCTGCCTGCGGCCGGGCGACACGGTCGCCCGATTTGGCGGTGACGAGTTCGGCATCCTGCTCGACGAGGTGGGCAGCGCCGAAGAGGCGCGCGCCATCGCCGAGCGGATCGGGTCAGAGCTGCGGGCGCCGTTCCCGATGGCCGCACGGGAGTGGTTCATCAGCGCGTCGATCGGGATCTCGCTCGGCCAGCCGGGGCGAGCCACCCCGGAAGAGATGCTCCGCGAGGCCGAGATCGCGATGGTCCGCGCGAAGTCGGACCCGGCCAAGCGCCACGCCCTGTTCGAGCCGTCGATGTCCGACCAGACGATCGAGCGGATCGACCTGGAGAACGACCTGCGCCAGGGGATCGAACGTGGCGAGCTTCGCCTCCACTATCAGCCGCTGATCGACCTGGCGACCGAGCGGATCATCGGCTTCGAGGCCCTCGTCCGCTGGCAGCATCCCGCACGTGGCCTCGTGCCTCCGATGGCATTCATCCCGCTGGCCGAGGAGACCGGACTGATCCTGCCGCTCGGACGCTGGGTCCTCGAGACCGCCTGCCGCCAGGCCCGGGCCTGGCGCGATGCGCGACCGAACGGACCAGCCCTGTTCATGTCGGTCAACCTGTCGGCACGGCAGTTCGTGCAGGTCGACCTCGTCGACCAGGTGGCGGCCGTCCTCGCCGACACCGGCCTCGACCCGAGCGGACTCGAGATCGAAATCACCGAGAGCGTCCTGATGGACCAGTCCGAGGCCGGGATCCGGACGCTCGGGCGGTTGCGGGAGCTCGGGGTTCGGTTGGTGCTCGACGACTTCGGCACCGGCTACTCGTCGCTTTCCTACCTCAAGCACCTGCCACTCGACACGATCAAGATCGACCGGACGTTCGTCGCGGGACTGGCCAGCGTGACCGATCGGTCCATCGTCGAGGCCGTCGTGGCCCTGGCCCGCGGCCTGCGGATCGGGGTCGTCGCCGAGGGGATCGAGACCGAGATCCAGCGCCGGATCCTGCGCGACATCGGCTGCGACGTCGGCCAGGGCTACCTGTTCTCGCGTCCGCTACCGGCCGATGAGGCCGCGCGGCTCGTCGCCACGCAACGCCTGGGCTCGGTCACCCGAGCCGCGTCGGCGTCAGGCGGTCGGACGGCGACGCCGAAGGCGATCCGGCCGCGAGCCGCCGTGCGGCCCCGGCCGGCACTCCGCGCGAGCTGACGCCTCAGTTGCGACCGCCGAGCAGGCGGAGCATGAACAGGAACAGGTTGATGAAGTCGAGGTAGAGGCGGAGCGCGCCGAGCACGGCTGCCTTCTCCATCGAGCCGGTCATCGCCGCGAGGTCGCCCGCCCCGATCCGCTGGACGTCGTAGGCCGTCAGGGCGGTGAAGATCACCACTCCGGCGACCGAGACCAGCCAGGTGATGGCGGTGCTGGCGAAGAACAGGTTGATGACCATCGCCACGAGCAGGCCGATCACCCCCATGACGAGGATCCCGCCAAGACCGGCCAGGGAGCGCTTGGTGACCGCCCCATAGAACGCCGCTCCGCCGAACATCGAGGAGGCGCTCAGGAACGCGGTCACGACCGACGCACCGCTGTAGAGCGACACGATCAACCCGAGCGTGATCCCGAGCGTCGCGGCATACACGAAGAAGAGCAGCAGGGCGAGGCTGGCCGTGATCCGGCTGATCGCACCGCTGATCACGAACACGATGGCCAGCTGGCCGATGAACAGCAGGAAGAAGTAGTCACGGGCGAAGCTCAGGAGCTGCTCGTTGCTCTGGACCGCCCAGGCGACGCCGGCCGACAGGAGGAGGCCGGCGAACATCCAGACGAACGCCTGGGTGAGGAAGGCCGTGGCGAGACGGGTGTCGGGCTTGACGCCAAGCATCGACGGGGTCACCGGCGAGCTTGACAACCGGTTGGGGATCGGGTTCTGGTTCATCGGGGCGCGGTCTCCGTGCTGGGTATGCTCACCACATCAAGCCGGCTTCGCGCGGATCCCAGCGCTCGGCCAGCAGGGTCACCTTGACGTCATGGTCCACGACCGATTCGGCCTGCTCCTTCACCTGGGCGATCATCGAGCCGGCGTACGGGCAGAACGGCGTGGTCAGGATCATCTTGATCTCGGTCGAGTCGGGGCCGAGGAGGATCTGCTTGATCAGCGCCAGCTCCACCACGTTCATGCCGATCTCCGGATCGACCACGGCGCGCAGCGCGTCGAGGATCGCCAGTTCGGTCGCGCGGCGCTGGGCGTCAAAGGCGGGTTCGGTGCCATTCGTCGCGGACACCGCGCCGTCCATGGCCGATGCGGCCGCCTCGCGGGACGTCTGGGTGGTGCTGTCGGTCATCTGGTTCTCCGGGTGCGTTTCCTGAGCGTACCACCAGGTCGCGGAAGGGCTCGCCTGGGGTGTCGAGGTCAGGCGACGGGCTCTCCGGCCCCGATGACGACGCCGGGGATCCGGTACTGGGCGGGCAGGCCGGCCGCCTCGGCCTGGCTGTAGCCGGGCCCGATCAGCGATCCGTCCGCCTCGAAGAAGTCGGCGTAGCGCTCGCGATGGTCGGCCGCGTAGGCATAGGCGGCGGCGACGCCCACGACGCGAAGCTCCGGATGGTCCGTCAGGATCCGGGTCAGGTCATAGCCGTTCGAGCGCTCCTCCAGGAGCTGCCGGACGGTCAGCCTCGAGTTGTAGCAGAAGGGTTCGCCGTTCATGACGAGCGGATCCTGCTGCACCCACTTGATCGTCACCGTCAGGCGCCCTTGTAGAGGAACTGCAGGAAGGCGTTCTTCTTGCGCGCGTCGCCGGCCAGGCGTCGGTGCCAGCGGTAGGCGTCGATCGCCTGGTCCAGGGCGGCCGAGGCCGCGGCCAGCTCGGCCGGGCCCAGCAGGCTCGGCAGCGCGGCTCGGATCCCCTCGCACAACGCAACGAGGTCATCCATCGGGACCCGGCGGCGGCGGTAGAGCGGCGCGGTCCACTCGGCGTATTCCCGGGCCGGGGCGGTGGTCGCGGCCGCGACGCACAGCGCGATCCGCTCCGCGAGCAGTGCCGCGTCGCGCAACAGCTGACGCTGGTCGGTCTCGTCGTAGCGGTCCCGGATCGTCGGGTCGGCATCCATGGCGACCGCCAGGGCACGCCCGGCGAGCCGATCCCGGTGCTCCCGCATCCGGGCGGCGGCGGCCGGAAAGCCGGCGGTCAGGTCGAGTGGCGGCAGTCCGAGGCTCGGGTGGGTCACGATCGGCAGTCTAGCGTGAGGAGAGCATGGTCGCCTTGCGACGGTTGTGCGGGCTGGCCGGCGAGACTCGTCCCCGGCCGGGAGATCGCTACGATGACCGCATGGTCGATCCCGTGAATCCGCCCGGCGAGCGACGCTTGTCCCACCCGCCGTCTGACCGGTACCGGAGCGCCGCCTCGGACCTCGCGCCAGCGCCGGCCCCTGTGGCGTCGCCGGTCCGCGGGTTGGCCTTCGGCGTCGCCGCCGCCCTCGCCGGCGCCATGGCGATCACGGTGCTCGGTGGCATCCTGACCGTGACGGCCGGCCTGGTTGTCATCGCGGCGGCCACCGGTTGGACGGTCGGGATCGTCATGCCCGGCCGAAGGCGGACCGCACTGGCGCTGGCGCTGCTCGCCGTCGCGCTCGGCCAGCTTGGCCTGTGGGCATACGCGCAGTCGGAAGGTGGCGTCCTGGGTCTGGTCGATCTCCTGTGGCAGGTCTACGGTGGCCTCGTGCCGCTCGAGTTCGCGGCCGCCGCCGTCAGCGCATGGATCGCCACGCGATGAGCACGGAACTCCGATTCCGGCGGCCCGTGGAGGCCGATCACCGCCGGCTCGTCGGGCACATCGACGATTGGTGGGGCGGGCGACGCCTCCATCCGCTGTTCCTGCACCAGTGGTTCCAGCATTTCACCGGAACCTCGTGGGTCGTCGAGGATTCCGGCGGCAACCTCGTCGGTTTCCTGGTTGGCTTCATCAGCCCGGATCACCCCGATCGGGCCTACATCCAGCTGGTCGCGACCAGCCCGAATCACCGGCGCCACGGCCTGGGCCGGAGGCTCTACGAACGCTTCTTCGACGATGTGTCGAAACGCGGCGTTCGCCGGGTCAATGCCGTCACGTGGCCGGGCAATCGCGTGTCGGTCGACTTCCACCGGGCGATGGGATTCAGCGTGGACGACGGACCGGGCACCCAGCGCCTGTACGGGACACCGGCCTACCCCGACTACGAAGCCGACGGCGACGACCGGGTGGTGTTCAGCCGGGACCTGTGACGGCTGCCGGGGTGAGCTGCTCGTGGAGCAGGCGCCCAAAGCGCGCCGCGCGATCGGCCTCCGGCGCGGCGTCGACCCAGCGGGACAGCAGCGCCTCGCCCTCGGCGTAGACGAAGACGTACGTCCTCCAGAGCGGGTGCTCGATGAACTCGAGGCGCTTGGCCGCGGTCGCCGGGGCGTAGCGCCCGACGGCCTCGAGATAGTCGAGGACCTCCTCCCGGGAGCGGCCGTCGGCGTGGCGCAGGATCGCCGCATTGCCACGCACGGCGGTCAACGTCCGCCGAGCGCCGCTCAGGGCGATCTCGAGCTGGGCCGATTCACGGGCGGCGGCAGCATCCGCCGCGATCGGAAGCCCGGCGCGTCCATAGAGCTCGACGAGCAGGTCGACCTGCTCGTCCGGGGGTGCCACGAATCGGCGACCGAGGTTCGCCAGACCTTCGCTGATGAGCCACTCGGGCGTGTTGATGAGCAGGATCGAAGACTCTAGCCATCCCTGCCGATCGACGAGGTCGGCCTCCTTCCAGGCGTGCTCGAGGTGATGGCCCGGGTACGTCTCATGGGCGACGGTGCAGACCGCATCGCCGACGTGCAGCGGCAGGTCCGTGTTGATGTCCACTCGTGAGCGGCGCCCGCCGTGGAACCAGTTGTAGCCCGACCACGGCCGGCCTGTCACCAGGGAGACTTGCAGGTCCTCACCCTCGGGGAGCCCGAAGAGCGCCGCCGCCCGGCCTCGACAACGATCGACGAGCCAGTCGAGGACCGCGGGGAGGCGCTCGAGCGGGACCTCGAACCGACGATCCCAGGCTGCCAACCGCTCGGCCACCGATCCGGGGCCTGGCAGCAGGGCGTCGACCTGCGCCGCCGCCGCGTCGAGCTCGGCCTCCGGTCGGCGCGCCGGCGCGAAGGCAAAACAGCGAGCGACCTGCTCGAGATACGGGACCTCCTCGCCGGCGAGCGCGGCCGCCTGCGTCTCGAGTGCGACCAGCTGCGCGTCGAGCCACTCGCGGCGACCGGGGTCCTCGACCTCGGCAGCCAGTCGCACGCGCAGCGCCGCGGCGTCGTCGCGCAATCGAGCCGGCGCGCGGAGCTGCTCGGTGTCGACCCGGGCTTTCAGGTCGGCAGGGCCGAAGTAGCCATCGACCAGGCCCGGGATCCGCTGGTCGAGCCGAAGCGCGAGCAGGAGGTAGTCGTGCGCCACCGCATCGGGCGCCGGGACGGTCCGCGTGCCACCCACGGCCGGAACGCGCCGCCCGGTGTCCCGGACAGAGGTCAACGCTGCATCCGATCCGGCCGCGGCGCCCGTCGAACGCCGTGCTCGAGATGCTCGTCGGCGCGCCGGCGAGCATCGGCCAGCCGCTCGCTCAGGGTCGGGTCGACCGGCAACCCGTGACGATCGGGCGCGCGGTCGAGCGGGGCCGCCGGGCCGCCGCCGCTCTCGACGGCGGTTCCGCCCGGATCGCCCGTGCCACGACCCCCGGTCTCGCCGACGAACGGCATGCGCTGGCGGTCGACCGCCTCCAGGCTCATCTGGAGTGCCGCCGTCTTCTGGGCGGCCACCTCGCGGACGTATGTCGCCTCCTCATCACGGGTCATCGGCCGGCCACGAACGATCCCCTTCGGCTTGCCGACCATGAGCCAGGCCAGGTGGTAGCGATCCATGCTCCCCCAGGCCGTCGACAGCAGGTCATCCGAGCGCTGCAGCCACATCTGGAGGGAGGCGAGCGACGGGCTCGCTCGCAGCCGGTCACCTTCGGCGATCAGCTGGCGAGTCGCGGCGATGAGTTCGTCGCGGGTCACGCCGTGCCCTCGTCGCCGGTGATGCGGGAACCTCGCCCGGTCATGCTTCGGCCTCGCCGCGGATCATGGCCTCACGGTCAGCCCGTGCCCGCCGGGTCCACGGTCCTGGCTGACCCGTTCCGATCGGCCTCCCCTCGAATCGGGTCACCGGCAGGACCCCGGCCACGCTGGACGACAGGAAGGCCTCGTCGGCCGCCGCCAGGTCGTCGCGCGTGAGACGCGCCTCGGCCGCCCGAAGGCCGACCCTCGCCGCCCAGGCCAGCAGCCATGAGCGGGTGGTTCCCGGGAGGATCGCGCAGTCGAGCGAGGGCGTCGCGAGCTCGCGGACGCCGCCAGCCGCGAGCCGCACGAGGAAGACGTTGGCGGTCGTGCCTTCCGACAGGTGGCCGTCCGTGGTCAGGAAGAGTGCGTCGTCGGCGCCGGCCCGGCGTGCCTCGAGCCTCGCATACACGTAGTCGGCTCGCGACGTGGTCTTGAGCGAGACGAGCGGATTGGTCGGGTCCCGACGGACCGCCGAGGCGACGACGTGCAGGCCGCGTTCGAGGTGCGCCGGGGAGGCGGGGACCACGGGCCAGGTCTGGATCGCGATCGTGGCCGGTACCACCTCGCTCGCCGGGAGCAGTCCGCGGCCGTGGTAGGCGCCCCGCGAGATCGTGATCCGGACGGAGGCATCGCCGTCACGCCCATCCAGCTCGTTCGCCGCCAGGAGCTCGGCGATTCCGCTGGCCAGTCGGGCGTCGAGATCGGCCGGCAGCGCGATGTCCAGGCCGTTCGCCGAGCGGCGCAGCCGAGCGACGTGCTCGGCGAGCTCGGTCGGATGGCTGGCGCGGACCCGCAGCGTCTCGAACACGCCGTCGCCAAGCTGGAAGCCACGATCGAAGACCGACAGGTGCACACCGTCCGCCGGCAGGAGGCGGCCGTCGATCCAGACGCGGTCGGGCTCTTCGGACCCGCGACTCGTCGTCATTCGACCTCCACCCCGCCGATCGCGCCGAGCGGGCCGGCCGCCTTGACGACGGTCTCCTCCCACTCGGTCGCCGGATCGCTCTTCCAGGTGATCCCGCCACCCACGTGCAGGGTGAGCCTGCGCCCGTCGGCGACGAACGTCCGGATGACGATGCTCGTCTGCATCGCGCCATCCGGGCCGATCCAGCCGAGCGCACCCGTGTACGGGCCACGCCTGACGGGTTCGATGCCCTCGAGGATCTGCATCGCCCGGATCTTGGGGGCTCCGGTGATCGAGCCGCCCGGGAACGACGCCGTCAGCAGGTCGAACGCGTCGCGGTCGTCGGCGAGGTCGCCGGTGACCGTCGACACCAGGTGCTGGACCGCCGCCGTCCGCTCGAGACGGCAGAGGCGAGGCACGCGAACGCTCCCGGGGCGGCAGACGCGGCCGAGGTCGTTTCGCAACACGTCCACGATCATGACGTTCTCGGCCCGGTCCTTGGCGCTTGCGAGCAGCTCGCGCGCGAGCGCGCGATCCTCGGCGACGTCGCGACCGCGCGGTCGCGTCCCCTTGATCGGGTCCGCCTTGACCCGGCCGGCGGCGTCGACCGACAGGAACGGCTCGGGCGATGCCGACAGGAGCGCCCGGGGACGGCCGGTCAGTTGGCTCGGCCCGAGATCGAGGAACGCCGAGAACAGCGAGGGATCGCCCGTTCGCAGGTGTCGGTACAGCTCCCACGGGTCGGCGTCGAACCGGGCCTCGAGGCGCCGCGTCAGGTTGGCCTGGTAGATGTCGCCGCGAGCGATGTGGTCGCGGACGCGTTCCACCGCCGCGAGGTAGGTCTCGCGCTCGAGGTTGGACCGGAATGCCAGGGAGGCGCCGGGCCGATCGGCACGCGTGTCGACCGAGGATGTGCCGGAGGCCGCGCCTTGGATCGCTCCATCGGGTCGGCGCGGCCAGGCGCTGAGGCGAGCGTGAACGTCATCGAGCCGGCGGGCGAGTCGTCGCCCGTCGCCGTCGAGCGCCCGCCCGCCGAGCCAGGCGTAGCCGGTCCGTCGATCCCAGGCGACGACCCAATCATGCAAGGCGAGTCGCAGCATCGGCAGGTCCTGGTCGGCCGGCGCAATGGACGGCAGGCGCTCGAGCGTGCCACCGAGGTCGTAACCGAGGTAGCCGACGAGGCCGCCGAGAAACAGTGGTGCGTCGGCCGGAACGATGACCGTCCGGTTCAGGCGGGCGACCAGGCGGCGCGCCACGGCAAACGGGTCGGGCCCGGCCGCCGGTGACTCAAGCACGGCGACCGGGTCGGCCGTGAGGTACGTCCAACGGGCGTTCCGGCCAGGTCGGGCGCTCTCGAGCAGGCACAGCCCGGGGAGGTCGCGGAAGGCCTCGGCGATGTCGATCGCGCGGGCGGTCGCGATCGAATCCCCCAGCCGTCGAAGGCGAACGGGGCCGCTGCTGCGAGCTGATGGGATCACCGCCGGATGATACGGCCGAACCCAACCGCTCACGGTTCGCTAGGATCTCGACCATGCGTGCACGCGACCTCGGCATCGTCATCGGCCGGGGCCGGCCAGGACCGCTCAATGCGATCACGGACGTGGCCGGCGTGCGGGTCGGGCACACGACGCTGGTGGCGGGGGACGGACCCCTGGTCGTCGGGCGCGGACCGGTTCGAACCGGCGTGACGATGGTCGTGCCACACGACGGCGACGTGTTCACCGAGACGGTCTACGCCGGCAGCCACCGGCTGAACGGCAACGGCGAGATGACCGGTCTCGAGTGGATCCGCGAGGCGGGAGGCCTGTGCGGACCGATCGGGATCACCAACACGCACAGCATCGGGATCGTCCACGACGGCATCCTCCGCAATGCCGCCCGGACGCACCCGAACGGCGGGGCATTCTGGTCGTTGCCCGTCGCCGCCGAGACCTGGGACGGGCTCCTCAACGACACGGACGGGTTCCACGTGACGATGGATCACGTGGACGAGGCACTCGCCGCGGCACGCGACGGCGCGGTCGCCGAGGGCAACGTGGGCGGCGGGACGGGCATGGTCTGCCACGAGTTCAAGGGCGGGATCGGGACGGCGTCGCGGGTGGTCCCGGGGGCGTTCGGCGGCTGGACCGTGGGCGTCCTGGTCCAGGCCAACTACGGGCAGCGGGAGCTGCTCCGGGTGGACGGCGTCCCCGTCGGTGAGGCGATCCCGGTCGACGAAGTGCCCAGCCCCTATCGACCCGAGGACCAGGAGGGCCCGGTCGCCGCCCCGCCGCCCGGATCAGGCTCGATCATCGTGATCGTGGCGACCGACGCGCCGCTCCTGCCACACCAGTGCGAGCGCCTCGCCCAGCGGGCCGGCCTCGGGATCGCGCGGATGGGCGGGACGGGAGGGAACTCGAGCGGCGACCTGTTCCTGTGCTTCGCGACAGGCAACCGCAACCTGCCGGGGATCACGTTCACCGCCGATCCGCGGTTCGTCGTGGACGTCCGCGCCGTCAACGACCACGTCATCAATGGGCTGTTCGAAGGCGTGATCGAGGCGACCGAGGAAGCGATCCTCAACGCGCTGATCGCGGCAGACACGATGACCGGGCGTGACGGCATCACGGCCTACGCGATCCCGCACGATCGACTGATCGACGTGATGGAGCGCTACGGCCGGGGGCCCCGTCGCAGCTGAACCGGCCGGCTCCTGACGGGCCGGGCACGGTCATCGTGCCGGCCCGCCGGTGCCGTGGAGACGCTCAGCCGGCGGCGACCGCCACGGGCTTCTCGATCGGGACGCCGATCAGGCTGCCGTACTCGGTCCAGCTCCCGTCGTAGTTGCGAACGCGGTTGTAGCCGAGCAGCTCGTGGAGCACGAACCAGCTGTGGGAGGACCGCTCGCCGATCCGGCAGTAGGCGATCACGTCCTTGTCCGGCGTCACGCCCTTCGCCTCATACAGCGACGCGAGCTCCTCGGCGCTCCTGAACGTGCCGTCCTCGCGGACCGTCTGGGCCCACGGGATTGACGCGGCGCCCGGGATGTGGCCGGCGCGCTGGGCGGTCTCGCTCATGCCCGGAGGCGCGATGATCTCGCCGTTGAACTCGGCCGGGCTGCGGACGTCGACGAGCGCGAGCTCCGGGTCGCCGAGCCGCGGCAGGATGTCGTCGCGGAAGGCCCGCAGGCTGAAGTCCGGTTCGGGCAGCTGGTAGCCGGTCGGGCCGTACGCCGGAACGTCGACGTCGAGCGCGAGGCCCTTGTCCAGCCAGTACTTCCGTCCGCCGTTGAGGATGCGCACGTCGCGGTGGCCGTAGAGCTTGAGCTGCCAGTACGCCCAGGCGGCGAACCAGTTGTTGTTGTCGCCGTACAGCACGATGGTCGTATCCGACCCGATCCCCGAATCAGACAGGAGCTTGCTGAAGTCCTCGCGACCGGCGATGTCGCGACGGATGCCGTCGGCCAGCTGGCTGGTCCAGTTCCAGCCGATCGCGCCCGGGATGTGGCTCTGCTCGTAGGCGGTCGTATCGACGTCGACCTCGACGAAGCGGACCTTCGGGTCCGTCAGGTGGGCGAGCGCCCAGTCGCTGTCGACGAGGGCGTTGTCGGTGGCATATCCGCTGTGGCTCATGGCGTCGAAATCCTCCAGGAATGTGGGTCGGGAAAGTCCGGGACGGTGGCTTCGCGGCGTTCCGAGGATCAGCCGCCCGACGTCAGTCGATCGCGGCGGCTGAACTCGGCCAGCCGCTCGGTACAGGCGGCCGCCATGCGCTGCGCCTGCCGGACGATCCAGGGATCGACCCGGCTCGAATCCTCGATCGCGACCGTGGTACCGAGCGGCCCGTCGTCGACGACGATCCCGGAGGCGTTCCGGTAATCGGTCATCCAGTTCGACTGGAGCTGGAGGGCGACGTCGGCCACGATTGCGGGGCTGAAGAGCCAATCGAGGTAGGCGGCGTTCAGCCGATCGGCGATGTCGGCGGCACGGACCGGCTGGCCTCGCTCGATCCGCGCGAGCAGGTCGATCACGCGGAGCGCCGCGAACGGGTCGCCGGCCTCCGCGACGATTGGCGGGTGGACGAGCGGATCGGGGAGTCCCACCGGCGCCGCGCGCAGGGGGCCCAGGCCGATGCTGGGGACGATGGTCTCGGTCACTGGGGTCGGTCATCTCCGACTGGATCACTAGGGATTAGCCGGAAGCCTACCACCAGATCGCGCCGCGTACCATCGCCGGCCAGGCGAACGAAGCTTCACCGGCTCGGCCACCCGGTCTGAACCGTTCTGGGGCATGCTTCGTCGTGCCGGGCCAGGTGTCCGGCGGCCGGCTCGCGCGTGCGGGACGGTCGATCGTCAGCACGACACGAGCACGATGCCTCCGATGGACCCCGACTCGATCCCGACCGAACCGATCATCGATCCCGGGCCGCTGGACGCGACCGACGTCGCGCCCGGCCCCTCCCAGGTTTCGGGGTCACCGACGGCCGGTCGCGGACGCGGGACGGGGATCCGCCGGGTGGCCATCGGGCTGGCGCTCGCGCTGACGTTCAGCGTCGGGATCGGGGTTGGGCGCCTGGTGCCGTCCGCCGAGGGCGGCGCCGACTCCGCGACCCCGAACCCGACCGGCCGGCCGGGCTCCGCGCAGGAGCTTGCGCTGATCGGCCAGGCCTGGGACATCCTCCACGACCAGTACGTGGGCAAGGACCAGCTCGACGACAAGGCCCTGGCCTACGGCGCCATCAACGGGATGACGCAGGCGGTCGGCGACACCGGTCACACCTCGTTCCTCACGCCCGAAGAGCGTGCCGCCCGGGCGAACGAGCTGTCCGGCTCCTACGTCGGCATCGGCGTGCGGATCGACACGGCGACCGACGGGCTCCCGGTCATCGACCAGGTGTTCAAGGGCAGCCCGGCCGAGAAGGCGGGCCTCAAGGCGGGCGACGAGCTGACCGAGGTCGACGGCAAGGCCACCAGCGGCCACGACCTCGACGAGGTCGCCGGGTGGGTTCGCGGCGAAGCGGGCACCACGGTCAGGATCGAGGTCCGCAGCGGCGCGAAGGGCGCCGAGCGTGAGGTCAGGATCGTCCGGGCGGCGGTCGCCGAGGTCGTCGTCTCATGGGCCATGGTCCCGGGCACGAAGACCGCGTTCCTGCGACTCGATCAGTTCTCGAACGGCGCGGCCGACGACATGAAGGCGGCGCTCGGCGAGATCAAGGCCGCCGGCGCGGATCGGCTGATCCTCGACCTGCGCGGCAATCCCGGCGGCTATGTCAACGAGGCCGTGGGCGTCGCCAGCCAGTTCCTGTCGAGCGGCGACGTGTACGTCGAGCGCGATGCGGCCGGCCACGAGACGCACCACCCGGTCTCACCCGGCGGCGTGGCCACGGACATTCCGCTGGTGGTGCTGGTCGACGGCGGCACGGCCAGCTCGGCCGAGATCGTGTCCGGCGCACTCCAGGATGCCGGCCGCGCCGAGATCGTCGGCGTCAAGACGTTCGGGACGGGCACGGTCCTGGGTGAATTCCCGCTGTCCGACGGCTCGGCGCTGCGGGTGGGCACCGTGGAATGGCTGACCCCCAAGGGCCGCCGGATCTGGCACGAAGGCATCGTCCCCGACGTGGTCGTCGATCGCGCGGCGGACGTGGCGCCACTAGGGCCCGACGACATCAGGTCAATGACGGCCGCCCAGATCGCTGCCCTGACCGATCCCCAGCTCGCACGGGCCCTGACGATTGCCGCCGAGGCCTCCGGGCCACCGGCCTGATCGGCGCGCCTCAGCGAGAGCCCGGCGTCAGCCGGCCAGCGAGCGCCAGGTCCAGGTCATCTCCGCGATGAAGGGCCGACCCGGCTCCACGATCGCAGGGTGCAGGTTGAGGGCATCGGGCGGAGCCGTCTGCGGCTCGACGCACAGCGCTTCGGTCGGAACGGTGTAGACCACCCAGTCGCGACAATTCGACTCGATGGTCAGCTCGAGGAAGCCGGGCCAGCGCAGCACCGGCGGTCGCCGGAGGTCGGTGAAGCAGTCGTCCCACGGCCCGGGACCGGGCACGACCCGGTCGGACGTGGTGATGCCCTCGGCATCGCGGACGTACATCGAGGCTGCGTCGAGGTCGAGCTCGACCAGCGAGGGCGCGTCGTGATCGGCGGCGGACTCCGGATCGACCGCATGCGGTTGCCGGCGGAACCACGGGTGCCAGCCAATCGACACGGGCATTGGCTCGTCGGCGTGGACTTCGAGATGGAAGAGGAAGCGTCCCTCTCGCAGCTCGAACCGCTGGATAGCGCGGCCGGCGAATGGCCAGTCGGGCCCAAATCCTGTCCCGATCGACCGTTCGCCCAGCTGGTGCCATGGCCGGTCGAGCACCGTTCCGTGGATCGCATGGGGCGGCAGATGGATCGGCAGCTGGTAGCGCTCGCCGAGGAAGGTGAAGCGTCCGTCGCGCACCCGTCCGGCGAACGGGGCCATCGGGAACGATCCCCAAGCCATGCGACCGACCCCCTCGGTCACGAGGAGCTCGCGACCGTCGACCACGAGCGACGCCAGCCGGCCGCCGTGGACGAGGTCGACGACGGCGCGAGCGCCCGGGGCGGCGAGGTGGAGCGTGGCGGGCTCGACTCCGCCGGCCGTCCCCGCCTCCGCCTCGTCGGCGAACCCGACCGTCAACGTCCCACCGCCCTCGGCCGGGACCGCCGCCAGCCGCTTGCCTTTGGCGACGAGCTCGTGGGCCGGCGGCGTCGTCCGCCAGACCTGCTGCTCGAACCCGGCGACGATCGCACCGATCGTCTGCCCGGTCGACTGCCGTTTCCTGGCCATCAGCCTCCCGCTACGGGCGCGAAGCGCGTTGCCGTCGATCCCGGGAAGGCTGTCTGCCGCATGTGCGGAGCGTAGCGGACGCCGTCCCGATCCGCCGACCCGTCGGATGCCGACGCGGGGTGCCGTGGCATGCAGCGTCGTTGGTTGCGTTTGCTGCAACGTTCGGTCGGAAACGTGCATCTGCGGCAAAGAGCCGGCAAGGATGCGGCCGAGCGGCACCGGTCCGAACGGCCTAGAGCAACTCCCCGTGGGCCGACGCGGTTGGCTCTCCTTCGCGCGGCCGAGGCTCCTCGCCCGGCCCGTAGTCGGTGCGCTCCGGGCCCGGCTCGAGAACGCGCAGCGAGGCACCCGAGCTGCCCTCGATCGCACCGACTCCGAACGGCACCCACTTGGACGGGTCCTGCAGGCGATGGGCCTCGGTGTTGCCGCGAGCGTGCGTCTCACGGAAGTCCTGTGGCTCGATCCACATCCGCTCGCCCTCGAGCAGCCCCAGCACGCCGGACTGGCCGGGTTCCGGGCGCTCGTGCTGGCAGTAGGCACACGACGACTTGTCATGGGCCTGGTAGGTGGGCGGCTCCTCGTACGTGGTGATGTAGCCCTCGTAGTTCCGCAGCACCACCTTGTGGTCGGAGTAGCTGATCAGGTAGTTGGGCATGACCGGGATCTTGCCGCCGCCGCCGGGGGCATCGATGACGTAGGTCGGGACGGCGTAGCCGGAGGTGTGGCCGCGCAGCCCTTCCATGATCTCGAGGCCCTTGCCGACCGGAGTCCGGAAGTGGCCGGAGCCTTCGACGAGGTCGCACTGGTACAGGTAGTACGGCCGGATCCGGTTGGCGACCAGCTGGTGGACGAGCGCGCGCTGGATGTGGACGCAGTCGTTCACGCCGGCCAGCAGGACGCTCTGGTTGCCGATCGGCAGGCCGGCCTTGGCCAGCTTGTCCACCGCCCGGCTCACCTCGGGCGTGATCTCGTTCGGGTGGTTGAAATGCAGGTTGATCCAGAGCGGGTGGTACTTCTCGAGGACCTCGCACAGCTCGTCGTCGATTCGCTGCGGCAGGAAGACCGGCACCCGCGACCCGATCCGGATGATCTCGATGTGCGGGATCTCGCGCAGCCCGCGAAGGATCGATTCGAACAGCTTGGGCGCGAGGGTCAGGCCGTCACCGCCGGAGATCAGCACGTCGCGGACCTGCGGCGTCCGGCGCAGGTAGTCGAGCTGCGCCTCGTGCTCGCGCCGGTTGAAGTTCTGGGTGGCGTGGCCGACGATGCGACTCCGGGTGCAGTAGCGGCAGTAGCTGGCGCACTGGGTGGTGACCAGCATCAGGACCCGGTCCGGATAGCGATGGACAAGCCCCGGGACCGGCGAATGGCGATCCTCGGCGAGCGAGTCCTCCATCATCGCCGTGAACGCCTGCTGCTCCCGGCCGAGCGGGATGACCTGGCGACGGATCGGATCGGTCGGATCCTTCGGGTCGATCAGGCTGATGAAATACGGCGTGATGTCGACCCGAAACTTGTCCGGCGCGGACAGGCCGGCCCGCTCCTCGTCCGTGAGCTCGAGGATCTTCTCGATCTCGTCGAGGTCGTTGACCCGGTGGCTCAGCTGCCAGCGCCAGTCGTTCCATTGCGCATCCGGGACGTCCTCCCAGAGCGGAGCGCGGCGACTGACGGCCGGCTGGCCGTCGGGGCCGAGTGCACGCGCCGGGTCGGCCAGGTTGACAAACGGCGCCTCGGTCAGGGCGCGAGCCGCATCCTGGTGCGCGACAGCGGACTTGATCTCCTGGGCGTCCACGCGGGCGAGCCTCCGGGGTAGCGACGCATAAAGTCTATGCAGACTGCATGCCGGGGCATCATAGCCTGATGGCGGGACGGGGGTCCAGTAGGTCGAAGGTCATGCCGCCGTTGAGCACCGGCTCGCCCGACCCTCGCCCGTGGTGTCTGCCCGTCAACACCTGGGGGCCGAGGCCACACTCTCGGCCGGTAGGTCTGGAGACGGTGTCCATGAGGCACGACACCGTAGCGAACGGGCGCTTCCGTCAAGCGAGCGTGATGCTCGGGCCCTCAGTGCTGACTGCCACGCACGTTACAGGGCTGCGCACGTGACCGTGGCACGCACACGACCGTGGCACGCACACGACCGTGGCACGCACACGACCGGGCGACACAGGTGACGGACCGCGCCCGAAAGGGGGACACGTGGGCCGCCCACGGACCCCCGCAACGAACGACGCGCTATTCGCCGATCACCGACCAGAGAAAGCCCATCATGATGAAGAAGCCGGTGAACAGGGCGATGAGGCCGATGCCGCCATATGGCGAGTTCGCCCCCTCGTGCGGAACGAGCTGCAGGCCGATCCCGAAGACGAGCGCCCAGACGATGAACAGGAACGTGAACAGGAACTTCGCGTTCGGACCGGTGATCCGGCGCACCCAGCTCGACCCGCCCTCAGCCGTCATCGCCGAGCGCTGGATGATGAAGACCATCGTGATGACCAGCACCGCCGAGATCCCGAACGGAATCGGCTGCTGGAAGGCGATCAGGAAGAGCTGCACGCGCGGATGCTAGCAGAAGCACTCGACGCCGAAACGCCCGACGTCGGTGTCGCGGCTACCATGGCGCCGACCTCCCGCGCGACTCCGAACCGAGGCGAATCCTGACGTGACCTCCTTCGATCGACTCGGCCGGTTCGTGGTGCGACGAGCCTGGTGGATCGTGGCGGCCTGGGCGATCGTGCTCGTGGTCGCGATCCCGCTGGCACCCCGGGTCAGCGGGCAGCTCAGCGCCGGTGGTTTCATCCTCGACGACCTCGAGTCGGCCCGCGCCAAGGCACTCCTCGGGACCGAGCTCGGCGCCCCGCCGTCGGCGCTGGTCATCGTCCTGAGCAGCGAGACGCTGTCGGCTGGCACGCCGGCGTTCGAGGCTGCCGCCGCGGACGCGACGCGCGACATCGCCACGGCGCCACACGTCGCCCGGGTGCTCTCGCACCTCCTGGCGCCACGCCAGGTCTCGGCCGATGGGCACACCGCCTACGACGTCGTCTTCCTCGATTTGCCGGCAGACGACTCGCCTGATGCGCTCCCGATCCTGCGCGAGCGCCTCCGGCCGGA
>JBGPVC010000033.1:0-21099 GCA_041491485.1 Candidatus Limnocylindria bacterium
CCCGAACGCGTGATAGAGGTCGGCGGGCGGCAGCTCGCGCCGCAGGGTTCGCCACCAGGCCCGGACGTGGAGTGGCCAGAACACCGCCTTCAGCGCCTTGTCCGCGTTGAGCGCGAGGATCCGAAACAGGCGCGTCGGCGAACGTGGCGGGGGCGGCTGACCGACCCAGCGGCGGAACGGGCCGCTCGGCCGGTAGCGGCGGATGCGGACGTCGCCGTCCCGCTCGGTCTCCGATTGGCCGTCGCCGGCGACCGCGGCGATCTCGACCTGCCAACCGGCGTCAGCCAGGCTCCGGGCGACGCGCAGGCCGCGCGAATACGGGGCAGCGGTGTTGGCGACGAGGAGCACGGCCCGGGGACGGCGCGTGACGGGCGAATGGGGTCCGGCGGCGGAGGCGGCTGGTCCGGCCGCGGCCGGCGGGCTCACCAGCGGCGCCCCGTCAACCGGGTGTACTCGTCCAGGAGCGTCTGGACCTGCGTCTCCCAGTTGTAGATCTCGTGGGCCGCGGCGAGCGCTCGCGCTCGCGTTGCCGCACGCTCGTCGGGCGTGGCGTCCACGACCGTCCTGATCGCGGCCGTGATCGCCTCGATGTCCGACGGATCGACCGGGATGCCGCACCCCGTCGCGCGCGCGATCGGCGCCATGCCGGGATGGTCGGAGCAGACGGTGGGAACGCCGGCGGCCATCGCCTCCAGGAATTTGTTCGGCGTCGACAGGTAGTTGTTGAGCGTGTCGTGCTGGAAGAGCACGCCCACCACGTCGGCCGAAGTCACCCAGTCGAGCAGCTCCGTCGGCGTGACGGCCGGCAGGACGTGGACCAGGCCGCGGTTCTCCTGGGCTGCCGCGAGCGCCCGGAAGTCCGCCTCCAGCGCGCCATAGCCCATGACCGCGAGCACGGCATTCGGGACGCCGTGGATCGCCTGGATCAGCTGCTCCACGCCGCGACCGCGCGAGAAGCCACCCTGGTACAGGACCACCCGCATCGCCGGGTCCAGTGCCAGCGCCTCGTGGAATCGTCGCGGAGCGGGGACCGGCGGATCGTAGCGGTAGGAGCAGTTCATGACGACCGCCGGCATCTCCACGCCGAAGCGCTGCGCGAGCTCTTCGGCGTAGGGCCGGTTCACGGTCAGCACGCGGTCGGCGGCGCGCGCCCAGCCGCGTTCGAGCCGGGCAAGGACCGCCTTGATCGGGCCGCGCAGCCTGGCCAGGTTCGCCGCCACCATGTAGATGTCGCGCGAGTCGTAGACGACTGTGGCTCGATGACGGCGACCCAGCGCCAGGGCGACGGAGATGCCCATGTACGCCATGCCGTGATAGACGTCCGCGGCGGGCGAGGCGGCGAGACCCCGGCGACGGTGGCTGCGGATCATCAGGAAGATGCGGGCGCGCCGGACGTAGCCGCGCAGCCGGCCCGGATCGCGCGTCGCCGGGTGAGCCCAACCCGGGTCCGACTCGTCGGCATACGAGTCTGCCGGCGCCGACGCGCCAGCGGAGCCGCCGCCGGTCGCCGGCGTCTCGGCCCGCGGCGCCGGCACGGGCCCCAGGATCGGCCGTGCCGCGAGCCGCAGGCCACGCAGGATCGGCAGGGTGATGGCCGGGAATGGCAGCCCGTCGATCGCCGTCGCCTCGACCCGCACGATCGGATAGCCGACGGGGTGGATCTCGTCGCGCGCAAGCCCGGGCTTCCAGCGAGCGAGCACCGTCACCTGGTGGCCGCGTTCGTGGAGGGTCCGCGCGATCCGGTAGGTGCGAGAGTCGAATTCCCCGGTTGACGGCAGCACGACCACGCAACGCTGGGGCACGATCTCGGCAGGCACGGTCGAGGCGAGTGTACGCGAACGGCCTCGGAAGGCGCCTGATGGTAAGGTTCGGGCACTGAACCGAACGCCCAACCACGGGAGATCCCTGGACGTGCACCTGTTCCTGCTCGGTGCCGGCCATGTCGGCCTGGTCACCGCAGTCGGCTTCGTGCGCCTCGGCCATCACGTCACCGTGGCCGATCTGGACGAAACCCGAATCGCCGACCTCACGGAAGGCCGACCGCCCGTCTTCGAACCGGGCCTGACCGAGGCGCTCGTCGCGGGCCTGGCGAACGGCTCGCTCGCCTTCACGACCGAGCTCGATCCGCCGCCGGACACTCGTTTCAGCTTCGTCTGCGTCAACACGCCGACCGGTCCCGACGGCCCGCTGTCGACGGTCAACGTCGAAGCGGCGGTCGCGCGCCTCCTGTCCACGGCCCCGTCCGACCACGTCGTGGTCATTCGATCGACGCTCCCGCTCAACGGCCCCAGCCGCCTTGCTGCCGTGGTGTCCGCCGCCGGCCGCTCCGACCGCCCGGCCATCGTCACCAACCCTGAATTCATGCGCGAGGGCCAGGCGCTCGAGGATTTCGACCGGCCGAATCGTGTGGTCACGGGCTGGCTCGAGGCCAGTGACCAGGCCGCCGCCCAGGCGGTGATCGACCTCTACGCGCCGCTCGGCGCGCCATCGCTGGTCGCCGATGCCCATTCGGTCGCGCTCATCAAGCTCGGCTCGAACGTCTTCCTCGGGACCAAGATCTCGTTCGCCAACGAGATGGCACGGGTGGCCGACGCGACGGGCGCCGACATCGAGGCCGTCATCGCGGGGATCGGCCTGGACACCCGGATCGGCACCGCCTTCCTGAAACCGGGCCCCGGCATCGGCGGCTCGTGCCTGCCCGAGCAGGCGATCGCGATCGCGCTGGAGACGGCGGCGCTCGACGTCGAAGCCCCGCTGCTCTCGTCGGTCCATCGATCCAACGCCGTCCACCAACGCGAGATCGTCGCGCGCATTGAGAAGCTCCTCGGCGGTCCGGGCTCGCTCGCCGGGCGACGGATCGCGCAACTCGGGCTGGCCTTCAAGGCCGACACGGACGACGTCCGCGAGTCGCCCGCCCTGGCACTCGCCACGAACCTCCGGGCCGCGGGCGCCGAGGTCCTGACGCACGATCCGCGCGCCGAGCGACGAGCGCACCTCGCAGACCCGACCCTGGTGGTCGCCGCGACGGCGCTCGAGGCGTTGCGCGGTGCCGACGCCGTCGTCGTCGCGACGGAATGGGCCGAATACGGCACGATCGACTGGACGGCCGGCGCCGCGGCGATGCGCGGCACGCTCGTGTATGACACGCGGGGCATCGTCGACGTCGAGGCGGCTCGGCTGGCCGGGCTCCGGGTCGAGCGACTGGGCCGGCCAGGCATGGGTCAACCCGAGACGGGCGTCCCGACCGTCGCCTCGGCCGCAGCCGCCTCGGCCGCAGCCGCCTCGGCCGCAGCCGCCTCGTCCGCCAGCGACGCATAAAGCGCGACCAGCTTCGTCGACTCGGTCTCCCAGTTCCATCGATCGTGGGCCGCGCGGAGGCAGCGAGCCCGCAGGTCCGCCTGCTCGGCGGGGCCAAGATCGAGGATCGAGCGGATCGCGGCGGCGATCGAGACCGGATCTGCCGGATCGCAGACCGCGCCAAGCGGCCCGTCCGGGTCGTCGAGCACGATCCGGCGCATCTCGACGAAGTCGCTGACCACGACCGGGAGCCCCGTCGCGATCGATTCGAAGAGCTTGTTCGGGCTCGACAGCCGGTGGTTGAGCGTGCTCGCCTGGATGGCCATCACGCCGACGTCGGCTGAGGCAACCCAGGCCGGCAGGACGTCGGGCGAGACGGCCTTGAGCACGTGCAGCCGGCCGCCAAATCGAGGCTCGGCCGCCATCGCCCGCAGCGCCTCCTCGAGCGAGCCGTAGCCGAGGAAGACCGCGTGCACGGCCTCCATCCCGGGAACGAGGACGGCCTCGGCCAGCTCCTCGAGCCCGCGATGCGGCGAGAAGGCTCCGTGGTAGAGGGCGATCGGCGTGCCGGGCGGCAGCCCGGCTGCGCGGCGGAGCAGGTCCGGCGTCTCGGCCGGCGGTTCCCAGCGTGCCGGCGTGTTGTAGACGACCACGACGCGATCGATCCGCAGGCGCGACCCGAGCAGCTCGCCGAGCGATCGATTGACGGTCACCAGCGCGACGGCGCGGCTCGCCTGGCGCCGCTCGAAGCGACGCAGGATCCACTTCGCCCAGCGTGGCCGGTTCACGTTCGAGCCGGAGTCCATGAACGACTCGTGGCTGTCGTAGACGACGGCGCCCCTATTGGCCGCCTGGGCGCGCACCGCCGCGGGCAGGCCCGTCAGGTCGTGACCGTGGTACACGTCGGCCACGGGGGCGGCGGCGGCCGCGGTCCGGGCCCAGCCGAGCACGCCCCACCGCCAGCGGATGAGCCAGTCGAAGGTCGAATCGTGCTTTGTCTGGCGCAGCCCGCCGGAGACCGCGATGAACGGCAGCCGGATGAGCGAGGCGATGGCGACCAGGATTGCGACGCCGACGTACGCCACGGCCCGGATCCAGCCTGCCGGACCGCGACCGAGGTGATGCAGGAACCGCCGCTGGATGAGCCCGCGCATGTGCCATGGCTTCCTGAACCGGTACCACCACCGGCGCCACTCGTGCGGCATCGGAACGAGGGCGATCTCGAAGCCGTCCCGCGCGTGGCGCGTGATCTGGCGCTCGTCCGGGCTGCGCGGCCGACCGACGACGAGCACCTGGTGACCGGCATCGGCGAGGCTTTTCGCCTCACGCAGCACGCGCGAGTCGCGGCTCACGTCGTTGTAGACGAACATCACGACGCTGAGCGCGCCGGCTGACCGGGCGTCGGTCACTCGGACGACTCCAGGGCGGCGACGATGGCGTCGGCGGCGCCCGCAGGCGCGAGGTCGAAGGCGGCGGCGCGCGCACGGGCGAGAGTCGGCGAGCGATCCGGCGGCGCGAGCTCGGCGAGCGCCCGTTCGGCGAGGTCGGCGTCCAGCCCGACGATCACCATCCGCCCGCCCGAGCCCGCGACGGCCTCCACCCACTCCGTGGTGCCGCGCAGGACCAGGCATGGCACGCCCAGCCAGGCAGCTTCGCGCTGGACCCCTCCGGAATCGGTGATGACCGAGGCGGCATGCAGCTGCAGCGTGAGCGATGTGCGGTAGCCCTGAGGGGCGACGAGCCGGACATCCGGCGACAACCGGACGCCCTCGTGCTCGAGGGCGAGCCGGGTCCCGGGGTGGATGGCCAGGATCACCGGGCGATCGGGGCGCGCGACCCGACCGAGGAGTGCGGCCCATGCACGAAGCGCCGCAGGCTGCCGGTTCTCGGCGCGATGGACGGTTGCCAAGAGGTACTCACCCGGCTGGAGGCCGGTTCCCAAGGTGGCCTGGCCGAGGCGCCGGCTCGCCACGGCCAGGGCGTCGGGCGTCGCGACCTCGGCGCCCACCCGAGCGGCCAGGTCCTGCATCAGGTCGCCGACCAGGAAGACGCCCCTGGTGATCCCTTCGGCATGCAGGTTCTCGACCGCCGTCGGGGTCGGGGCAAAGAGCCAGCGCGACAGGTGATCGGCGACGACGCGGTTGATCTCCTCCGGCATCCGTCGATCGAAGCTGCGCAGCCCGGCCTCCACGTGCGCCACGGGCAGGCCGACCTTGGCCGCCACCAGGGCGCCGGCGAGCGTCGAGTTGGTGTCGCCGTAGATCAGCACGGCGTCCGGGTGGTGGATGGCCAGGATCGATTCGAGGCCGGTGAGCATCGCCGCGGTCTGCTCGGCGTGCGTGCCACCGCCGACACCGAGGCCGTGGTCGGGCGTCGGCAGGCCGAGCTCCCGGTAGAACGTGCCGGCCATCTCGTCGTCGTAGTGCTGGCCGGTGTCGACGAGGATCTCGTCGTGGCGCGCCCGCAGCACCGGCGACAGGGCCGCGGCCTTGATCAGTTGCGGGCGCGTGCCGACGACGCTGAGGATCTGCACGCGCTGAAGACTACCCGCCCGGGCGGCGCGGGATCCCGATCCCCAGGTAGGTCACGCCAGCCGGAAGCGCCAGGTCTCGCAGCGAGTTGCGACCGTCGAGCACGACGGCAAGCTCCGGAAACCACGAGGGGTCCAGCGACGTGAAGAACGGGTCCGCGGTCTGCGTGACGACGGCCCGCACGTCGGCCGCCGGGCTCCCCCACGACCACGGTTCGGCGCCGATCCCGGCGACCTCGTCGTCCGAGAGCAGCGGGTCGTAGGCGAGAACGCGGGCGCCTCGCTCCCGCAATCCCTTGATCAGGGGCACGGCCCGTGAGTAGGCCAGCTCCTTCACGCCGTGGCGGTAGGTTAGACCAAGCACCAGGACCTGGGCCCCGTCCAGGCTCCCGAGCACCTCTGCGACCGACGCGATCGAGCGGTCCACCTGCCCGTCGTTGGCCTTGCGAGACGCGTTCACGAGGGTCAGCTCGGGTGCCCGGCTCAGCAGAAAGTGCGGGTAGACCGGGATGCAGTGGCCGCCGACCCCGATCCCGGGCTGGTGGATGTGGCTGTACGGCTGGCTGTTGGACGCCGCGATGACCTCGAGGATGTCCACGCCGGCCCGCTCCGCGTAGTTGGCGAACTCGTTGGCCAGCGCGATGTTGACGTCCCGGTACGTGGTCTCGGCGAGCTTCGAGAACTCGGCCGCCTCGGCGCTGCTCATCGCCACGACCTCGGCATCGAGCGTGGAGGCATAGAACGCGGCCGCTCTCGCGCCGGAGGCGGGGCCGAGGCCGCCGACGAGCTTCGGGTAGGTTGCCAGGTTCTGGAAGACGTGCCCCGACAGCAGCCGTTCCGGCGAGAAGGCCACGAACAGGTCGCGCTCCACCGTGAGCCCGCTCGCCGCCTCCAGCGCCGGCGCATATCGACCGCGGGTGTCACCGACCGGCAGCGTGGTCTCGAAGATGACCAGCGACCCGCCGTGCAGACCGGGCCCGACGGCCGCCGCGGCCGCGTCCATGTACCGGTAGTCCGGCTGGTGACGTTCGTCGAGCATGACCGGGACGATGATCACGACGACGTCGGCCGTGCGAGCTGCCGCCGTCCCGTCGGTCGTGGCCCGGAGCCGTCCCGCCGCGTGTGCCGCGGCGACCGCTTCGACCAGTCCCGGCTCTTCGCCGACGTGCGAGTGGCCGCCGTTGATCGCGGCCACCACGGCCTCGTTGACGTCGACCGCGGTGACCTGCCAGCCGTGGCTCGCGAATTGCGCCGCCAGCGGCAGCCCCATCTTGCCGGCGCCGACCAGGGCAACCGATCCGACCGTGCCGGGTTCGCCGGTCCACGGCGAGACGGGTCGCGGCGTTCCGTGCAGGCACGGGTTCATGGGCACGTCGATCGAGCCGCCGAGCAGGCTCGGGCCGGTGTGCGTGGGTCGCGTGGTGATCGTCATTCGGATGCCAGCCTCGTCGCGAGCGTCGTGAGATCGACCGGTCGTCCGTCCTTGCCGGCCTGGAGCAGGCCGCTCGCGATCGCCACGGCCCACGCGCCATCGACCGCGCTGATCGCGGGGGTGCCGCCGTCGCGGATGACCGTCATGAAGGCGTCCAGCTCGGCCCCGAGCGGCTCGGCGTTGGCGACCGGGAGCTCGGCAACCTCGCCGGTGAACGTGGGGGCGTAGCCGCCGATCATCATCGGGTGCCCGACGTCGGTCCGAGTGAAGGTCAGCCGCTGGGTGAGGTAGTCCAGCTCGAACATCCCCTCCTCGCCGACCACGGTCAGCTGGCGGCGCTTGGCCGGGGTGAGCCAGTTGACGTCGAGCATGCCGGTCGCGCCGGACGGGAAGTGGAGCAGCCCGAAGAGCAGGTCCTCGTGATCGGCGTGAATCCGCTGGGCCAGCTCGGCGTAGACCCGGGTGGGTCGCTCGCCGGCGATCCAGGACAGGATGTCGACGTCGTGGGTGCCCAGGTCGATGGTCACGCCGACATCGCGGATCCGGGCCGGAAAGGGTCCGGCGCGACGGCTGACGATCGCGTAGACGGTGCTCAGCCAGCCGGCGTGGAGCAGCCGCCCGAGCTCCAGGACTGCCGGGTTGAACCGTTCGACGTGACCGACCTGCACGGGGACGCCACGGGCGCGCGCGGCGTGGACGATCTGGAGCGCGTCGTCGACGGTCCCGGCCAGCGGCTTCTCGACCAGCACGGCGATGCCCCGCTCGATCGCGGCGAGGGCGAGCTCGAGATGCGCGTTGGTCGGCGCCGCGATCACGATGCCGTCCAGCTCCGCCTCGGCGATCATCGCCAGCGCGTCGGCGAACCCCTGGGCGCGCGAGCCGGCGATCGCGGCTGCCAGGACGTCGGCAACCGGGTCCGCGACGGCGACGAGCGTGACGCCTGGCCGGTCCGAGAGGATCCGGAGGTGATTTCGGCCCATGGAGCCGAGCCCGGCAAGGCCGAGCCGGAGCTCCCGGGCCCCGGCCGGGTGCCAGGCGTCAGTCATGCGCCGGCTCGACCGGCGGCGCCGGCTCGACCGGCGGCGCCGGCTCGACCAGCGGCGCCGGCTCGACCAGCGGCGCCGGCTCGACCAGCGGCGCCGGCTCGACCGGCGGTGGCGGCGACCTCGGCCGGGGCGTGATCTGGCGCGGCGGCTCCCAGGTGACGCTCGACCGCGGCACGAACGGCATCGATCACCTGGCCCTGCTCCGCGTCGGTCAGGCCGGGGAACATCGGGAGCGCCAGCGTCCGCGCGGCCGCGGCCTCGGTGACCGGGAGCTCGGCGTGGAGTCCGCGTTCCATGATGTATTCCTGCCGGTGGACCGGGACCGGGTAGTAGATGTCCGCGCCGACGCCCGCCTCACGGAGGTCGGCGACGATCGCGTCCCGCGCGCCGCCGACGTCGAGCGTGTACTGATGGAAGACATGGGTCCGCCCGTCCGGCGTGATCGGCAGGCCGATCGGCAGCTCCCCGAAGGCCTCGTCGTAGCGGGCGGCGATCGCCTGCCGGCGAGCGGTGTTGCGGGCGAGCTTGCCGAACTGGGCGATCCCGATGGCGGCCGCCAGATCGGTCATCCGGAAGTTGAAGCCGAGCATCTCGAACTGGTAGCGCGAGCGCATGCCCTGGTTCCGGTATCGGCGCAGCCAGTCGGCGAGCTTGTCGTCGTCCGTGGTCACGAAGCCGCCTTCGGCGGTGGTCATGTTCTTCGTGGCGTACAGGCTCCAGGCCCCATGCCCAAAGCTGCCGGCCTTGCGGCCTCGGAACGTGGCGCCGTGCGCCTGGCAGGCGTCCTCCACCACGGCAAGGCCGTAGCGATCGGCGATCGCCTGGATCATGTCCATGTCGGCGACCAGGCCGAACAGGTGAACCGGGCAGATGGCCCTGGTCCGGGGGGTGATCGCGGCCTCGATCCGCTTGGCGTCGATCAGGTACGTGTCGGGCTCGATGTCGACGAAGACCGGCGTGGCGCCGGTGTACAGGATGGCGTTCGCGGTGGCCGCGAACGTGTGGGCGACGGTGATGACCTCGTCGCCCGGCTCGAGATCGATGCCGGCGAAGATCGACATCAGGGCCGCCGTCCCATTGGACATGGCGATCGCGTGGCGGACCCCGATGAAGTCGGCCCACAGGCCTTCGAGCTCGGCGACCTTGCGGCCCTGCGCGATCATCCCGCTGCTCAGGACCTCGGTGACGGCGGCGATCTCCTCCTGGCCGAGATCTGGGCGGGCGATCGGGATCATGGTCGTGCTCCTTGTGCGACAGCAGGTCCCTGCCGCTCGTGCAGGATCCCGTCTTCGCCCGAGAAGGCATAGCGTCGCTCGCAGGCCGGGCACGTGAGCTCGGGATCGCGGGCGTAGCGCTCTCGGGTGGCAGGGGCCGGATGGCCGGTGGAATCGATGAGGCGCTGACCGCAGGCGCAGACCCAGCCGATCCCGCGCGCCGGGTTTCCGGCGACGACGGCATGGGGTGGCACCTCGCGCGTGACGACCGCGCCGGCGCCGACCATGGCGTACTGACCGACGTCGCAGCCGGCGACGACGATCGCGCCCGCCCCGATCGACGCGCCCTCGGCGATGAGGATCGGGCTGACGGTCCAGTCCGCATCGCGGGCAAGGCGGCCGGTCGAGGTCACGGCTCGCGGATGCCGGTCGTTGGTCAGGATCGCGCCGGGTCCGATGAAGACGGCGTCGGAGACCGTGACGCCGTGGTACACGAGTGCGCCGTTCTGGACCTTCACCCGGTCGCCCAGCGAGACGCCCTCATCGATGAAGACATCGCG
This sequence comes from Candidatus Limnocylindria bacterium, assembly GCA_041491485.1. GTDB lineage: Bacteria > Chloroflexota > Limnocylindria > Limnocylindrales > CSP1-4 > SPCO01. The sequence continues at coordinate 10,080 of JBGPVC010000033.1, forward strand.
GCCGATCACGCAATCGCGCCCGATCCGGGCACCGGTCCTGATCTGGGCGCGGTGCCAGATGCTGGTCCCGGGCCCTACCGTCACGTCTGCCTCGAGGTCCGCGCTGGCATGGACGCGCGCGGAAGGGTCGATCACGGGTGGCATCTCCTGGGCGATGCGGGTCGGCGGACGAGCCGCCCGAGTATATCGTCCCGCTGCCCGAACCGCCCCCGAGCCCGGGTCAGCGACGCCGGAGAATGCCCCAGGCGAGGCCGAAGGCGGCACCGAACGCGAGCGCCGCACGCCAGTCGAAGAGCGCCTTGACCGGGCCGTCCACCCGTCCGGCGATGAGCATCAGCACACCGCTCGGCCGCTCAAAGGTCGCCCGGCCGGTCACCAGGCTGCCGACCAGGCCCTGATCGATCCGGACGTCCTGGGCCAGGACCGATCGAGCGTATCCCTGGCGGATGTGGGTCTCGCGAGCAAACGCGGCGCCGACGCTGCCACGCTCGACCGTGAGCCGCTCGGCGCGGGCCAGCGCGATGCCGCCGAGGTTGACCGTGATGTCGTCGGCATGGGCGTAGGCGATGCCGCCCAGGCGCACGTCGACTTCACGGGCATCGACGGAGGTGATGCCACCCTGGGTCACCGAGACGCGGTCGGCCTCGACATGGTCGGCGCCGCCCTGCTTGATCTCGACCCGTTCGGCGCGGACGGCTTCCTGGATGACCGGCGCCGGTGCGCGGAGGGTCTCGGGGGCCTTGGGGGCGACGGGGGCCTTGGGAACCACCGCGGACGCCGGATCGGCCGCAGCCGGCACCTTCGGGCGCGCAGACCGCCGCGGGACGTCCGACGTCGTGGCCCGGGCCCGGGTGACCTTGGTGGGTCGGGTTGGCGTTGGCTTGGTGGGAGTCGGATCGGTCATCGGACCTTCCTCGGTCGGGGCGGTCGCGCAAGCGGGTGGAGGGCTCGGGCCGCGTGTCTGCATCCAGCCTACCCCTCTCAGACTTGGATCGTCCTGTATCCTCCGCGCGGCACCGCGGCGGGTCCGTGGAGCGATTGGCCCGGATCAGCGAGGGAACGCAGCGAGTGTTCGAACGATGAGGCGCCCCATCCTCGCCGGCGTCGCCATCCTCGTGCTGGTCGGGGTCGTCGCGCTCGTGGCACTCGCGGCCGGCGGGTTGCCAGGGGCTGCGGGTCCCGGCGCGAGCGAGCCGGCCGCCGCCCGGTCCGGCGATCCGGGAAGCCTCGCCGGTGCAAGTCCGTCGGCCGCCCAGAGCCCGACGCCCGTGCCGACCCCGGTGCCGACGCCGAGCCCCAGCCCGACGCCCGTCCTGGTGCCTTCACCGCTGACCGGGCGGCTGGTCACGCCGGATGTTGCAGCGCGGCGTCCAATCGCGGTCATGATCGACGACCTGCGCGCGGCCCGGCCGCAATCCGGATTCAGCGCCGCCTCGGTGGTCTGGCAGGCACCAGCCGAGGGTGGCATCCCGCGCTACATGCTGATCTTCCAGGACCAGCAGCCGGGCAGCGTCGGGCCTGTCCGGAGCGCGCGCTATTACTACATCATGTGGGCCGCCGAGTGGCATGCGGTCTACGCCCACGTGGGCGGATCGCCCCAGGCCATGTCCACGCTGGCGGCCCAGGGCCAGGGCCAGCTCGTCTACAACGCGGACGAGTTCCGCTGGGGCGGGATCTTCTTCCACCGGATCAAGGAACGTCCCGCGCCGCACAACGCCTACACCGACGGCGACCTGCTGCGCAAGATGGCCACCCGGATCGGGGCGGCGGACGAGCTCCAGCCGGCTGCCTGGCCGTTCGCGCCGGACGCGCCGCTTGAATTGCGACCGTACGGCGGGCTGATCCGCGTGGTCTATCCGGCCAACACCATCTCCTATCGCTACGATCGGGTCACCAACACGTACCTGCGCTCCGTCACCGGCGAGCCGGCCCAGACCGATGCCGCGACGGGCCAGCGCGTGGCGCCGAGCAACGTGGTCGTGATGCTCATGTCGTTCGCCCCACTCAACGACGGCCACCCCGACAAGCACCGGTTGGAGGCGAAGGTCGTCGGGACCGGCAAGGCCTGGATCTCGACCAACGGGCGCACGATCGTCGGGACCTGGAAGAAGGCGTCGCCGACGGCCCCGACCCAGTTCTTCGACGCGGCCGGCAATCCGATCACCCTGACGGTCGGGCAGACGTTCATCCAGGTGATGCCGCTCGGGTCGCCGGTCACGGTCAAGGACGGCACCGACACGGCGCCGACACCGTCGGCGTCGCCAGCGTCGCCAGCGTCGCCAGCGTCGCCAGCGTCGCCGAGCGGCAGCCCGGTCCCCACGCCGTCCCCGTCCTGAGCTCCCGCCGCCCGTGTGGTGCGGCTGCCGGCCATGATCCGGCGAGCCGGAACCGGACGGCCCTGGCCTCAGGCCCCGGTGGACGGCTCGCGCCTGATCCCAACCTCGGCGTAGACGGATCGCGTGTCGCGGGCGACGTCCGCCCAGGTCCGCTTGCCGGCTTTCGCGCGCGCCCGGGCTGCGCCGGCGATCCGCTGGTGCACGCCGTCATCCGCCCAGATCGTCGCCAGGGCCACGGCCAACCGGTCCGGCTCGCCAGGTTCGACGAGCAGCCCGGCCGGACCGATGAGCTCGGGCAGGGGCCCGACCGCGGACGCGACCACCGGCGTCCCGCAGGCGATCGCCTCGATGACCGGCAACCCGGCCGCCTCGGACAGGACGGGGAGGATCACCGCGCGGGCGGCGCGAACGAGCCCGGCCAGTGCCTCGGACGGCAGCGCGGGAGCGTAGGCGAGCGACTCTCCGATGCCCTCGCGCGCGGCGGCCCGCGCCAGTGAAGCGCGGTCGTCCGGGCTCGCCCCGACGAGCAGGACACGCGGCGGCCAGGGCACGCCGACGTCGAGTTCCGCTGGACGGCCCGCGGCAGCGAGTGCCGCGAGCGCGCTCAACAGCGTGCCGAGGTCCTGCCGCGCATCGAACCTTCCGGAAAAGACCAGGTAGCGCTCGGCAAGGCCGAGCCGGTCGCGCAGCTCGATCGTGTCGGGTCGCGGCCGCCGGTGGCCGGTCGTCGCGGCGAAGGCCGGGCGAGGAGCCAGCGGGACGATCCGGATCCGGTCCTCGTGCAGGTGGAGCAGTCGCCGGGCGGCACGCGCGGCTGCCTGGCTGCCCACGATCACCGCCGAAGCCTCGCGGAGCTGCTGGGCTCGGAGCCGTTGACCGAAGCGGTTGGCCAGGGATCCCTGGAAGGAGCCCGGCATCTCCCATGGCGCCAGGTCGAGCAGCGTCACGACCACCGGCAGGCTCGGGGCGATTGGCAGCGAACCGCCGCCCACGGCGTGGTAGACGGCACCCGCCGCGCCGCCGCGCTCGGCCCGCCACGCTGCGCCCAGCGTCGCGCCACGCAACAGGAAGGGGTCGACCGTCATGGCCGCGGAGCGCAAGAGGCGTGTCGGCGGCAACAATCGCCGGCCGACCACCTCCAGGTGACCGTAGCGGGCCGTCGGATCGTCCAGGTCCGACCGAAGGAAGATGGCGAAGGACTCGCCGGCGATTGGGTCCCCGTCATAGGCCCGCAGCAGGGCATCGAGGTACGTGGCGGTCAGTGGCGCACGCTCGGGCGTCTGGAGCGGTCGCGCGTCGAGCACCACCCGAATGCCGGGTGGCGCCGGCGTGACCGCCGTGCCGAGGCGCCGTACCGGGGAGTCGGTCACGACCGGCCGCGACGCAGCAGGCGGTCGCGCAGGTCCTCGGCACGAAGCTGGACGACGACCACGAGCGCCTCGGCCACGATCCGCCGGCTCATCTTCGACTGGCCGACACGGCGATCTCGGAATGTGATCGGCAGCTCGCGGATCCGAGCGCCGGCCCGAGCGGCCCGGAACGTCATCTCGATCTGGAAGACGTAGCCACCGGCGTGGACGCCCGCGAAGGGCACGCGGGCGAGCGTTTCGGCGCGCCAGGCCTTGAACCCACCGGTCAGGTCCCGAGGCCCGAGACCGAGCACGGTGCGGGCGAACAGGCTCCCGCCGCGGGAGATCACCCGGCGGCCGACGCCCCAGTCGACGACGCCGCCGCCGCGCGTGTAGCGCGAGCCGATCACCAGGTCCGCCGCTCCATCGACGACCGGACCGACGATCCCGGGCAGCGCCGCCGGATCGTGGCTGAAGTCCGCGTCCATCTGGACGACCGTGGTTGCGCCACCTTCGAGTGCCACCGCGAAGCCGTCGAGATAGGCGCGTCCGAGACCCTGCTTGGCCGCCCGATGCAGGACGCGGATCCTCGGGTCGCCGGCGGCAAGCTCGTCGGCCAGGCGGCCGGTGCCATCTGGGGAATCGTCGTCGACCACGAGGACCGTGGTGGCGGGAAGGGCGTCGAGGATGGCTGACGTGACCGGCCCCAGGTTGTCGGCCTCGTTGTACGTCGGGAGGATGACCCAGACACCGGCGCCGGGCGTGTCCGGACCTCGATCATCCGGCCCCGGCCCGGGCGTGGGGGCGATCGGCGTCGGTCCGGTCATGGCGGCCAGTGTACGGGCGCCGACCCGGCCACGGGGCCCCCGGTCACGGGGCCCCCGGCAACGGGGCCCCCGGTCACGGGGCCCCCGGCAACGGGGCCCCCGGTCACGGGGTTCCCGCCTACGGGGCCTTGACGGTGACCGTCCGGGTGAGGTGCGAGACGCCGATCGCGCTCGTGGTGGTGATGGACGCGGTGTACACGCCGGGTTCGACCAGCTCGCGATGGCCATTGCGACCGTTCCATGACCAGCTGAACGAGCCGGCCGCCACGACCTTGTCGATCCAGATCCGTCGAACGAGCGTCTTGCCCTGGTAGATCGAGACCGCCACCGTGGCCGGCCGCGTGAGGCTGAACGAGAGGCGATCGGTCTGGCGGGCCTTCGGCTTGAACGAGGTGCTCGCCCAGGTGATCGAGCCGATCGTCCGATCGACCACGATCGGCGTCTGCTGCACGGTGCCGTTGGCGGCCGGGTCGACACCATCCAGGCGGAACGTGTACGTGCCGTCGCGGACGGTCTTGCCGGTCGCGTCCTTGCCATCCCAGGTCCAGCTGCCGGTGGTCGTCGCGGCGAACTTCCAGGTCCGCACCGCTGCGCCGTTCGCGTCGAGGATTCGGGCACGGCCGGCGACGGGCTCGCTGCTGCCCATGCCCAGCGTCGTGACATCGAATCGGCGATCGCCGTTCGGCGAGATCGAGGCGGGTGCGGCGGTCGAGGTCAGGACCGGGGCCACGTTGTCGATGGTGACGAACTGCTGGACGGACGAGCGGTTGTCGGACGCGTCGGCGGCCCAGACCGTGATCCGATAGGGACCTTCGGGCGCCGGGGTGCCATCCGGCGCGCGCCCATCCCAGGTATAGGCCACGGACTCGCCGTCCATGGATCCCTGGACGACCGGTGGTCCGGCGATCCCATCCACGAACGGTTCGACGACCCAGCCGTAGCGGATCAGCCCGGTCACGCTGACGCTGACCGTAGTGCTGTCCTGGCGGCCGTCGCCGTTGGGCGAGAAGACCGATGGGCTGACCGATGACCCGGTGATGGCCGGCGGGATCGTGTCGGTGATGAACTTGTCCTTGAGCGCCTGGTAGAGCTCCGGCCGGGATCCGTCATAGCCCAGCGCCCAGATCCCGACGCCCCGGATGTCGTAGCTGTTGACCAGGTCGTACTTGGCGGCCAGCGTCTGCGCATCGTCGTAGTAGAGCTCGCGCGTGGCGGTCACGCAGCCGTAGGTGGTCGTGCAGTTCTGTTTCTGGTAGGTCGTCCAGGCCACGCCTTCGACGGGGTCGAACAAGCGCCCGTACTGGTCCGAGAAGTCGAGGGCGGTCTCGTACAGCACCGCGACCGAGGCGCCGTACTTGGCAGCCGAGACCGTGGTCGCATTGAGCGCCGATGACGACGTCGACCAGGCGCGGCCGTAGTACGGCACGCCGAGGATGATCTTGGAGGCCGGGATCCGGCTGACGTAGGTGGCCAGGGTGTCGGTCAGGTCGTAGGTCGGACCCCCGATCGGCGAGACCGAGCCGGCAGTGCCCGACGTGCCGGTCTTGTAGTCGTAGCCCATGACCACGACCGCGTCGGCGCCGCCCGGGGCGGTCGCTGCCTCGATCGGGTAGTTGCCGACCCAGCCCATGGTGTCGAAGGTCAGCTGATACCCGGGTGCGACCGCGTCGAGCTGGGCGCGGATCGACTGGACCAGGGCGGTGAACTCGTCGGCAAAGCTCGCAGCGATCGGCTCGAAGTCGAGGTTGACGCCGTCGGCGCCACGGTCGCGGACGGCGGCGGCGATCTGGAGGGCGAGGTTGTCGCGAGCGGTCGGGCTGCCGAGCAGCGCCTTCTGCACGGCGAGCTGGCTCGACGTCCAGCCGAAGCTCTGCACGGTCAGCACGACGCGTGCGCCGTTGGCGTGGGCGTCGTTGATCACCGTGGTCAGGTTCGAGCTGGTCCAGCCGCTCCAGCCGATGGTCGTCGAGCCGTCGGCGTTCTGGCGCTGGAGGTCGCCATTCGCCGCGGCACCCACGCCGAAGTAGGCGATCGTGGAGAGCTTCTCCCAGTCGAGCCGGGTGGACGGATCGGCGATCTCCCAGTACGGCAGGAAGCCGAAGACCTCCCGCCGCAATCCGCCCGGGTCGACGACCGCGGCCAGGCGGGTCGAAGTCGCGGCGGACGGGTCCACGAACGGGGTATCGATCGGGGCCGAGGGAGGCGTGGACGGCCTGATCGAGTCCAGCCGCGCCGGGGTGTCGTTCGTTGGCTGCGCGTCACGGATCGCCTTCCCGGTCAGCCGGCCGGCGGGGAGCGCCGCCGGGTGCCGGCCGTCGATCGTCCAGCGGTCCGCGGTTCGCGGCGTGAACGGCACGCTGACGCGCGCACCCGCCGTGAACGTGGTCGTGTCGCCGGCATGGGCGACCGCCTGCTCGTACTGGATCGAGGGACGGAGGCCAGCCATCGCGTCGGCGGCATCCGTGCCGAGCGCGGGCGTCGCACCCACCCGGGCCGCGGGCACGGCACCGAGCAGGAGCATGAGGCCGACCAGGACGCTGGCCGCGCGCGCTCCCGCATGGCGACCTCGAGGGTCGGTCGGGCGGCACGGGACCATCGGCACGGCGTACCTCATCGGCGGAGTCAGGACGCCCGACTCTAGGAAGCGGCCGTGCTCCGGTCTACGGGCCGAAGGTCCCGGTCGGGCATGGTACGGGTGGGTGCGGTGCGGTCTGGTGCGGTCAGTGGAGCGGGTAGGCGCGCGTCGTTCGCTGTGCGGCGCCCGTCACGTCCACCCCGCTCACCTTGAACGAGACCGCACCCGCGCCGCCGCCCGTCCGAAGCCTGATCGTGGCCCGGTAGGTGGAGCCCGTCACGCGTTTGAGCGTCACACTCCAGGCGGTCACCCCCGGCTCGTAGATGGACAGGCGAGGGCTGGCCGAGAGCGGCTCCGCAGACGTCACGTTGACCGTGATCGTCTGGCCCCGACCGGGCGTCGCATCGCTCGGCTTGATCAGGAACGCGTCGGCCTCGAACGCGACGGACTGCGCGACGACGACCGAGCCGTCGCTCGCGGTGACGTACGACAGGTACCGTCCCGGCCGCAGCATGGTCCCATCCGACCGGCGCCCGTCGAACACCCAGGTCTGGGTGCCCGCTGGCAGCGGCGTCGAGGCGAGATGCGTGTCGATGACCTTGGCGGCCGCGTCACGCAGCGTCCAGGTGATCGTCATCGGACGGGCGAGCGTGAACGAGAGGGTCGTCGTGGGCGCCAGCGCGTCGAGATCCTGTGGGTAGAAAACCGCCGCGGAGCTGGTGACCCGGCCCAGCCCCGTCACGAGGCTGACCGCGCGCTCCTGGGCCGCGCCGGTGTTGCCGCCGGCATCGACGGGCGCGACGGAGACGACGTACCGTCCGTCGGGGGCAACGTTGCCGGAGGCGTCACGACCGTCCCAGGTCACGCTGGTGGGCGCAGCGCTGGTGGTGATGAGCCAGGTCTTCAGCGTGGCACCGGAGGCGTCCCGGACGCCGACCGCGAGCGAACCCGGCTCGGAGGTCGTGGCCGTCAGGGCGACGGTGTCGCGGTAGCCATCGCCATTGGGCGAGAAGGTCGAGATGGTCGCGGCGGCCGGGGCGAGCGCCACGAGCTGCGACGGACTGCCGTCGACGGCGATCGACGCCCGATGGTCGGGTGCGCGGTTCTGCCAGCCGTCCACGGCCGAGACGGTGACGGCATAGCTCCCGTTGGGCACGGCCTGGCCGCTCGCGAGCGGGTTCCAGACGACCTGGAAGGCGGGGCCAGACCCGGATTGCTGGAGCAGGACGTTGCCCGACTCGGTGGCGATGGTCACGGTCCAGCTGGCCACCTCGCTGAACTGGCCGTTGAGGATGGCCTGGTCGGCGACGCCGTCCCCGTTGGGCGAGATCGTCCCGCCGCCCAGATCGAGGGCGGTCAGGGCCGGTGGCGTGCTGTCGCGCGGCACGAGGTTGCCGACTTCCACGTACCCACTGGTGCTCGGATCATCCAGGCCCTGGACCTGGACGAGCGGCGACGCCTGGGCAGACACCGCAGCCGGCGCGCCGACCACGTGCAGGCGTGTTCCCGCGGCCAGCGTCCGCAGCGGCATCGACCCGAGGCCCGGGTCGCCGAAGAGATTCGCCGCGTCGGTTGCGACCGAGGCATTGCCGGGGATGGTGAGGCTGGTTGGATCGGTGCTCGTGTCACCGCCGGCACCTGCGCCAATGCCGTCGTTCAACGCGCCCGCCGAACGCACGACCAACGACCGATAGAACCCTGAGGTCGGCGTCTGCGGATCCTGGAACGCCGTCGCCCCAGGCGTCCGGACGGACGGGAACGACACGATGTTGCCGTTCGCGCCGGGCTGATTGGCCCACAGCGACTCGATCGACTGGCTGGTCGTGAAGAGGTCGCGAATGTAGCCGTTGATGTCGTTGTGGCCGTCGGCGATGACGGCGGCGGCGCCGGCCTTGAGGAAGGCGGAGGCGTAGTTGTCGACCCGCTGCCTGGCGACGTCCACCGTTGGCTCGGCGGCGCCCGATTCCGAGTTCCCGGACGCATAGCAGAGGTGGTTCAGGATGACGACGGCATCCGGGGAAAGCTGCAGGGTGGAGATGTACGGCTCGCCGTAGTAGACGCGGTTGCTGTCACCGGCGCCTTCGACCTTGTTCAGTCCAAAGCCGTCCTTGGTCGTGTATTGCGGATCGTTGGCGTACGGGCTCGGCCAGCCGTTGCCGTGTCCCAGGTAGATCACGATGGAGGCTCCGGCGACCGCCGCCTTGACCCGAGCCCAGGTCGCATTCGGGCTGTAGACCTTCACGACGTTGGGGGTGTACTGGATCGCGGTCGCGTACGCGTCGTCGGCGTCTCGCCGGTAGGACGACGTCGTTCCCTCGGTCGCCCCCACGATGATCACGACCTTGGCGCTGCCGCTCACGGCCGCAGCCGACGGGACGGCGATCGAAAGCGTGGCGATCAGGGTCAGGACGAGGGCGACGGCGGACTTGCGCAACGGTGCTCCGAGCTGGGGACGTGCCAGGGTAGGTAGCCAGCCTGCCCCAGGCGGTCGTCATCCTCTATCGCGGGATGGTCCCGACCGGGCTAGGACCATCGGGAGCGCGATCACCGTCGCGCGTCCGAGGATGGGTGGCCCTACCTTCGCAGGCGGGCCACGAGCTCGACCAGGGATGGGTTGGAGGCATCGCGCTCGGACACGACGGGACGTCCGCCAGGCGTCGCGCTGAGGACCGGCCACGGGACGCCGACGGCCGGATCGTCCCAGGCGAATCCGAGCTCGTCGGAGCCGTCGTACTCGTTCGTCACGAGATACAGGAGCTGCAGCGCCTCGAGGGCCAGGAAGCCGTGTGCCACGCCGGCCGGAATGACCACCCAGTCGCCTCGTGCGAGCTCACGTGTTTCCACAATGGAGACGGCGGCGGCCCCGCTGACCGGTCCGCGCGCATCAACGAGAGCGACGAACGCCCGGCCCCCGACCACGACCCAGTAGTCGGTCTGTCGTTGATGGAGGTGGAGACCGCGAAGGACCCCGGGTGACGACGTCGACAGGTTCGCCTGGACGAACGGATCCGTGCCGCCGACCTGGCTGCTCGCGCGCCACAGCTCGGTGAACGAGCCGCGGACATCCCCCTTTCGGACGAGGTGTCCGTAGCGGACGTCAAGCAGCCCGGAAGGCGCGGGCGGCTCGGATTCAATGGTCACGCCGGCGTCGTTCCTTGACCGATCGCGGACGCCCGCGCTGCGCGGGTCGCCCGCAGCAACGCCGGTGCGTAATCGGCCATCGCGTCCGGCCAGACCCGGAGCGGCTCGCCAGTGGGCAGCGGGGTCGGAGCGAGCACACCCCAGCGGGGTGGCGTGGACGGTCGCTCCCAGCTGGCCATCGGGACGTTGACGATGTCGACGTCCAGCTCCGCACGCGCCACCACGTAGCGCGCCCAGTCGGCCCGAGTCGCGAAGTGACCATTGACGACGTGGTGGGTCCCGGCGATCGCATCGGCCGCGAGCAGGTCCCCGATGGCCTCGGCGCAGTCGAGCGTGTAGGTCGGCGTTCCCCATTCGTCGCCAACCACGCGAAGTGGCGCTCGGGAGGCCGCGGCCCGCTCGGCCGCGTCCAGGATCCGACTCGGGAAGTCCCGCCCGGGCGTCCCGAACAGCCAGGCCGTCCGCACGATGCCGAGGCTCGCCGAGGTGTTGCCGTCGAAGGCGGCCTGGGCCCGGCGCTCCCCGTCGAGCTTCGAGACGCCGTACGGGTTCCCCGGCGCCGGTGGATCTGATGGCCGGTAGCCGTACCCGTCGAGGCGGCGGCCATCGAAGACCTCGTTGGTCGAGATCGCCACGAGATCGATCCCCCGCGCAGCGCAGGCCGTCGCCAGCACGCCGGTTGCCTCGCCGTTGCGGCGCAGCGCGAGCGCCGGGTCGAGCGCGCAGCCATCCACGTCGCTCCAGGCAGCGGCATGGATGACGACTTCCGGCCGATCGCGATCGAGCAACGCC
>JBGPVC010000034.1:0-21024 GCA_041491485.1 Candidatus Limnocylindria bacterium
CTCGGGGCCAGGAGCCTGATCTCGTTCATGAGCCCTGGTCAGCTGCTCGTCTTCGCGGTCGTGACGGGGCTTTCGGTCCCGTGCGTGGCCACGATCGGCGCCCTCGCCGGCGAATTCGGATGGAGGCCGGCGGTCGCCGTGAGCGGCGCGACCCTGGTCACCGCGCTCGGCACGGGCGCGGTCGTGGCCCGGCTTGTCGGGGTGGCGTAGGCCACGCTTGACGGGTCACCAGAGCGTCACGTCGGTTGTCTTGTGATCCCCGGGCTGCATCACGTCGGCCCGCGGCCAGCCCGGACCCGACTCCCAAGATCCGCGCTTGCCCGCCAAGATGGGATTCCTCCGGTGTACGCGCAAGCCGGCCATCGATATGGGGCGGACCCGCCGTCGGGCATGGCTGCCAGCGGGTATCGTTGGCTGATGGACCGATCAGCGGAGGTTGACGCATTCCTCGCCGAGCTTCCGGAGGACCTGCGGACGGCGCTCGAAACCCTCCGGCGGCAGATCGCGGCCGCCGTCCCCGGTGCCGTCGAAACCATCGCCTACAGCGTGCCGGCCTTCAAGTACAAGGGCCGCCCCCTCGTGTCGTTCAGCGCGGGACGAAACGGCAGGGGTCCTTGCGCCCTCTACGTCCAGAATCCCGCACTGATGGAGGCGCACCGGGAGGCGCTCACGGGCTACGACACCAGCAAGGGCACCATCCACTTCACGCCGGCCGAGCCGCTCGCATCCGCGCTCGTCACGGTGCTGGTCCAGGCGCGGATGGCCGAGACCGACAGGGCAGGGAAGCGATGAGCACGACGTACCGCGTTCCAGGGGCTGTTCTAACCGAGCGGGAGCACACGGTTCCGCTCGACCATGCGCGATCGGACGGACCGAGCATCACCATCTTCACGCGGGAAGTTGCGCACCCCGACGGCGCTGACCGGCCCTATCTCGTCTTCCTCCAGGGCGGGCCCGGCTTCGAAGCCGCGCGACCGACGAGCCCGCCTTCCGGCTGGATGAAGCGCGCTCTCGATGAGTACCGCGTGCTGCTCCTCGACCAGCGGGGAACCGGACGCTCGACTCCCGTTGGCTCGCGGATCCCGGGCAACACGCCACAGGACCAGGCCACCTACCTGGCGCACTTTCGCGCAGATTCGATCGTTCGCGACGCCGAGCTGATCCGCCAGGAGCTTGGCGGCGAACGATGGAGCGTGCTCGGCCAGAGCTTCGGTGGCTTCAGCTCGATGACCTACCTGTCGATCGCGCCGGAGGGCCTGCGCGAGGCGTTCATCACCGGCGGCCTCTCGCCGATCGGCCGGCCTGTCGACGACATCTACGGAGCGACGTACCGGCGGCTGATCGACAAGAACCGGCGATATTTCGAGCGCTACCCGGACGACCGGGCACGCACTCGCGACATCCTGCGACGGCTCGACGACGAGGACGTGCGCCTGCCCTCGGGCGACCGGCTGACCGGGCGACGCTTCCGACAGCTCGGGATGTGGCTCGGCGACAGCGCCGGCTTCGAGCTCCTGCATCACGTGCTCGAGCTCCCGTTCGGATCACTCGCCTTCCTGCATGACGTCGAGGCCGGCGTCCATTTCGGGCGCAATCCGATCTACGCCACGCTCCACGAGTCGTCGTACGCCGACGGGGTGGTCACGAGGTGGTCGGCGCAACGCCTCCTTCCGGACGAGATCATCGAGGAAGGCTATTTCACCGCAGAGCACGTCTTTCCCTGGATGTGGGCGGACTACGGCGGGCTTCAACCCCAGCGCGAGGCCGCCGAGATCCTGGCGGAGCACCCGTGGCCGGCGCTCTACGACGCAGATCAGCTGCGGCGAAACGAGGTTCCCGTGGCGGCCACGATCTACGTCAACGACCTGTACGTCGAACGCGACTTCGCCGTGGAGACGGCCACCGCGATCCGCGGGCTGCGCGCCTGGCAAACCGACGAGTTCGAGCACAACGGCCTGCGTGCCGACGGCGAGCGGGTCCTCGGCAGGCTGATCGACCTCGTTCGCGGGCGGGCCTAAGGCACGGCGACCGGCTCCGGCCCGGCGACCAGCCGCAGCAGCTCGCCGACCTGCCCGATCTGCTCGGGCGTCCGGTAGTAGGTGTTGTTGAACGTAAAGCCGGTGAAGCCGGCATCGAGGTACGGCCGAAGCGCGTCGGCCATCTGTTCGGGCCTGCCCACGTTCACGTACGGCCGCCGCTCCGGAGGCATCCGCTCGAGGAACGATTGCGCCTCCGCCTCGGATCCGGCCACGACGACCGGGGTCGCCATCGTCCGCTCGATGGTGGACGGATCGCGTCCGATCTCCTCGCAGTAGCCCTCGAGCACCTCGTTCTTGTGGCGCAGGACGTCGAGCCCGAGCGGGAACCAGTGCGTCATGTCCGCGTGCTTCGCCGCGATCCTGAGGGTCCGCTGCTCGCCTCCGCCACCGACCAGGATGCGCGGTCCGCCCGGCTGGATGGGTCGGGGCACGTTGAGGACCTGGCGCACGCGGTAGTGCCGGCCTTCGAAGGTCGGCCGGTCCTCGGTGAACATCTGCCGGATGATCGTGAGGGCCTCGTCGAGGCGGTCCATTCGCTCCCGGACGGGCGGGAACTCGTAGCCGTAGCCCTCGTGCTCCACGTCGTTCCAGGCGGCGCCAAGGCCCAGGATCGCCCGTCCTCCGGAAATCACGTCAAGGGTGGTGGCCGTCTTCGCCAGCAGGGCGGGGTTGCGATAGGTCACGCCGGTGACCAGCGTGCCGAGGCGGACGCGAGACGTCTCCCTGGCGAGCGCGGCAAGCGTGGACCAGGCCTCGAGCATCGGGTCGGTGACCGACCCCACCCCATCGATCTGGTACAGGTGGTCCATGACCGTCACGAGGCTGAACCCGGCCTCCTCGGCAGCGCGAGCCTGGGCGACGACGCCGTCGAAGAGACGTTCCGGTGGACTCCCGGGGAAGGTGTAGTTGGGCAGGTGCAGGCCGAACCAGGGTCGCATGAGGCCTCCAGAGCGCGAGCAGGTTGCGTCCAGTGTGTCCCGGACGAGGCGATCGTGCATGGGCCGGGTGGGCCTCCCGTCGCCCTCGCGACGCGGCCGGCTGCGGTTCGGCCATGCGACGCCCGACCTCATCCAGCGGCTCGGGGTAGGATCGTCGCGAGCCGACCCGCAATGGAGCTGACAATCACCGCAACCAGCGCCCCAGCCAGCCGCCGACGGCCATCGCGAATCGCGATCCTTGTCGTCTTCGGTGCGCTCCTCGTCGGCGCCTGCGACAACGCGCCGAGCCCTAGCCCGAACCCGTCGGTATCGACGTCCGCGGCACCGTCAGGCTCGATGACCCCGTCGAGTGTCGCTCCGAGCCCGTCACCCACCGCAGCGGCCTGCTCCGGCACCGACATCCGCGCGACGGGCGGACCGTGGGGCGGCGCGGCCGGCAGTCGCGGGTCCGACATCGTGGTCGAGAACCAGGGAACCGCTCCATGCCTGCTCCCGGCGGGGCCAACGATCGCCCTCGTCGACGCTTCCGGGACGGTCCTGCTGTCGACGCCCGCCCGGGCCGGATCGGGCCCGTCGGTGGGGCCGGGCGGGACGGTCGGTTTCTCGCTCGTCTTCGGGAACTGGTGCGCCCAGGGCGCCCAGCTGCCGATTCACGTCCGCCTCGCGCTCGCGAGCGACGCCGTCGACATCACGAACCTGGTCGTGTCCTCGAGCGGCGACCTGCCGCCGTGCAACGGCCCGGGCCAGCCCGCCAGCCTATCGACGACGGAGTGGCAGCCCAGTTGACCAGGCGCGCTACTAGCGGACGCTGTAGCGCTCGACCGGGCTCCAGGCACTGTTGGCGTTCGCGATCGTGGGATTGGCGATCGATCGGACGTACCACTCGCCACGCGCCGTGAACGTCCACGTGTACGACGCCTGGCCCGCGGCGTTGATGTAGACGCTCCGGGTCGTGAACGGCGTCCAGCTTCCCGTCACCCGCCGGTAGACAGCCAGCGTCACCCTGGCCGGCGCCAGGTCGGCACGTGATGGTCGCACGGTCGTGGTGAAGGTCACCTTGTGGCCACGACTGATGACCTTCGTGACGCCATTCGCGGTCGGCCGGAGCAGGGCAATCTGGCGCACGACGACTCGCGAGGTGGGGCTGGTGACCGCGGCCAGGTCTGGTGCGCCCGCGAAGACGCCGCGGTAGTACAGGTTCGTTGCGGGCCGGTACGAGAACGAGGCGTTGCCCTCGGCGTCGGCGGTGACCGTCGCGATCGTCTGCCACGAGACACCGTCCGCAGCGGCCTGCAGGTCGAAGCTCCGGCCGGCCCCGAGCATCCCGAAGCTCGCCTTCAGGACCACCGTGTCACCCCAGGTGATGACCGCTGAGGACGGCGTGACGTCGAGGCTCGGACCGGCCGGGGCGATGACGCCCGATGTCAGCACCAGCGGCGTGAGATCGAGTCCGTTGAACCGATCGAGGTCGACCCGGCCACTGATCCCCGGCACCGACCCGCTCGAGGTGTACTGCCACACCGTCCAGCCACTGCCACCCCAGTTCTGCGCCGGAACGGTGGGCGCGGGACCGCTCGTCCAGTGGGCGACCCACACCACGCCGTAGCCATTGGTGGCGAACCAGGTCGTGTCGCCCATGGCGTTCTTCCAGAAGGTGGGGGAGGCGTAGATCATGCCATGGGCTCCGGTTCGCTCGTAGATCCGGCCCAGGTAGCCCTTGACCCACTCCTGGAGCTCCACCGGCGAGAGACCGCCGGCGTCCTCCAGGTCGAGCACCGGCACGAGGTCACCGGCCTCGAGCTGCGACATGGCCAGGAAGTAGTCCGCCTCTGCCACGGCGTCGCCTGGCGTGCGGTCCGGTCGGCCAAAGTGATAGGCGCCAACGTACAGGCCGACGGCCTTCGCCTGCGATCGGTTCGTCGAGTAGGTCTCGTCCGCCAGCGTCGTGCCTTCGGATGCCTTGATGAAGGCAAAGCGCTTGCCGGCTGCCGCCACCTGCGTCCAGTCGATCGTGTTCTGCCAGTGGCTGACGTCGATCCCCTCAGTCACCGGCAGGGACGGCGTCGGAGTTGGAGTCGGGCTGGCGAACGGGTCGGGCGTCGGCGTGGGCGTGGCGAACGGGTCGGGCGTCGGCGTCGGCGTCGCGAATGGGTCTGGTGTGGGCGTCGGCGTCGGCGTCGCCAACGGGTCGGGCGTCGGCGTCGGGGTGGGTGTCGCCACGGCCTGGAACAGCCCGGTCGCGCCGTAGACGACCGGTGACACGACCTGGCCGTTCACCTGGCTGATCTGGTACCAGGTGTTGTCGGTAACGGTGCCACTCGCGCAGGTCACCGTCCACGAGCCGCCCGTGACCATCGTCTCGACGATGACCTGCGTCCCGCTGTTCACTGTCGTGACCTTCGTGTAGCTGGTGTCCGGACCCGTCCTCAGGTTCACTCCGTCGCAGGCGGCAGCCATCGTGGTCGTGGCGAGCGCATCACGGGGAGCGGCGAGCGAGACCGCGCCGATCACGACCAGGGCGACGAGGAGCGCCGACCCGAACGGGCTGGAAGCGGCGCGACGGGAGCGGCGGGCGACGTCGGGTCGCATGGCTACCTCGCTCGCTGGAACCCCCGGACACATGCCGGTAGCCGCGCGATCAGCAGGACCCGTGGGGGCCAGTCCGCGCCGGCCCGCCTGGGGCCCTGTCTCTGCGCAGAAGATACACGACGCTGCCAAAGCAACCCGCCGGCGGCGCCGTGAACGGCGGATGTGACGGCAGGCACGTCCCGCTACGATGGGCCGCGATGCCTGACATGCGCCCGGTCCCGGACCGAATCGCGGACATCACCGTTCCACAGGACGAGGTCTCGGCTGCCACCTGGCGCTGGGCCCAACGTGCCTTGCCGGACTACCTGTTCACACATTCGGTCCGTGCGTATTGCTGGGGCGCCGCGATCGCGACGGGAGAGGGGTGGAGCTTCGACCGGCAGATCCTCTGGAACGCCGCATTGCTGCACGATTTCGGGCTCACCCGCGTTCCCAGGAACACGATGTGCTTCGAGGTCGAGGGTGCGGAGATTGCCCGCCGGTTCCTCGAACGCCGGGGCATGCCCGCCGATGCCGCCGACCAGGTGGCGATCGCGATCATCCTCCACATGCAGCCGTCCGTCACGCTCGACGACGGTGTCGAGGCGGTGCTCCTGGATCGGGCGACGTCGCTCGACGTTCGCGGCGACGGCTATGCGCTGGTCGAGGCCGTCAGGCCGGCCGTCATGCGCGACTTCCCACGCCGCGCCTTTGATCGCCGGTTCCTCGATGCCATCGCCCGCGAGGCGGCCATCCGTCCGGCCTGCCGCAGCGCCCGGCTGCTGCATCGAACGGGCCTCGCCGATTGGATGGCGCGATCGCCCTGGGCGAGCCAGGTCGGGACGTAGCGTGGCGAACGAGCGAATCCTCGGCATCGTGGGCGGTGTGGGGCCCGAGTCGACGATCGACTATTACCGGGCGCTCGTCGCGGGATGGCGGAGACGCCGTCATGACGGCAGCTACCCCCGGGTCATCATCGACAGCGTGGAGGCCGGTCGGGTGATCCGGCTCCTGGGCGAGGGGGAGTTCGCCGCGGTGGGGCGCGCGCTTGGTGCGGCGCTCGGCGAGCTCGCGGCTGCCGGTTGTGGGCGGGCGCTCATCGCCTCGAATGCGACCCACCTGGCCTTCGACGCCATCGACCCGCCACCACCGATTCCCATGATCCACATCGTCGACGCCGCTCGTGATGCGGCGGTCGCCCGCGGCCACCGGCGACTTGGGCTGATCGGGACGCGGTTCGTGATGCAGTCGCGCCTCTACCTGGATCGCTTCGAGCCGGTCGGCCTGGCCGTCGTCGTCCCAACGATCGACGAGCAGGAGACCGTCCATGCGATTTACATGGACGAGCTGCTCGTCGGCGAAATCCGTGACGAGAGCCGCGATCGCCTCGTTGCCGTCATCGAGGCCATGCGCGACCGCGACGGGATCGACGGCGCCATCCTGGGCGGAACGGAGCTGGCACTGACGCTGACCGAGCCCGTCTACGCTGGCGTCCCGATCCTCAATACCACCCAGATTCAGGTCGATGCGGCGGTCGACTGGCTCCTCGGCGAGTGACCCGTCACGCCTGATCGGCCGCTTGCCCGCCCTGAATGAACCCTTCCGCCGCTCGGATCCTGCCGGGTTCGTAGTCTCCGGTCAGCGGCATCTGTCGTCCCGGTGCCGCCTACTGCTGGTAGCGCTCGACCGTGTCCGCCGAACGCTCCGCCGCGTCGTCGGGGTTCATCCCGGCGGCGGCGCGCGCCTGTCGCTGGTGCAGCAGGTCGTAGACACGGTCGAGCTCGACCTTGATGGCTCCGAGCCGCTGTCGCTCGTCTTCGTTCAGACCATCTCCCTGACCGGCCGACGCATAGAGCTGCTCCTCTTCGCGCGAGAGCGCATTGATCTGGTGAACGAGATCGAGATCGGCCATGACACGTCCTTGATGGCTTCGGGTGATCGATTCAACCATACGTTCGGGAGGTGAAGCTCGCCGCGGATCGACGGCTCCCCGGCCTAGCGGCGAGGCGCCGGCTTGACCGCCGGCGCCGGCCGCTGCGCCAGGAGCGCTCCCGCCATGACGGCGATCCCACCGGCAAGCTGGACGACCGTGATTCCCTGGCTAAGCAGGATCGCGGCGAGCAGCACGCCGGTCACCGGCTCGGCGAGCATGAGGACGGCCGCACGCGTCCCGCCCACCCGGCGGACACCGCGGAGCAGCCAGACCTTCGCCAGCGCCGCGCCGAGGACGCCCGCCACGGCGACGGCGATCCAGACGGTCGGCGATGCCAGCCACGAGCCGGCGCGACCCGATGCGATCTCGACCGGTGTGGCCACCAGCCACATGAGCACCGCGGCCCCGGCGAGGATCACCGCGGTCGCCTGCTGCGAGGGCACTCGGGTAAAGCCGGCTCGCGACGCCACCAGGTAAGTCGCCTGACACGCCGCGGCGAACCCGGCGAGGACCAGTCCAGTCACCGAGATTCGACCCGACACGCCCGCTCCTCCGAGCACCACGGCGACGAGGCCGGCGAGGGCGATTGCGAGCGCCAGCGCGCGCATCCTCGTGAGCCGTTCGCGCCCGAGGGCGATGGAGGCGCCGGCCACGAGCAGCGGATAGCAGAAGTACACGGCGAGGACCGGCGCCACGGCCATGCTCGCGTACGCGGCGAAGATGGCCAGCGAGAGCGCGGCCTGGGCCACCGCCGTCAACCCGAGAAGGGCTCGGTCCAGCTTGCGCAGGCGTGAGAGGGAGACGCGCTCCGCGTGGGTCGTCGCCAGGATCACCGAGAGGACCAAGGCGCCGATCGTGGCGCGGAGGGCCGCGAAGGTCGGGCTCGTCATCCCGGCCGAGTAGGCGATGGTGCTGAGGGGCCCCAGCGTGCCCAGGGCGATGCCGGCAGCCGTCGCGTAGATGACGCCCTGGGCGTAATCCGTTCGCGGGATGGAGTGCCGCCGCGACGCGGCACGCAAATCAAGCCAGGGGATCGACATTCGATTCGAGTGTCGAGGTTCGCCGCGCCCGGGTCACGTGCCGAGCGGGCCCTTCCGGCGGTCCGTTCGTCAGGGGCTGACCGGCTCGATCGGTCCGACCGCGGCGACGCCCCGGGGATGCATCGAACGACGCAGACGCGCATGATCGACGCGTGGAAGGATCGCCCCTGCGCGTGGTCATCGCGGAGGACTCCGCGCTCATTCGCGAGGGCATCGCGCGGCTGATCCAGGAGTCGGGCGGGACGGTCGTGGCCAAGGTCGGCGACGGTCCCTCCTTCGTCGAGGCCGTCGTCACGCACCACCCGGACGTGTCGGTCGTGGACGTCCGGATGCCGCCGCACCAGCGTGACGAGGGCCTGCGCGCTGCGATCGAGGCGCGCCGTCGGGTGCCCGGGACACCCGTCCTGGTGCTCAGCCAGTACGTCGAGCGCCAGTACGCGACGGAGCTGCTCGCCGACCGCGCCGGTGGCGTGGGTTACCTGCTCAAGGACCGGGTTGGCGACATCCGCGAGTTCATGGAGGCCCTGCGGCGCGTGGCCCGCGGCGGGACCGCTCTCGATCCGGAGGTCGTCGCCCAGCTGATGGTTCGCCAGCGCGGGGACGACCCGCTGTCCACGCTGACGCCTCGCGAGCGCGAGGTCCTCGCGGCCATGGCCGAGGGACGGACGAACGTGGGCATCGCCACGCTGCTCGGCATCACCGAAGGCGCCACGGAGAAGCACATCAGCAGCATCTTCGGCAAGCTCGAGCTGCCCGATACGCAGAACGATCACCGCCGCGTGCTCGCGGTGCTGACCTATCTGGGCTCCTGAGCGGTCGCCGGGGCCGTCCAGGCCGCCACCGGCAGCTCGGCGCGGACGACGGTCGGGCCTCCGGCCGGGCTGGTCACCCTGAACGTTCCGTCGACCCCGGCGACCCGACCCGCCAGCCCGGCCAGACCCCCGCCGGGCGCCGAAGTCGCACCGCCCACGCCGTCGTCCCAGACCTCGATGACCAGGTTCGCGCCTTCCCGGCGACAACGCACTTCGCAGTGCGTGGCCGCGCTGTGCTTGGCCACGTTCGCGAGTGCCTCGGCCGCGACGAAGTAGGCCGCCCGCTCGACCGCAGCCGGCAGCCGGACACCGGGCGGAAGGTCGCTCCGGACCGATGTCGGCACCGGCCCGCGAGCCGTGATGGAGCTGATGGCCGGTACCAGGCCTCGATCCAGCAGGATCGATGGGGCGATCCCCCGAACGAGATCGCGCAGCTCGGCCAATGCCTCGCGAGCCTGTTCCTGTCCCTCGAGCATCAGCTGCTTCGCCGCCGCCGGATCCGTGTCGATCCGCTCGCTCGCCAGGCCGAGGTCGATCGTGAGCATGACCAGGCGCTGCTGGGCGCCGTCGTGCAGATCGCGCTCGATCCGGTGGAGCTCGCTGGCCTCGACGTCGAGGACAGCCGAACGGCTCTCCTTGAGGGTCTCGACCTGGCGCCGGAGCTCCCGGCTCTCCGAGGTGCACAGCAGGCCAGCGACCACGGCGCGATGGAGGGCCATCACGAGCTGCGAGATCGAGGCCGCAACGGGCAGCAGCGCGGCGCCGACAAGGGTCCGGGTGACGACCACCGGGGCGTCGTGGCCCGACAGGGCTCCGAGGTACTCGGGCAGGGTCGTGCCCGCGACGGCGTCGTACCAGATTGGCATCGTCAGCAGCCAGAGCGAGATCGCCCACACGGTCGCCACGACGAGGAACTCGATGATCGAGAGCGGGAGGTTGACGGCGACGTAGAGCACGTCCCGCCAGCGGTTCTCGTCGGCGAACTCGGCGCGGATGATCCCTCCGATGCCGCCGCGCAGCGGCCGGTAGGGATGCGCCAGGAGGCGTTCGCCGGTACCGAAGCTCACCCGGCGACGCTCGATCCTTGCGACGCGTCTCGATCCCTCGATCACCACGGCGATCAGGGCGACCCCGACGCCGGCGACGATCGTCGCGAAGCCCGCCGACGCGATCGAGACCAGGATGCTGAAGGCAACGATCCCGACGAAGAAGCCGAGCACGATGGCCGCGTTGGCGTACCACGTCGCCGGGTGGATCGGGGAGAGCAGGAACGCCCGCATCGGATTGCGCGCTCTCCGGGCGAGGGCGAGTGGACCGGCCCCTCCGCCGTCAGGATCTTCCGGGGCAAGGGCAATCCCCGACGAAGCGAACGTCGCTTCGCCGGGGATCCAGGCTGACGCCAGCCCGGCCAGGATGAGGAGCAGCCCTACGACAAGGACTGCGCCGCCGATCACGGCTTGGTCGGCTCGCGTCGGACGGCGCCCAGCACCAGGATGGTGCCGATGCCGAGGATGAAGGCCGGCCAGAGGAAGCGGCCGTGGTCCGCCCAGCCGGGCAGGTACGCGTCGACCAGGGCCAGCGCACCGAACAGGACCAGGGCCATCCCGACGAACAGGGTTCCGCGTCCGTCACCGCCACGGCTTGCGTGGCGGTGCGTCGACGGCGCCGGCTGCCAGGTGGCGGGGGCGGGGACGGGGACGCCGGCCTCGCCGGCCGCCTCGCCCGTCGGGGCATCGGCCAGCGAACCGGTGCCGATGAAGCCCTGCTCCGGCTCGAGCGGCACGATGATGGCCATCGCGATGTAGAGCAGGACGCCCATGCCGCCCAGGAAGATCGAGAGGACCCACAGGATCCGGACGATCGTCGGGTCGGCGTCGAAATACTCGGCGATCCCCGAAGCCACACACGCGATGCGATGGTCGTGGCGGCAACGATAGAGACGGCGATTCACTTGCATCCTCCAATCGGATTGATCTCGACTCCGCCGAGATTCACATTGACATCAAGGTTGGCGTGATGGGCGGCCGATGCGTAGTCCGGGCTCTGCCAGTCAGAGCCGGACTCCTGCCCGCCGTTGACGGTGATCCCGTTCAGGACCCCGGTGTGGTGGACGCGTAGGCCCGTGCCGCTCGGGACGCACACCTGGAGCGCCCCGGCATTGACCTCCACGGAGCCAACGAGGTCGGCCCCGGTCGGGAGGTGGAACGAGAGCATCCCGGCATTGACGACACCCGACAGGCTCGCCACCGAGGCACCGGACAGGTCGACGCTCGTCTGGGCCGCGTTGGTCGTCACGTCAAGGTTGCCGAGCTGGGCACCCGGCAGGTGGATCCGGCCTTCGCCGGCGTTGACGACCAGCGAGAGGTCGTCGATCGCGCTCGTCGGAAGCGTGACGTTCCAGGTCTCGTGCGTTCGATCGAAGACGTGCCAGCCGTCGCGCCCGCCGGCGTCGATCGACAGCGACCGCCCGGAGGAGTCGATGATCGGCGCGCGAGTCGTCGAGCTGTCGGACTGGAATTGCCAGCCGCTACCCGGCGCCGTGTCGATGGTCAGGACGCCACAGCCGCTCGAGACCGACACCCGCGCCGGGCCATCGAAGACGCCCTCATGGGTCGCCAGGGTCGCCAGGCTCCCCGAGGTGCCGCTTGCTCCGCAGTCCACGGCGAAGTGCGGAACCATGGCGAAGGCGCCACCCAGCAACAGGCCGGGGATCGCCGCAGCGAGCATGCCGCCGGCGAGGCTGAAGCGCGTCCGGCGAAGGATCAGGCTGATCCCGATCGCGACGATGGCGAGCGGCCACAGGCGCAGCGCGTCGGCAATCGTCGAGTCGTCGACGGCGGCCAGATCGGCGACGACCAGGACGCCACCCATGGCGACCAGGAAGACACCCCAGTTGAGAAATCGGCGGTTGACCCGCATCGCAGTTCCGTCCCTCCTGCCGCCACGATCTCACGTGACTCGCGACGGCGTGTTGCGCTCGTTCGAGCGTGGTGCCGGCACGGCGACCGGTCGGTCATCCGATCGGTCCTGTTCGTGCCTGATGTGCCTACCCTAGGAGAGCCGCCGTCCCGCGCCCAGCCGGCCACCCGGCATCTTCAGGGTGGGGCTAGCCGGAACCCCGGCCGGTGGCCACCACCTCGAGAGCGTCGCGGGCGGTCGATCCTGGCTGGGGAGCGCCGGCAGCGACGCGCGATCGGCGCGTCGCCAGCGTGGAACCGAGGATCACGAGCGCGAAGCCGATCCCCATCGCCAGGCTGAACGTCTCGTTGAGGACCAGCACGCCCAGCACCGCGGCCACAGCCGGGTTGACGTACGTGATGACCGTGGCGCGCACCGGGCCGATCTCCGCGATCAGGGCGGCGAACACGAGGAACGCAGCGGCGGTGCAGACGGTCCCCAGGACCACCACGCCGACGAGGACGTTCGTGGACGGCACGGCCGACGGCCACTGGGCGGCGGCGATCGGCACGTAGACGACGGCGCACAGGGCAAGCGACAGCGCCATGATCCCGATCGACGGCAACCCGGCCAGTCGGCGGGAAAGGATGGCCGGCCCGACGGCATACCCGACGACGACGACCATGATCTCGAGGAACGCCGTCGAATCGGAGGCCTCGAAGTCCGCGCCCACGATCGCCAGGACGCCGACCAGCCCGATCGCGAGCCCCAGCAGTCCCGTTCGCCCGAACCGGTCGGCACCGCCGGTGGCGATGGCGATCGCCGCACCGACGAGGGGGACGCCGGCAACCAGCAGGCCGGCCAGCGAGCTCGAGAGGTGCTGCTCGGCCGATCCGAGCATCACCCACGGGATGGCGATCTCGACGGCGGCAAATGCGACGACCCAGCGCCAGCGAGCGAGCACCGCCCGAAGGTCGACGCGCAGGAGCGCGATCGGCAGCAGGATCGCGGTCGCGATCGCCGTGCGCGCGAGCACGCGGGTCGCCGGACTGATCTCCTCGACCGCGACCCGGATAAACACGTAAGGGATGCCCCAGATGATCGACATCAGGCCGAACAGGATCAGGCCGCGGCGTGTCACCGGCGCAGGCCCGGCCGTTCCGCCCAGGGCATCAGCGGCGGTGCCGGGAATCGCGAGGAGACCTCGACCGGCCGGCCGCCATCACGCATGGAGCTCCCCGCAGCCTCGATGATGTCGACGACGTGGGCGGCCTGCTCCGCGCTCGCCCGGTGCGGCGGGCCCTCTCCGATGGCCCGCCGCCATCTTCGCGGACCTCGAACGCGAGTTCCTCTAGTCAGCCGAGGGCATCATCGGGCTCATGAGCTGGAAGTAGTTGCCGTCCGGGTCGGCGAACGTGGCGATCAGCGATCCGGGCGCTCCTTCGAAGCTGTACGGCTCCCGCACGACCGTGGCGCCGGCGGCCTTGAAGCGCTCGAAGTCCGCCTTGACGTCCGCGCTCTCGATGTTCCAGATGAACCGGCCGGGCTCGACGTTCGTGCCGTGAACCTCGCTGTGCGGCCCCACCGTGATCGCGCCGTTGCCGATGATCCAGCCGCTGTAGCCACTGTCGCTGAAGCCCGGCTCCCCGAGCACCCTGGTGTAGTAGGCGGTGAGGCGCGCCGGATCCTCAGAACCGATGAGGATGCTGTTGAAGTTCACGTCGGCTCCCTTCCTTGCGTTGACCGCCGCTCGGCCTGGATGCCCGACGATACACGCTCGTCGGGACTGCCGCGTCGGCTGTCACAATCTGACCACGGTCTCGCCTTGCGAGGTCTCGAAGGAGGAGCATCGACCTTGGATACCGTCGAGTATTTCCCGGTGGCGACGTCGCTCGAATCGATGAAGCTTCCGTTCTCCGAGGCCGTTCGAGTCGGGACGATGCTTTACCTCTCCGGGGCGATCGGGATCGACAGCAGCGGCATCCTGGTCCCAGGAGGCATCGAGGCGGAGACTGGACAGGCCATGGTCAACATCCGGTCCGTGCTCGAGCGGCACGGCTCGTCGATGGACCGGGTGATCAAGTGCACCGCGATGCTCGCCGACATGGGGGAATGGGCCGCGATGAACGGCGTGTACGTCGAGTTCTTTCCGAGGAACCTGCCCGCCCGAAGTGCCTTTGGCGCCTCCGGTCTCGCCCTGGGTAGCCGGGTCGAGATCGAGTGCATCGCCACCGTCGACTAGACCGAGCCTCCCGCCGTCAAGGCCGGCGCCTTGCTCGGGCCGGTCACGAGGCAGAAGGCCTTGCCGCCGACCGGATCGAGCCAGGCGTGCTCGAAGCTGGACTGAATCCGGGGTGGGGGAGATCGCCGCGACCGTCGGCTACACCTCGGAGGAGGCGTTCAGTCGAGCCTTCAAACGCGCCTTCGGGAAGGCGCCCGCGCACTGGCAGGCGGACCTCAGGTGATGGAGGTCACCGTGGCTACGCCGTCCCGTGGCCATGGCCCGCGGGTTGGTGGCCAGCAACCGGGGCGGGCTTGTCGGCGGCCTGGCCGGGCCGCCGATACGACGGCCACCAGGCACGGTCCCCGGCCAGCGTCGTGAGCGCCGGCACGAGGATCGATCGGACCACGAACGTGTCGATCAGCACACCGACCCCGACCGCCACCCCGATCTGGAACAGGACCACGAGCGGGGCGCTCGCCATGGATCCGAACGTCCCGGCCAGGATCAGCCCGGCCGACGTGATGACCGCACCCGTTCGCCCGGACGCGACGCGGATACCCTCGCGGATCGGCCGATCCTGGCTCTCCTCGCGGACCCGGCTCATCAGGAAGATGTTGTAGTCCGAGCCAAGCGCCACCAGCAGCACGAAGACCATCAGTGGCAGGAAGAAGTTGACCCCGGGCTGCCCGAACACCGACTGGTAGAGCCATGAGGTGAGTCCGAGCGTGCTCAGGTATGAGAGCAGGACCGTCAGCACCAGGTAGATCGGCGCGACGATCGCGCGGAGCAGGAGCATCAGGACGACGAGCACCCCGAGGACCGTGATGACGGCCACGCGCTGGAAGTCCGTGTTCAGCGCGGTCTGGGTGTCCGCCAGCTCCGCGGTGGGCCCGCCTACGTACGCCTGGGCCTCGCCGCCGAACCCTGCCGCGAACGGATCCAGGGTTTCCCGGGCCCGGCGGACGGTCTCGAACGCGGGGATCGAATACGGGTCGTCAGTGGTGATGATGAAGAGTCGCGTCACCGCGCCGTCAGCGGACAGGTAGGCCGCCACGGCCGTCCGGACCTGCGCGCCGCTCTCACCGGCGAGCGTGGTCGCGATGAACAAGTCGTCGGGGAGCGCCGCGTACAGCGCGGCGAGCGCCCGCAGGTCCCCGGGGAGCCGGCCGAACGTCGCCGCGATCTGTTGCTGGAGGGCGGTCGCCTGGGCGCTGGCCGGCAGGCTCTTCGGGAAGAGGACGGCGTCGGGCTGGGCGTCGAAGGTCGTGGCCAGCGACCCGAGCGCCGCGGCGAGATCGGCGATCGCCGCGGACGTGGGTGCACGCTGCAACGAGAGCAGGTCGGCCCGAGCGCTGGCGATCGCCGGCGTGGTCGCGAGGGCCGGGTAGGCGGCGACCAGCTCCTGCAGGTATCCAGCGACCGCCAGCAGCGCCGCCTGCGGATCGATCCCCGGGACTGCCGGGCCCGCCACGACGGCGGCGAGTGTTCGCAGCTGCGTGGACACCCGGCCACTCTCGCGAAGCTGCGCGATCAGCTCGGGCGCGGTGCGAAGGTCGGACCGCACGATCGTGTACGCCGCCGAGGCCGCCACATCCGGGAATGGGCTCGCGAGCGCGCCCACGTAGTCGGCGGCCGACTGCAGCGACGTCGTCACCTTCGGTTCGAGGAGCGCCTTCACGCCGCCGCCCGATGACACGAACCCGTCCGCCATCGTCTGCAACTGCCGTGACGGGACGTAGGCATCAGGGACGCTGCCGTCCCCGGTCGGCGAGATCAGGCTGGTGACGCTCTGGACGCCCGCCGTCCCCGCCACGGCCTGCGTTGCGTCATGGATCTGCCCGAGCGATGCCGGCGACAGCAGGTCCGTGCCCGTGCCCGTGTCAGTGTCGACCACGCCGCTGACCGGCATGATCTTGCCCTTGCCGAGGCGTTCAGCCACCAGGTCGAACCCCGCTCGCGCGTCGGACGTCGTCGGCAGGTCGGAGACCGCGTCGAAGTTGTTGCGCATCGCCGGGATTCCCGCCACCGGGATGAGCAGCGCGAGGATCAGGGCGCCGGCGACGACCGCGGGGCGATGCGAGACGGCGGCCGCCAGGCGGGCAAAGAAGCTGCGCGGGTTGACCACGGATTCGTCGCGCTCGTGCATCGGCCAGAAGAGGTAATGCCCGAAGATCCCGAGGAGCGCCGGCGTGAGCGTCAGCCCTGCGACGAGCGTGACGAAGATGGCGATGGCGAGCGCGGGTCCCGTGGTCTGGATCATCCCGAACTGCCCGAACGCCATCGATCCCAGGCCCACGATCACGGTCGCGGCGCTGGCGGTGATGACTGCGCCGATGCGCTTCACGGTCGCCTGGGACGCCGCGTGCCAGTCGCCTCGGCTGACCTCTTCCCGGAACCGGGAGATGAGGAAGATCGTGTAGTCGGTGCCGACACCGAAGACGAGCACCACCACGAACGTGTCGAGCAGCGAGGAGATCTTCCAGCCGGCTTCGGCCAGGTAGCCGAGGACGCCGCGTGAGACCAGGAAGGCGGCGCCGATGGTCGCCAGCGGGACGAGCGCAGCCAGCGGTGCGCGGTAGACCAGCAGGAGGATTACCACCACCAGCACGATGGTCACGAGGAGCGTGCTGTCGGTGCCCTTCACGATCGCGTTCATGTAGTCGAGGCTGACCCCGGCCGACCCGGTCACGTGTGCCTGCATCCCCGTCGGCACCGTCTGCTCGAGGTGGGTTCGCAGCGCGGCCACCGCATCGCCGGCGCCGCCGGCCATCGAGGACACGGTCAGGTTGACGTTCATCATCTCGAGCGTCTCGTCCGAGCTGCGCATCATTGGGGCGAGCTGCGGATCCGACTCGGGCGTCTGGACGCCGGACACGATGTCGCGCAGGCCGGCCGGCGCGTCAGGACTGGTGATCCACGCCCCGACCTCCCCGATGTACGTGCTGTCCGCGGCCGTCAGCCCTCCGTCGCGCGAGAAGGTGATGGTCGCGGACCCCGCCGAGACCTCCTTGGGAAATGCGCGCTCCAGCACGTTTCGAGCCTGGATCGACTCGGTGGCCGGGGGCAGGAACGAGCTCTGGTCGGTCGACCCGACCTTCGTGAGCGAGGGCGCGAATGCGAGCGCGGCGCCGGCCGCGACGACCCAGACGACGAGGACGAGGAAGCGGAACCTGAAGGCCGCAGAACCCAGCCGCTCGAACACGGATCACTCCTGTGGGATGCTCGATCAAGAACTGTCTCCAACCGCTCGACCGCCAGCGTCTGCCGAACGTCCCGAAAGGCCGGGCCGGAGCGCCTTTGGTCGACGCCCCGATACGATGGGGTCGCCCATGACCGACCGCTCCACCGATCGCTCCTATCGCGCGCTCCTGGGCGTGCCGTCATTGGGCCGGATCCTGGTGGGGATGGCCTTCGCCCGGATCGCCCAGGCGATGGTCGCCATCGCGCTCGTGCTCTTCACGCTGGCCGAGTACCACTCGCCAGAGCTGGCCGGCCTGGTGACCTTCGCGAGTATCTTCCCGGGCATCGCCATCAGCCCGATCGCCGGCGTGCTCCTGGATCGCCACGGTCGAATCCAGCTCATGATCCTCGACTACGTGGTTGCGGCAACCGCCCTGTTCGTGGTTGCCGGCCTGTCCAGCGCCCACGCGCTCCCGTCCTGGCTGCTCGTACTGATCGCCGTGGTCATGTCGCTCACGTCGATCTTCAGCGCGGTCGGGCTGCGGACCCTGTTCCCGTTGATCGTCCCGCGCCACCTCTGGGAACGGGTCAACGCCATCGACTCCAACGGCTACGTCGTCGCGACCGTCGTCGGCCCGCCCATCGCGGCGTCGTTGGTGGCGCTCGGAGGAGGGCCACTCGCGCTGCTCGTGATCGGCCTGGTCTATGGATTGACGGCCCTGAGCATGGTCGGGGTGCGGGACCCCCAGACCGAGGTGACGGCCACCGGGACGCTCCTGAGCGATGCCCGCGAGGGTGTCGTGTACGTGTGGCGGAACCGCACGCTTCGCGGGCTGGGGGTGTCCGTCTCCGTGCTCAATCTCGCGGGCGGCATGACGACGATCGTGCTGCCGCTCCTGGTGCTGCGCCAGCTCGGTGAGAGCGAAGCCCTGGTGGGGTTCCTGTTTGCCATCTCGGGGCTGTCCGGGATGGTGTCGGCGCTCGCCTTCGGGCGGATCGACACACGCGGCCGGGAGTGGGTGATGCTCGTTCTGCCTCCATTCGGCTATGGCGCGGCGATCGCCCTCGTCCTTCCCGTGGCGCTCGCCGGCCCGGCCGGCGGTCCGAGCGCCCTCGATCCCATCCTCGGGCTGGGCCTCATCGGCGTGTCCCAGCTCCTGGTCGGTCTGGTCAACGGCCCGCTCGACATCGCCCTGTTCACCGTTCGCCAGCGACGCATCGACCCGGCCTGGCTGGGGCGTGCGTTCGCCATCTCGATGGGCTTCAACTTCGCCGGCTTTCCGATCGGCGCGGCCATCGCCGGCATCATCGCCGCCACCTCGCTCGGCGGCGCCGTGACGCTCGGGATCGCCGCCTGCCTGGCATCGGGGCTCCTGGCCGCGCTGCTCATCCCGGTCCGCGATCCGGCCACGGAGACCGCGACCTAGGCGTCCCCGGCGATCGTCAGGACGACGTTCCCGGTCTTCTGCCAGGTCTCGACGTACCGGTGCGCGTCCGACACCTGGTCCATCGGGTAGTGGCGGTCGATGACCGGCCGGTAGGCTCCCGCCTCGATCAGCCCCTTCAAGTACAGGACGTCGTCCTTGTTCCTCCGACCCGTCGCCATCTTCAACTTCTTGTCGCCGGTCCATCGGGTCGCAATCGCCATCGCGATCGTCTCGAGCCCGTACGGCCCCATGTCCGTGGCGACGTAGATCCCTGGCCGCTTCAGCGCCCGTCGCCCCCAGCGGAACGCGTACTTGCCCACGGCGTCGATGATCGCGTCGTATCGCTGACCCTTCGTGGTGAAGTCTTCCTGCAGGTAGTCGACCACCTCGTCCGCCCCGAGCGAACGCACGAGCTCGACGTTCTTCGTGTTGCAGACGGCCGTGACATGAGCACCGAGGTGCTTCGCCAGCTGGACGGCCGCCGTCCCGAGCGAACCGGACGCCCCGTAGATGACGATCCGCTGTCCTTCGTGGACGTCTGCCTGCCTGAGAGTGGCAAGGGCCTGACCACCTCCATCGCAGACAGCCGCGGCCTCAGCGAAGCTCAGACCGGCCGGCTTGTGGGCCAGCGGGGCGCTCTCGGGAAGGCAGATGAACTCGGCGTGAGCGCCGCCGAACCGCCGTGGCGTCCCGAACACCTCGTCGCCCACCTTGAACCCGCGGACGGCAGCGCCGACCTCTTCGACCACGCCCGACAGCTCGACGCCCAGCGTCCGCCATCTCGGTCGACGGAGTCCGGCGAAGAGGCGCCAGAACCACGGGCTGGCCGCGCGAGCGTGGGTGTCCGTCTGCGAGACGGTCGAGGCGTGGATCCTGATCAGCACCTCGTCGTCTTTGGGCACCGGCCGTTCGACCTCCTCGATCCGCAGCACCTCCGGGGGCCCGTACTCATCCTGGACGACGGCTTTCATGGCTCCCTTCCTCCTCAATGTCGCGGCAACCGATGGATGGGCCCGCCATTGCTCCAGGCGCGCCCCGCGCGATACAGCTCCGCCGGCCGGCCGCCGGCACGGCCGGGTTGAGCGCGTTGGCCGGTCGGGATCACCCAGCCGTCCTCGGCGGCCACACTCCGGCGAAAGTTCGCGGCGTCGAGCTGGACGCCCCAGACCGCCTCGTAGACGGCACGCAACTCGGCCAGCGTGAACGTCGGTCCGACGAACGCGGTCGCGATCCCCGAGACCTCGATCTCGACTCGGACCCGCTCGATCGAGTCGCGTGCGATCCGGAGGTGGTCGAAGGCCAACTCGGTCTGGCCGCCGAGCACATCGGCGACCGGGACCAGCGCCGCCTCAGCTGCGTCCGTGCCGGCCACCACGGCTCCCACGTCGCGGAGCACGGCGACGTAGGCGACCGTGACGACGTTCATCCGCGGGTCGCGCCCGGGATCGCCGTACGCACCGAACTGGGTCAGCAGGCTCGCCGCGTCGACCCCGGTCTCCTCGGCCAGCTCCCGCCTGGCCGCCTCGTCCAACGTCTCGGTCGGACGCTTGAAGCCGCCCGGGATCGCCCACATCCCCTGGAACGGCGCCTCCCCTCGACGGACCAGGAGCATCTGCAGCGCGCCCCCGGACATGGTCAGGATCACGACATCGACCGTCACCGCAAAGGCG
Source organism: Candidatus Limnocylindria bacterium (assembly GCA_041491485.1). GTDB lineage: Bacteria > Chloroflexota > Limnocylindria > Limnocylindrales > CSP1-4 > SPCO01. The sequence goes on from JBGPVC010000034.1 coordinate 20,730, forward strand.
GGGAACCGCGATGGGTCGTAGTCAGCGGGGAGGGACGTCTGGCGAGTTGTAGTCACTTCGACACTTACCATAGCCGCTCCCGGTGGCGACGTCCAGTCCCAGACGGTTGCTATCCTGCCGCCGGTGCGATCCCTTCCTGCCCGGATCAGATCATCGGCCGGATCGGCCCGTGGCGGTGGAACGTGTGGGACGGCCGCGAGCGGGTGGCCGCGCGGATCGACGGCAAGTACCCGCCGCTGCCGCGGATCCTCGTCCAGATGGGGCTGCTCACCGGGACCGTCCTCGTCGCCTTCGC
>JBGPVC010000035.1:0-20736 GCA_041491485.1 Candidatus Limnocylindria bacterium
ACGGCCTGAATCTTCAGGCGACGAGGGCCGCGTCCGCAAGTCTCGGCGGATGTTCGATTCGCCAGAGTGCTCGCTCGAGATCCTCGACCCGTGCCATATCGGCGTCCCATGCCGGACTGAAGGGCGCGTCACCCTGGGCTCGCCGCCGCGCGGCGGCGAGGTCAATCTCGGTGATGACGCGCTCTGCGAGCTTCCACATAGGCGAATGGTCGTCCGATAGCTATGTGCCTGGGTAACGCGTCGTGGTCGCCGCGCGTTAGGCCGTACCTTTGCCGCAACGGGCAGTGCACCGCGCTGAGAGGAACGGCCGCCGGGCAGCTAAGCCGGGAACGCCGACCCTAACCGCCACACACCGTGGGATCCGCAGGCAGGACCCGGTAGATCGGGCGCTCGACCGATGCCGACGGCTCCCCGGCGGCGACCCTGACCGTCAGGAACGGTTCGAGCCGGAAGGCCTGTCGCGTCGGGGTGAGGTCGGCATCGGCCAGCCGGAGGATGAAGACGGGCCGATCGCAGATGAGCGATGCGATCCGCCGTTCGCGCGTGACCCAGTCCTCATAGACGATGTTGGTGTCGTCGACGACCAGGACATCCGGACGAAGCCCCTCCACCAGCTGCCCGTGCCACAGCGGTGTCGAGGCATCCCAGTACGACAGGATCGCGGCGTTCTGCGGGAGCGACGCGAAGACGGCGTCCACGTACTCCTGCCCAGACGTGTCGGCGCTTCGGTCGGCGGCCGGCCAATTGATCGCGCCGAGCGCCACGGCGAAGGCCAGCGCGGCAACCCCGACTACGGCGCCGCCATCGATCGGCGTGAGGCTTCGACCCCAGCGCGCCACGGCGCCGGCCGCCGACTGGAGAGCGACCGTTATCCCGATCCCGAGCACGAGCCAGGGGACCAGCAGGTAGTGCTCGAGATGGAGGTAGTTCGCCCAGATGTAGATGCCGGTCGCCAGGAACGCGACACAGAGCAGACCGAATGCCGGTCGGCGGACCAGGAGCACGGCCAGCCCGGCCACGCCCACGATCGGCACGATCGGCGTGGCCCGCATGACGACCAGCGACCACAGCGCCGGAAGGGATGCCATGAACTCGGCGGGGCCCTTCGGCGACAGGAAGTCGAACTGCGTGCGGAATTGCGTCCCCTCGACGAGCCACAGGACGCTGTCGAGCGTGGTCGGGTGGTTGTAGGCGAGGGGAGGGGACGCGCTCGCGGCGAGCGGGATGTAGAGGTAGACCGCCAGACCGAGCACGCCCGCCGCCAGCCCGGGAACCAGGATCCAGGGTCTCGCCAGGATCTCGCGCCGCCCGGCCCAGAGCACGAACAGCGCGACGAACGGCACCAGGAACAGCGTCAGCAGGTGGTTTCCCAGTGCGAGGCCGACCAGCAGGCCGCCAATCACGAGATCCGAGAGCCGCCGTCGGTCGGCCCAGACCAGGGCGCGATGGAGGAGCAGCGCGGCGAACAACAGGTGCAGCGGGTTGACCTCCGAGACCGTCGCCGCGGCCCAGACGGTGCCGACGGCGCCAAGCGCGAGCGCGCCGCCGGCGGCGATCATCGGCCGTGTGCCGAGTCGCATCGCGATCAGCGTGACCGTGCCGAGCGCCGCGCTCACGAAGATGGCCGACAGGAGGTTTGCCCGGAAGGCCACCGATCCGATAGGCAGGAGCTCGGCGAGCCAGGCGATGAGGACGTAGGTGGGGTAACCGGTCGGGTGGGCGACCCCAAGCACGTGCGGCACGGTCTGCATCTCACCCCAGTCGCCGAAAGCGATCCCGGGCATGAGCGTCCGCAAATAGACGACGAAGGCGAACGCGCTGACGGTCGCGGCGACCGGCCAGGCCGGGCGGGGCGCTTGAACGTCGGCGATCGTCATCCGCGCATGGTATTCGCGCCGGGGTGACGGCCAGTCGTGGCGGGTGCGACGCCCCGGGCGGCCGCCCGACCGGAGACAGGGGCCCGCCGCTCGATACACTTGGCCGCGTGACCGGATCGGACGACCGCACGCCATTGCTCGACATGGATATCGACGCTTTTCGCGCGGCGGCCCACACGGTCGTGGACATGATGGCCGACTACCTCGAGACGATCGAGTCGAGGGCGATCCTTCCCGATATCGAACCTGGCACGCTTCGACCGTTGTTCCCGGTGTCGCCGCCCGAGGCGCCCGAATCGCTCGAGGCGATCCTCGCCGACTACCGGCGCCTGGTCGAACCCAACGCGACGCACTGGCAGCACCCGGGCTTCCTCGCCTATTTCGCCACGACCGCCTCGGGCCCGGGGATCCTGGGCGAGATGCTCACCGCGACGCTGGGCCAGAACCCCATGCTCTGGCGGACATCGCCGATCGGGACGGAGCTCGAGGAGGTGGTCGTCGACTGGTTGCGCCAGGCGCTCGGGCTGCCAGACGGCTTCGACGGGTTGCTCACCGACACGGCGTCGACGTCGACGCTCATCGCCCTCGCCGCGGCCCGCGAGGCCTGTGGCGCGCAGGTGTCGGCGCGCGGTTTGGCCGGCCGCGACGATCTCGGGGCAGGGTTGCGGGTCTACGCCTCGGCCGAGGCCCACAGCTCGGTCGAGAAGGCGTGTATGACGCTGGGCCTGGGGCGATCGTCGCTCGTGCGGATCCCCGTCAACGACCGGTACGAGATGGTGGCGGAGGACCTGGCGGCGGCTGTCGCGGCCGATCGAGCCGCCGGCCTGCGTCCGGCCGCCGTGGTAGCGACGATCGGGACCACCTCGTCGACATCGGTCGATGCGGTTGCCGCGGTGGCGGACATCGTCGAGCGCGAGGGACTCTGGCTGCACGTCGACGCGGCCTATGCGGGCGTCGTCGCCATGCTGCCCGATCGTCGAGCGCCGTTCGCCGGCTGGGAGCGGGCCGATTCGATCGTGGTCAACCCGCACAAGTGGCTGTTCACCCCGCTCGACGCCTCGCTCCTGCTGACCCGCCGGATGGCGTCGCTCCGGGCGGCGTTCAGCCTGGTCCCCGAGTACCTGCGAACGCTGGACCGCTCCGGCCCGGTCCGCGACTACAACGAGTACACGCCCCAGCTCGGACGCCGGTTCCGGGCGCTCAAGCTGTGGATGCTGCTGCGCTGGTTCGGTCTCGATGGGCTGCGTCGGCGCATCCGGGCGCACCTCGACCTGGCGGCGACCCTGGCGGCTGCGATCGATGCCGATCCGGACTGGGAGCTCCTGGCGCCAGTCCCGTTCTCGACGGTCTGCCTGCGCTGGCGACCCGCGGCGCTCGCCGCGCGCGCCCATGAGCCGGCGGTGGCCGAGCGGCTGGACGAGGCGAACGCGGCGATCATGGACGCGGTCAACCGGAGCGGGGAGGTCTTCCTGTCGCACACGCGGTTGGCCGGCCGCTTCACGATCCGCGTGGCCGTTGGCAACCTGCGGACCGAAGCACGCCACGTGGATCGGGCCTGGGAGCTCCTTCGGGCCGCGGCCGACAGCCAGGCGATCTCGTGAGCGAGGCCCGCCGGCGAGCCGCCCTGTTCGACCGGCTGGCCGACGCTGGCGTGAGGCGCGAGGCGGCACGATGACCGATCGCGAGGTCTACGGCCGGGTGGCGCCAGGGCCCCCGTACCCGGCCGCCTTCCACGTCGGCGCGGGACACATGATCGTGCACGGCAATCGTGCCTTCATCGAGGCGTTCGGCCAGGCATGCATCGGCCAGCCCGCCCGCGAGGCGCTGCTCGACCTCCCGCCCGCCGCCTTCGAGCTCATGGACCTCGTCTACCAGGGTGGCAAGCCCCTCGCCTGCCGGATCACCACGCCCGCCGGCGATCGACGACTCGTGGTCGCGGTCCGTCGCGATCCGGAGACCGGCGAAACCTATGGCGTGACGACACATCTACGCCCGCTCGCTCGCGAGCTGGGCAGCCTGACCTGATGCTGTCGATGCCGGCATGGCATCATCGCCCCGTGCCACCGATCAACGAGCTGACGCGCATCGAGCCCGTCCACCTGAACCGACTCGATCGGCAGGGCATCTTCACGACCGGCTTGCTGCTGGAGGTGTCGGAGACGCCGACGCGCCGCCAGACCCTCGCCGACCAGGTCAATGCCACCACGAACGACGTCCTCATGTGGCGCGACGAGGCGCTGATGCTGAACCTCGCCAGCTTCGGACCGGCCGAACACCAGCTCCTGATCCAGGCTCGAATCGAGGGTCTCCGCCAGATCCTGGCGCTCGATCTCGAGGCGTTCAAGGCACGACTGCGGGCCGCGGCCGCCGAGCTGAAGGTGGATCCACCGTCGGACCTGACGATGGAGGGCTGGTGGGACCAGGCGAGGACGCTCGAGGACGAGTGAGGCGGGCCCGACGGGCTAGGATGGGGCCGTGAACGCCCTCGGCGGACGAGCCCTGTCCGTGCTCACCGGCCTGGCAACGGCCGTCGTCATCATCACGCTCGCCGTGCTGCCGTTCCTCTCCCCGCAGTGGGTGTCGTACGAGCAGGGACGGTCCAATGCCGCGGGCTGGACCGGGTTCACGACCGAGGAGCTGAACGCGGCTACCGGATCGATCCTGTCGGATCTCGTGTTCGGGCCGCCGGACTTCGCGGCTGAGGTTCGAGGCCAGCCCGTCCTGGACGAGCGCGAGCGCGGCCACATGCGCGACGTCAAGACCGTGTTCACCGGGCTGTGGATCCTCGCGGTGGCCTCGCTCGTGATCCTGGTCGTCGCCGGTCGGCGCCGCGACCGGCCCGCCACCTGGCGGGCGGTCCGGCGCGGTGCGATCGGGCTGGCCATCACCGTCGTGGCGCTGGGTGGCGTGGCCCTGGTCGCCTTCGATGCGCTGTTCGAGACGTTCCATCAGCTGCTCTTTCCGGCCGGCTCCTACGACTTCGACCCGGCAACCGAGCGCCTCGTGCAGCTCTTCCCGTTCCAGTTCTGGCAGGAGACGGCGGTCGTCGTTGGCGTCGTGATCGTGGTGGGCTGTGCGGTCGTGGCCGGGTTCGCCGGTTCGCGCGCGCAGCGGGCCGGGCGCACCGACGTCCGCACGAGTGAGCCCGCCGTCGTTCCGGAGCTGCACGCATGACGATCTCGACGGGCTCGGCACTCCTGAGCGTCGAGGCGGCGCGGGACGCCGTGCTCGCCGCGGCAACGCCGCTCGACAGCGAGCCGATCGCCGTGGCGAAGGCCCTCGGGCGGGTCGTGGCGGAGGCGGTGACGGCACGGATCTCGCTCCCACCGTGGCCGAACTCGGCGATGGACGGCTACGCGATCCGGTCGGACGACACGGGAGCCGCAACCGAGACGTCGCCGATCCGCCTGGAGGTCGTCGGAGACGTCCGCGCGGGTGTCGCCCCGGACGTGACCGTCCGGGCTGGGACGGCCGTCCGGATCGCGACGGGCGCGCGGCTGCCGGCCGGCGCCGACGCGGTCGTCCCCGTGGAGGCCACGACGCCGCTCGACGAGGCTGGGCAACCCGGTCCGCGTGGAAGGGACGCGGCCGGTCCGCTGCCCGCCGCCTGTCTCGTCCACCAGGTGGTGCCGATTGGCGGCTCGATTCGGGACGAAGGTAGCGACCTGCGAGCCGGCCAGACGCTCCTCGCCGCCGGTTCCGCGATCGGCGCGGCTGGCGTCGCCCTGCTGGCCGCGGCGGGTGTGGCCGAGGTCCATGTCCATCGCCGGCCGAGGATCGCCGTCCTGGCCACCGGCGACGAGGTCCGCGCGCCTGGCGAGCCCCTCGGTGCGGCCGGCATCCCCGATGCCAACGGTCCGGGCCTTCGAGCGCAGGTGAGCGCTGCCGGCGCCGAGCCGATCGATCTCGGGATCGCCACCGACGAGCTCGACGACGTCCTGGCGCGGCTGCGACGTGGCCTCGATGCGGGCGCCGACGCGCTGATCGTGTCGGGTGGCGTCTCCGTCGGTCCGTACGACGTGGTGAAGACGGCGATCGACGCGATCGGACAGGTCGACCTCTGGCGGGTGGCGGTCCAGCCAGGCAAGCCCTTCGCGTTCGGGACGGCCCGGCGTCCGGCGGGCGATGGCACGGTCCTCGTCTTTGGACTGCCCGGCAATCCGGTGTCGTCGGCGGTCACCTTCGAGCTGTTCGTGCGCCCGGCGATCCGCCGCCTGTCCGGCCGGCGCGACCTCATCCGACCGGTCGATCGGGCCGTCCTCGACGAGCCGGTCAGCAAGGGACACGGACGCCGCGCCTACCTGCGGGTGACGGCGCAGCGTGACGACGCGGGTGCCCCCGTGCGCGACGAACAGGGTCGGGTCGTCATTCGGCTGGCGGGCGGGCAGGGGAGCCACGTGATCTCCGCCCTGGCCGACGCCGACGCCCTGGCGATCGTTTCGGAAGCCGATGACTCCCTGCCGGCGGGCGCCGAGGTCGCCCTCTGGTGGCTCGACCAGCCTTGACCACGGAGGACCCCATGGACCACAAGCCAGCCCCGCGAGCCGAGCGCCGCCGGCTCTCCCACGTTGATCGGGCCGGGAGGCCGCGCATGGTCGACATCTCGGACAAGCCGGTCACGGCGCGCCGAGCGGTCGCCGAAGCGACGGTCGCCGTCTCCCCCGAGACGATGAGCCTGGTCATCGACGGCGGGGGCGCCAAGGGTGACGTGCTGAGCGTGGCCGAGCTGGCCGGCGTGATGGGCGCCAAGCGGACGAGCGAGCTGATCCCGCTCTGCCATCCCCTCGCGCTGACGGACCTCGTCGTGGCGATCACGCCCGACCGCACCGCCGGCGTGCTCCGGATCCGCGCCGAGGCCGCGACCACCGGGCAGACGGGGGTGGAGATGGAGGCCATGACCGCGGCATCCGTGGCGGCGCTCACCGTCTACGACATGGTCAAGGGCGTCGAGCGCGGCGTCGAGATCCGGGCCATCCACCTGGTCTCGAAGGCCGGCGGCAAGAGCGGGACCTGGGTCCGCGCACCGGGCCCCGTGGACGACCGGCCGATCCGGCCGCGTCCCGGCGGTCGAGTCGCGGGACGGGTGGGACCGAAGCGGCCGGGGCGCGCGTGAGGGAGGCGGGTCGCCGGTCCGCGCTGGTGATCACGGCCAGCGACGGCGCCGCAGGGGGCGTCCGCGACGACCTGTCCGGTGCCCGGGTCGGCGAGCGGTTGGAAGCGCTCGGCTTCACCGTCGACCGTCGCGTCGTCCCGGATGATCGGATGGCCATCGAGCAGGCCCTGACGGAGGGAGCGCGCAACCACGGCCTCGTCGTCACCACGGGCGGCACCGGCTTGACGCCGCGGGACGTGACCCCGCAGGCGACCGCCGCCGTGATCGATTACGAGGTGCCCGGGCTCGCCGAAGCGATGCGTGCCGCCGGACGGGCCAGCACCCCGATGGCCGACCTGTCGCGCGGGATCGTCGGTGTGCGCGGCGGGACGCTGATCGTCAACCTTCCCGGCAGCCTGAAGGGCGCGCTGGAGTCACTCGAAGCGATCGAGGCCGTGCTCGAGCATGCCCTCGAGACGCTTGCCGGGCCGTACGATCACGGGGCCACCCACACCGCCGAGGGAGATCCGCCGAGCTGATGTTCGAGCCGTTCGCCGCCGTCCCGGCCTATCCGCTCGTGTTCCCGCTCTTCTGGGGCGCCGCCGTCTTCTTCGCCCTGGCCATGGCCCGGCACCTGCGCGTCTTCGCCGTGGCCCGCCAGTCCGCGCCGTTCGCCAACGTGCCGGCTCGCCTGGTCGGGCTCGTGGAGTACGCATTCGTCCAGACCAGGATGTTCAGGGACCCGCGTGCCGGGTTGATGCACGCCGGGATCTTCTGGGGCTTCGTGCTGCTGACCATCGGCACCGGCGACATCGTGACGGGCGGGGTGATCCAGACGGTCCTGGCGGCGCCCCTTGACGGCGCCATCTGGGCGGCGATCAGCGCGATGCAGAACGTGGTCGCCCTGGTCGTCCTCGTATCCATCGGTTGGGCGTATGTCCGCCGGCTGGTGATCAAGCCGGCACGCCTCACCCTCAACCGCGATGCCCTGACGATCCTGGCGATGATCGGCGGGCTCGTCGCCGCCGAGCTGCTGGCGCAGTGCTTCCAGGTCGCACGCTACGGCGACATTCCGGGCGCGGTCGTGGCGAACGCCGTGGCGGTGCCGCTTCGGTCGCTGGCCCCGCAGCCGCTCGAGACGGGCTTTGCGGCGCTCTGGTGGCTCCACATCGGGCTGGTCGCGGCGTTCCTGTGCTACCTCCCGTTCAGCAAGCACCTCCACATCGCCACGGCCTTTCCGAACATCTTCCTGCGCAAGCTCGCGCCACGGGGCGAGCTGCCTCGGATGGATCTCGAAGACGAGACCGCGACCTTCGGTCTCAGGACGCTCCAGGATCTCGGCTGGAAGGACCTCCTGGACGGTTTCACCTGTACCGAGTGCGGCCGCTGCCAGGAGGCCTGTCCCGCCTGGAACACGGGCAAGCCGCTCAATCCCAAGACCTTCATCATGGGCATCCGCGAGATGTCGGTCGAAGCCGAGCACGGGATCGACCTGATCCCGAACTCGCCGATCGTGCGCGAGACGTACGGTCTCGACGGCACCAGACCCGCGGCCGCGGCGCTCGCCCGCCCGATCGTCGACGAGGCCATCCCGTTCGACGCCGTCTGGGATTGCGTCACCTGCGGGGCCTGCGTCGAGGCCTGCCCGGTGCTCATCGAGCACGTCGACAAGATCGTCGGCCTGCGCCGGAACCTCGTGCTCGAGGAGAGCCGGTTCCCGGCGGAGCTGACGACCGCGTTCCGGGCGATGGAGAACCAGGGCAATCCGTGGGGCCAGCCGGCCGGCGCGCGGACCGAGTGGACCCGTGGACTGGCGTTCGAGGTTCCGATCGTCGCGGACGTCGCCGCCGCCGGCGAACTCGATCGGCTCGAGGTCCTCTACTGGGTCGGCTGCGCGGCGGCCTTCGACCCGCGCAACCAGAAGGTCGCCCGCGCCGTCGCCACCTGCCTGCACGCCGCCGGCGTCAGCTTCGCGATCCTTGGCCAGGAGGAGTCGTGCACCGGCGACCCGGCCCGCCGCATGGGCAACGACTACGTCTACCAGATCCTCGCTTCGGGCAACGTCGAGACGCTCAACCGCTACGGCATGGACAGGCGGACCATCGTGACCGCCTGCCCGCACTGCTTCAACACGATCGGCAACGAGTACGGCCAGCTCGGGGGCACGTTCCGCATCGTCCACCACAGCACGTACCTCGCCGAGCTCGTGTCGTCCGGTCGCCTGGCCACGCTGCCCGAGGACGCGACGAGCAGCAGCGGCGAGCACCGGCCGGGCAGCGTGACCGTCCACGATTCCTGCTATCTCGCCCGGTACAACAACGTGGTCGCGGCGCCTCGGGCGGTCCTCGGGGCCGCCGGTGTCTCGATCACGGAGATGGCCAAGTCGGGCAAGGGGACGTTCTGCTGCGGCGCCGGCGGCGGGCGGATGTGGATGGAGGAGACGCGCGGCACCCGGATCAACGCCGAACGCAGCCGCCAGGTGCTCGAGACCGGTGCCGAGACCGTGGCGACCTCGTGTCCGTTCTGCATGGTCATGCTCAGCGACGGGCTGGCCGGAACCGAGGGCGGCACGCGCGTGGCGACGCTGGACGTCAGCGAGGTGCTGGCGGCCCGCATCGCGGCGGCGCCTGCCGAACGCCGGCTGCCGGTGATGTGATGGACGAGTCCGCCGTCGCCCAGACCTACCGGCTGACCGAGGACCAGGGACTGCTGCGCGAAGCGGTCCGCGTGCTGGCCGACGAGCGGGTGGCGCCGCGCGCCGCCGAGATCGATCGCACGGCGGAATTCCCCGAGGATCTCCGCCAGCTGCTGGCGGCCCAGGACATCCTGGCGCTGCCCTTTCCCGAGGAGTATGGCGGGCTTGGCGGCGATCTCCTGACCGTGTGCCTGGCCGTGGAGCAGCTTAGCCGGGCCTGTGCCACGACCGGGTTGATCCTGGCGGCACATGAGCTCGGCGCCCTGCCGATCGTGCTCGCCGGCAACGCCGAACAGCGGACACGCTGGATCCCGAGGCTGGCGTCCGGGGAGTGGCTGATCTGCTTCGCCCTGACCGAGGCCGAGGCCGGTTCCGACGTGGCCGCGGCGCGGACCCGGGCCATTCGCGACGGCGACGCGTACCGGATCACCGGGTCCAAGCGATTCATCACCCATGGCTCCATCGCGGACCTGGTCACGGTCTTCGCGGTCACGGACCTCGAGGCGCCGCGCCACCGGCGACTCAGCTGCTTCGTGCTGGAGGTCCCGGCTCCCGGCTTCTCGGTCACGCGACTCGAGCACAAGATGGGCCTGCGCGGCAGCCCGACCGCCGAGCTCGCCTTTGACGACGTGCGGGTCCCCGTCGCCAACCGGATCGGCGAGGAAGGCGATGGGTTCGGCATCGCGATGCGCACGTTCGAGCGCAGCCGGCCCGCCATCGCCGCCCAGGCCGTCGGGATCGCCCAGGGCGCCCTCGAAGCGGCGACCGCGTACGCGGCGAACCGCCGTCAGTTCGGCCAGCGCATCGGCGACCTCCAGATGGTGAGCGCGATGCTGGCCGACATGGACGCCGCGACCGAATCGGCCCGCCAGGTGCTGTACAAGGCGTGCGCCGAGATCGAGGCGGGCTCAGCCGACGCCGGCCGCTGGTCGGCGATGTGTAAACTCGTCGCCGGCGATGCCGCCATGCGGGTCACGACCGATGCGGTCCAGGTCCTGGGCGGATATGGCTACATCGACGACTTCCCCGTCGAGCGCATGATGCGCGACGCGAAGATCACCCAGATCTACGAGGGGACACAGCAGATCCAGCGGCTCGTCATCGCACGAGCGCTGCTCGGGAAGGGCAGCTGATCCGGCAAGGAGGAGTTCGGCCTCGTGCGAATCGTGGTCCTGGTCAAACCGGTGCCGGATCCCGCGTCGGCCGGTGAACGGCTCGGACCGGACGGTCGCCTGGATCGCGCCGCCGCGCCGGCCGTGGTCAACGGCAACGACGAGTACGCGCTCGAGGCCGCGCTCAAGCTGAGCGCCGCCGCCGGTGACGGCAGCGAGGTGACGCTGCTGTCGATGGCGCCGGCCTCGGCACCCGAGACGCTCCGAAAGGCGCTGGCGATGGGGGCCACGAGGGGCGTCCTGGTGACCGACCCGGCGCTCGCCGGATCGGATGCGCTGTCGACCTCACGTGTCCTGGCCGCGGCCCTCCGAACACTCGAGTTCGACCTGGTCCTGGCCGGCGTGGACACCTCCGACGGCGTCGGGGGTACCGTGGCCGCGGCCGTCGCCGCCCACCTCCGGCTGCCGTACCTCTCGTATGCCGCCCGGATCGAGCCAGACGAGGCGGCGGGGACGGTCCGGGTCCGGCGGATCAGCCCGACCGGCTACGACCTGCTCGAAGCCCCGATGCCGGCCCTCATCTCGTGCACCCAGGCCCTCGGTGAACCGCGCTATCCGTCGCTCAAGGGGATCATGGGCGCGCGCTCGAAGGAGATCGCGAACCGATCGCTGGCGGACCTGGGGCTGGATCCGGCGACGGTCGGCGGCGCCGTGGCCGCGACGGCCCTGCGCGAGACGCGGATGCCGCCGCCACGCGCGGCGACCGAGGTCGTGCGCGGCGCGCCGGCCGACGGCGCGGCCCGGATCGCGGAGCTGCTCGCGGCCCGGCGGCTCATCTGATGGGCGGGCTGTGGGTCGTCGCGGAGCCCGGGCCGGACCACGGCCTGGCCCGGATCAGCACGGAGATCGCGACCCTTGCGCGTGATCTCGGCGCCCGCGGCGAACACGAGGTCGTGGGCATCGTGGTCGCGGCGGAACCGGCCGAGCCCGCCGCGGAGCTCGCCCGCTACCTGCCCCGCGTGCTGGCGATCCAGGATCCGGCCGCCGATGAGCAAGCCTGGGCGGCGGTGGCGGCCGCGCACCTCGCGGCGCTCGCGGAGGGCGACTCGCCGGACCTCGTCCTGACCGGGGCCGGGCCCGACGGGCGCGACGTCGCCGGCGCGCTGTCCGCGCTGCGCGGCCTCGGGGTGCTCACCAACGCGACGAGCGTGGCCTGGGACGGCGACGAGTCGGGCGCGGGCGGCCCCAGCGTGGAGATGAGCGTCTTCGGGGGGAAGCTCCTGACGGCCTCCGGGTTCACCGGCGGGCGCGGCATCGTGACCGTGCGCCCGAATGTGGTCACCGCGGCCGCGGCCGCGGCGCCCGGCAAGGTCGAGCAGCACGCCTCGAGAGCCACGCCCCTGCCAGCCGTTCGAGTCGTCGACCGTGTCAGCGAGGCCGGCGCCGCCGCGCCGATCGAGGAGGCCAAGATCATCGTGGCCGGCGGACGCGGCGTTGGCGGCCCGGACGGGTTCGACCTGGTCGGCGCCCTCGCGCAGGTCCTCGGCGGGGCCGTCGGAGCCACCCGTGCGGCGGTCGACTCCGGCTGGATCCCGTACAGCCAGCAGATCGGGCAGACCGGCAAGATCGTCAAGCCCGAGCTCTACCTCGCGCTCGGCATCAGCGGCGCGATCCAGCACAAGGTCGGCATGCAGACGGCCGGCACGATCGTGGCCGTCAATCGCGACCCGGACGCGCCCATCGCCGAATTCGCCGACCTGCTCGTCGTCGGCGACCTGTTCGAGGTCGGCAACGCCCTCCTCGAGCAGCTCCGCAGCCGGTCGGGCTGAGCCAGGGTCCGGGGTAGCGCACGTGGAGCTCCTCGCCATCCTCCTGCCGATCATGGCGTTCATCGCGCTGGCGGCGGGCCTGGTGGTGGTCTTCCGCGGGAGCGGCCGCATTGCCGCCAGGACGAGGGAGCTGCAGCAGTTCAAGGCCGCGGTCAAGGACCTGACGTTCCGGGCGGACACTTTGCTCGGCGCTGCCGCCGACCAGATCGACGCCGTCCGACACCAGCAGGCGGGGCCTGAGGCGATCGGTCAGACCGTCACCGACGCGACCGAGACCCTCGAGCGCTATGGCGACGAGGCGCGGACGTGGTCGGGTCCTCGCCGGGCGCAGGCCATTCGCGACGATCTCATCGGCGAGCTCGAGCGCGCGATCCGCGCTCTCGGGATGGTCGAGCACGGGACGAACATGCTCGCCTCCGCTCGTCGAGGGGCGCGCGACCTGGAGGCCCAGACGTCGATCAAGCGGGGCTACCTCAACCTCATCCACGCGCGGGAGGCGATCGCTCGGCATGCCGTCAGGGCCGAAGACCTCGCCGTCGACGACGCTCGTGCCGGGAGATCCGGGTTCATCGTCTGATCGGCCATCTGACCACACCATCTAGTGGTATCCTCGAGGAGGACCACTATCCCTTGTGTTGCTCGTCACCAGGAGAGCGATGCGCTGCCCCCAATGCGGTGCGCGGGAGACCCGCGTCATCGACTCGCGCGATCTGGACGACTCGGCGACGATCCGCCGCCGTCGCGAATGTGTCGCCTGCACGATGCGGTTCACCACGTATGAGCGGATCGAGGCCGCCCGCCTGATCGTGATCAAGCGCGACGGCACCCGCCAGGAGTTCGATCGCGACCGGCTCGTGTCGGGATTGCGCAAGGCCTTGACCCGGCGCCCTGTTCCGGAGGGAGCTGCCGAGGCCGCGGCCGACGCGATCGAGGCCGAGCTCCGCTCCGCCGGAGTGGGCGAAGTGCCCTCGTCGCGGATCGGTGCGCTGGCGATGGAGCAACTGCGCGGCATCGACCAGATCGGCTACATCCGCTTCGCCAGCGTCTACCAGAGTTTCGAGGACCTCGAGGCGCTCAAGCGCGAGGTCGACTCGCTGTACGCGGAACGGGGCAGCGGGAGCTTCGCCAAATGAGCGTGCTGTCCGACCGGGACATCCGAGCCGCCCTGGAGGCCGGCACCGTCAAGATCGCCCCATACGACGCCCGCGATCTGCAGCCGTCGTCGGTCGACCTCCACCTCGATCGCAGCTTCCGTGTCTTCCGCAACAACCGCTACGCGTACATCGACGTCCGCTCGCCGCAGCCAGACCTGACCGAGCTGCTGACGATCGCCGACGACGAGCCCTTCATCCTCCATCCCGGCGAGTTTGTCCTGGGCCAGACACACGAATGGGTCGAGCTGCCAAACGACCTCGTGGCTCGCTTGGAGGGTAAGAGCTCCTTGGGCAGGCTTGGATTGCTTATTCACTCGACGGCTGGCTACGTCGACCCGGGCTGGAAGGGCAATTTAACCCTGGAATTATCAAACGTGGCCAACTTGCCGATCGCTCTGTATTCCGGCATGCGGATCGGCCAGATCAGCTTCTTCAAGATGTCCAGCGAGGTCGACCGGCCGTACGGCTCCCCGGAGCTGCATTCCAAGTACCAGGGCCAGTCCGAGCCCACGGCGTCCGCGTTCCATCGCGACTTCGACGCGACCCGGAGCGCGGACCCGAAGCGTCCGTAACCCGATGGCGATCAACGACGCGGTGGACTGGGCGCGCGATCTTGGCGGGCCCGTACGGGTCGCGTTGGTCCAGGCGGGCACCTTCCGTTCCGACGCGGGCGCGCTGTTCGGCCCGGTGCCGTGGGTCCTGTGGGACGGACTCGTCAAGGACGAAGTGGACGATCGCCGGCGGCTCCTGCAGGCACTCAACTGCCTCCTGATCGACACGCCGTCGGGACGCGTTCTGGTCGAGACCGGCATCGGCGAACGGGTCGACGACAAGACGCGCGCGATGCGCGGCTACGAAGGGCCCTGGATCGCCTCGGCGCTCGAGACAGCCGGTTTCCTGCCGGAGACCGTCAACATCGTGGCGATGAGCCACCTCCATTTCGACCATGCGGGCGGACTGCTGCGTGCCGACGGGTCACGGGCGTTTCCGTACGCCACGATCGTCGCGCAGCGGGCGGAATGGGAGGTGGCGCTCGGCGACAATCCGCGCCTGGTGGCCTCCTACGTCCAGCCCGAGCTGCGGCTCGTCGAAGCCTGGGGGCAGCAGGGCTGGGCGGACGGCGAGCGTGAGCTCATGCCCGGCGTGAGCGTCGTCCCGACCGGGGGTCACTCGACCGGCCATCAGGCCGTCATCGTGCGCGGCCAGGGGCCGGGCGCGCGGACGCTGGCGTTCTTCGGCGACCTGCTGATGCGGCCGTGGGCCGCCAATCCGCGCTGGGTGACCTCGTTCGACGACGTTCCGCTCGACTCGGTGGTCCGCAAGGCCGAGCTCTTCGCCCAGGCCGTCGACGAGGACTGGATCGTGGTGCTGTCGCACGAACGGGAGCACCCGATCGGCCGCCTCGTCCTGGATCGCGACCGTTTCCGCTACGAGCCGGACTGAGCGCCGATCACGGGACGGCGCTGGCGCTCGGCGCTGCCGACGTGGTGGGCAGGATCGCCTCGATCTGGGCGATGGCGCCGGCTTCGTCGAGCGGCGCGCCGACGATCGATCGGATGACGCCATTCGGATCGATGAAGACCTGGGTCGGCAGCCCGTACGCTTTGTACTCATGGAAGATGGTGCCCGATCCGTCGAAGCCGATCGTGTAGCCGAGCTGGTAGCGATCGGCGTAGGCCTGGACGTCGGCCGGCGAGGTCTCCTGGACGCTGATGGCGACCAGCTCCAGACCTCGGTCCCTGTAGCGCTCGGACAGGTCGCGCAGGATCGGCACCTCGGACTGGCAGGGCGGGCACCAGGTGGTCCAGAAGTTGATCCAGACCGCCTTGCCACGCAGGTCGGCCAGGCGGATCGGGTTGCCGTGGAGGTCCGCGAGCTGATAGGTCGACCCGTCGCCGAGCGGCACCGTGAACTCCGGCGCGGTCGCGCCAACCCGCAGGCCCTCCGCCGGTGGCGAGGCGATCAGGTACGACGTGGCACGTGGATCGACCGTGCCCGGCCCGTTGTCGCTGCCGTTGAGCGGCGTCGTGATCGCGACGAGGACGACGACTGCCACCACGATCGAGGCGAAGGCGACGACGACCTGCCTTCCGCTGAACGGGCCGATGACGCCGTGACGTTCGGCCTTGTGCCTGAAGTCCGGCCGGTCGGCCACCTAGATCGCCGTGTTGAAGCTGAAGTAGCGCGGCAGCAAGGCCAGCCAGTTGAAGACCATCGCCACACCGATGAAGGCCACGAGGAGTCCGCCGATCATCGACACCGCGCGGCCGTGACGAACGAGCGGCGACAGCAGCCGTGGCGCGCGATCGTAGACGGCCGCGATGAGCAGGAACGGGAGACCGAGCCCGATCGTGTAGGCGATCAGCAGCAGCGTCCCCTGCAGGACCGTCCCAGAGGTCGCCGCCAGGGTCAGGATGCCGCCCAGGATGATCCCGATGCACGGCGTCCAGCCCACGGCAAAGATCGCCCCGAGCCCGAATGACGCAAGCCAGCCGCCACGCGCGCTGACGATCCGGCCCCCAAGCCGATCGCCGACGGTGGGGCCGGCCGCGCCCGCGCCGAACTGGACGGTGCCCGTGGCCGTTGCGAGTGAGCTCGCGGCGCCCGCATCGAGTGGCCGCCAGTTGCGCTCCAGCACGGGGATCCGGACGATCCCGGCCAGGTTCAGCCCGAGCACGACGAGGACGGCCCCGCCGATGATTCTGATCGTGGGCAGATAGTCGACCAGCGGTCCGGCCGCGAAGGTGGCGGTCACCCCGAGCAGGGTGAAGACCGCCCCGAACCCAGCCACGTAGGCGACCGCATGGCGCATCGCCGTCCAGCGTGAGGGGCGCCCGCCGTTGGCGGCGCTTGCCACCGCGATCGCGGTCAGCTGTCCGATGTACGCGGGCACCAGCGGCAGGACGCACGGCGACAGAAAGCTGATCACGCCGGCCGCGAACGCAACCAGGATCGTCAGGTCGGTGCTGGCCATGATCCCCGGTCAGGCGTCCAGGACGTCGCTGAGCAGGCGTTGGATCCGGCCGGCGCTGGTTGCGAGCTCGATACGGCGATCGCCGAGCTCGACGACCGGGATGGTCTCGAAGAACGCCCGGTGCCAGGCCGGATCGGTCTCGATGTTGCGCTCGACCAGCGACGGCGCCTGCAGGCCGGCCCGGGCGCGGGCGTCGAGCAGGTCGGTCACGAGCGCTCGGGCAGCCTCGCACAGGTGACAGCCGGGACGGCCATACAGGATCAGGTCGGGAAGGGGAGTGAGCGACATCGGCCGAGATTGTACGCGAGGGGTCCGGCGCGGCTCTTCAGGCTGGCCGGCGACGGTGGAGAGCTGACCGGCGCGAGGACGAAGCAGGCCGCCGCAGGGAGGAGCGGCGGCCATGGCGCCGTGACGTCCGATTGCGGACCCGGGTTCCATCGGCCCCGGCATCCGCGCGCGGTACGATGGAGACCGCGCCCCCGTAGCTCAGTGGACAGAGCGAGGCCGTCCTAAGGCCTGCGTCGGCGGTTCGAGTCCGTCCGGGGGCGCCAGAAGCAAAGTCTCCTTGGCCGTCAGCGGATGACGATTCGCTCAGTCGAGGTCAGCGCGGTGCTCTCCTTGCCTCTTGCCGCTTGCATGAGAGCGGGTTCCCATGCGTACTCGCCCGGCGTGACGACCCGCGCGTAGTAGACGAGCCGCGGCGGCCGGGCGGACCCGGGAGAAGCGCAAAAGATGACCCTCTGGCCCGATATGACCCACGGTGTCACGTCCTCGCTGCCGTGCGTGCCGCCCCACGCCCAGCTGAGCGGTACCAAACCCGACGGCGCCAGGTCCACGACCCGGTAACAGCCGCTGATCGTCAACTCCCCGAACCGGGGGGTCAGGACGACCGTGACGACAGAGCCCGACGGTATCGGCGAGGCTGGGAGTACCGTCCGATCGAGGGACAGCGAACGGTCGACCACCATCGATGCAGGGGCGATCGGCTCGTCCCACGCGACGGTGACCCCGATTCGGCCGCTGAGCGTCTTCGCCGAGAGCGTCGCGCGCTGCGTCGGAGCGAGGTTCAGCGCGTATGTCTGGCCGGGCCCGAGCTCGATGACTCGGCTCTCCCCGCCGATGGTGTACGAGAAGCTGGCCGATGGAGCCGGTGCCCGGTCGACCGCCTCGCGTAGGTAGGCCGCCTTCTGGAGATCGTAGAGATCCTCCCGCGTGAAGTGCTCCTCGACGTACGCCTCGGCGGCGTCGGCGACCGGGTCGCCGGCCTTGACCGCGATGAGGGCAAGCAGCGAGGTCGCTTCGAGAACATCGTTCTGCGTCGACCCGACGCGAAGGCGAACCCACGGCCCAAGTTTCTGGCCATAGGCGGCGAGCAACGATCGCTCGGTCGCCAGGGCGGCGCCGTGATCACCGAGGGTCGCCGCGGCAAGGGCGAGATAGAGCCGCTCGCGGACGGTCAGGCCCGGGACGCCGAGCGCCGCCACCACATCAGGGGCGACGGTGTCGTCGACGCCGGCCAGGCCGGCGAGGGCGAGGTTCTTCTGCTCGCGCGTCATCGCGGGGTCGGAGCGGATCGTTCGGAAGTACTCGCCCAGATCCCACGTCGCGAAGCGCTGGCCGGCGAGGAGGCTGACCCGCGCCGAGAGTGCGACCTCGGGCGAGCCGTACGGCAGGAGCGCGATGCCGCGCGCATTGCCTTCGACTTCGCCCCGAGAGTGCGCCACTTGGTAGCGGTACAGATAGGAGGGGTAGCCGGAGGAGGGGTCCTCGTCGAAGCCGAACGCCTCCACCAGGACGTCGCGCGCGATGACGGCCGCGAGTGCCTCGTCGACTCGCTCCCCGCCACCCCAGGCGAGCGCCCTGACGGGCCACAGGTAGCGGCCGCGTCCGGCATCGGCGAAGACGTACTTCGCCATTCCGGTCGCCGCGGTGGACGGCAGAGCCGCCGGCAGGACGACGTACTCGGAGCGAGCCCGGGTGAACCTCGAGTCCACAACGTGGATCGTCCGGACCAGGATGTCCCGAACCGGGCCCGACGCCGTCGCGACGCTGGCCTCGATACTGACGGAATGCTCGCCGGCGACGAGTGCCGGAAGGGTGATGGCAACGTGCGAGAAGGCCGGTCCACGGACGGTCGTGGGCGACATGCCGAGCGTTGGTGCCCTCACGGTGAACGTCACGGACTGACCGGCCTTCAGACCGGAGCCGTAGGCGCGGACGAGCAGGGTTGGGCGGTCGGAGGTCAGATACTCGGGCGCGAGCGGAGCCTCGATGAACAACGGCAGGCCGACGGCGATCGCTGCCGTGGACTGGCCGACACGGAGGTCGGGGGTGAACGCGGCACCACTGACGCGCCACGATGTGATGTCGTCCGAGAGCTCGAAGGCGACCGTCGCCCGGCCGTCGTCACCGGTGGTGACCCGTTCGAACAGGACCGAATCGCGGAATCGGTCACGGACCGCCGGGGGGACATCGTCGCCGTCGCCCCCGCCCGCGGTGTCGCACCTGTCCGAGCACGACTGTCCGGCCGGGGGCCGATGCGACGAGTACGTCGTCATGATCCCGGAAGACACCCACGAGTAGAGGTCCTCGAGCGGTGATTCCTCCGATGCCGCGCCGATCGCATAGAGCTTCTCGTCGATCGCTCGGAGGATGACGGTGGCGCTGACCGGCTTGCCGTCACGATCGGCCGTCCGGACCCCGAGTCGAACGGGCTCGCCCGGTGCGTGTCGGAGGGCGTCCGGCTTGATGGTGACGTCGAGCTCACGAGTGTCGGTATCGACCTGCGCCCACGTTCCGTCCGCGGCAACGTAGCCGCGTCCGGTGAACCAGACCGCGTCGATCAAGATGTTCGGCAGATCGCTCTGGGCGAATCGATGCACGAACGACGGCATGGACGACACGACGACGTCGCGCAAGCCACGCGACGCCGTGAGGAACAGGTAGCGGTTCGATCCGCCGCTCGGCGCCGGGCCTGTACCCCAGGCCAGCGAGCGCCGGAGCTCGGCACCGAGCGCGACCGTAGTTGAGCCCCGCTCATCGACGAACTGCAATCGCGGCTCGTCATCCCCCGGGCCCTCGAACGATGGCGTGTATCCATACGCCGACTCGGTAACGACCCGCCCGTCCGCGTCGCGGGCGGACAGCGTCAGCATGTAGTCGTGGCCTGCGGGCTTCGCGTCGGCCCCCATCGCGCGCGACACGTCGAGGGCGAACGTCCCGTCAGCCCCCGCCACGACGTCCGTCTCGGCGATCGTCCGCTCCTTCCGGTCGGAGCGGTAGGTGAAGTAGGTGCGCTTGGTGATGAAGTCGTAGGCACGTCCGGTGCGGACCCGGGCCCACCAACTGTCGACCACACGGACATGGATCGCCACGCCTGCCGCTGGCCCGCCCGCGGGGTCCCATTTCGAGCCGGCGGACGCGATCCACTGGCCCTCCGCACCCTGCTGATCGAGGACATGCGCGTCGCCGGCGATGTGGACGACGCCTCCGACCACTTGCGCTGTCGCGTCGAGCAGGAGGCGCGCCGGGAACACGACGTATCCGGTCGACTTGGCTCGGATATTCGCCTCCTCGGGAAGCACCGAGGACACCGCAAGGTCGCGCCAGTCGTGTTCTTGTCGGTATTGGCCGTTGTCCCACGATGCCACCAGGTCCAGTGTGGCCTGGCCGTCCTCGGAGGTCGTCGTTCGACGGCTCGCGTCGGTCCCGTCGACTCGCAGTTCGAGGCCTGGCACCGGCGTCCCGTCGAAGAACGCACTCGTCACCGTAGCCGTGAAGCTGTCGCCTTCGACGAGGACGTGCCGATCGGTCGCAACGTCGATCGTGTACGAGGGCTTGCGGATCTCGCCGACCTCGAAGCCGTGCGAGGCCACGCGCGTCGTACCTGCCCACAGCTCCACCCGGTACCAGCCGGCCGGCAGATCCCGGATCCTGATCGGGGTCGCGAAGGTCCCTGTCCGGCCACCCGGCGCGACCTCGACGCGCGCGATCGCCAGCGCCC
>JBGPVC010000036.1:0-20735 GCA_041491485.1 Candidatus Limnocylindria bacterium
TCCGGCCCGTGGGTGGCATTGACGATGATCGTGGCCATCAGTTGGTCCCCTTCCCGGTGGTTGTGGCGGCAGCGCGCCGCGGCGATCGACGAATGCCGAACCGACGGGCGGACCCCGGTCCGGCCTCCGCGGCGACGAGCTCATTCCCGGTGAGCCTCGTCCAGGAGCGCAGGCCCTCCTCAGCCTCGGGGTCGTCGGTCACGACCTCGAGGACAGCACCAAAGTCGAGCTCGAGGACCGCCGCGCGAATGGTCGGTGTCAGGGTCGCGCAGGACAGACCCGTGGCGTCAAGGTGGGCGGCCGGTGTGAATGCCGGCGACTCGGGATGATCGTCGTCCCGCGGCGAGATGTCCTGGCCGAGTGGGAGCGGGTCGGCCGGAGGTGAGGCGGTGGGGATCATCGTGGCGCTCCTGCGGTGCGTGGAAGATGCGCAGACCGTAGGCCGTCCGCGCGATGTGAACCACCGCAGGACTACGGGGTTTTCGGCCCCGGGTTGCCGTGCTGCCGTCCCCACATGGCCAGATGCACAGCGCCCGTGGGCTCGAGTGGCGCGACCACCTGTGCCGGCGCTGAGATGCTCCGTCGATCCCGCATGGATCGCAGTCTCGGCGTTGCCCGGGCTTGCTCCCGAATTCGGTCAAGCTACCCAGATGGCCCTTCCCCGGCCTCGCGTCCGGGCAATCTCCGCGAGCAGCGCCGGGGCAAACGCGACGACGGCGACGAGCAGCCAGTCGGAGAGATCGAGCGTGGTGGCCCGAAACGCGTCGGCCAGCACCGGGACGTACGGGATGACGACCTGGATCGCGACCGCCAGCAGCCCCGCCGCGAAGAGGAACCCGTTCCGGCCGAGCCGGTGGATCGGTTCCCGGACGCTGCGGTTCCAGTACGCCCGGACGCACTGCCCCACGACAAGCGTGGTGTAGGCGAGCCAGGCCGCGTGCTGGAAGCCGCCGTCATGGGTGAGCATGACGAGCAGGGCCGCGACTGCGGTGAACCCGCCGGCCGCCGCGATGCCGGCCAGGATCCCGTTGGTCAGCAGCGGCTGCTCGGCGTGGCGCGGCGGTCGCGACATCAACGCGGGTTCGGGCGGCTCTCGCTCGAACGCGATCGACGTCGAGAGGTCGATGAACAGCTCCATCCACAGGATCTGGAGCGGCACGAGGACCTGGCGCTCGGCGACGAAGACCGTCGAGATGAGGATGAACCCGAGGAAGGCCACGTGAGTCGAGACGATGAAGACGAGGCCCTTCTGGACGTTGTCGACGATCCGCCGACCCTCGGCGAGGCCAAACATCAACGTCGCAAACGAGTCGTCCCCGAGCACGAGGTCGGACGCCTCGCGCGCGACGGCCGTGCCGCTGCCCATCGCCACCGCGACATCCGCGCCGTGGAGCGCGGGTGCGTCGTTCACCCCATCGCCGGTGACGGCCACGATCCGATGGTCGGTGCGCGCCGCCCGCACGAGGCGGAGCTTCTGTTCCGGGGTCGAGCGCGCCACCACGTGGAGGTTTGGCAGCTCCGCCGCGAGCCGTGCGTCGTCCCAGCTCGCGAGGTCCTCACCGGTGACCACCGTATCGGTCTCGAGTCCCGCCTCACGGGCAATCGTGGCGGCCGTCCGCGGGTGGTCCCCGGTGACGACGACGACCTGGACCCCGGCCCGTCGCGCGGTCGACATGGCGTCGGCGATGCCCGCCCGAATCGGGTCGGCGAACCCGACCAGCGCACGCATCTGCCACGGCCCCTCGTCGACGCGACGGGCGAGCGCGACCAGCCGTTCGCCCGCGGCGGCCGACGCCTCGATCAGGTCCGCCCAGCGGTCCTGCTCGGGAGCGTTCGGCGCGCCCGCCTGGGTGTAGGCGAGGACGACTTCGGGCGCCCCGAGGGCGAGCCCCTCGATATGGCCGTCACGCCGCGCCTGTGTCCGGGTCACCGGCAGCGCGTCCGACGCGGGCACGGCCTCGACCAGGTCGGCTGCGTCCAGCGTCGTCCGGCCGCCCGCCCCCGCGACCGCCTCTCGCAACGCCCGGGTGAATGATGCCGGGACGATCTCCTCACCGGGCCAGGCGTCCTCCTCGGCCCGGAGCGCCTCTTCGAGGAGGTTTCTCCGCTCGGTCGGGTCGTCGACCGAACCGTCCGGCGTTCGGACGGACGAGACCTGGAGCCGGTTCTGGGTGATCGTGCCGGTCTTGTCGGTCACGATCAGGTCCACGGCGCCGAGGGTCTCCTCGGCGTTGAGGCGGCGGACCAGGACGCCACGCTTCAGGAGGCGATAGGCGCCCAGACCCAGGATGACCGCGAGCAGGACAGGCGGCTCCTCTGGGATGGCGGCGATGGCGGAGGAAATGCCGGCCAGGACGTTCTCGCCGAGCGGATGGCCGCGCAGGAAGCCCAGCCCGCTGGTCAGGACGATCAGCGCGATCGCAACGACCAGGAGGATTCGGACCAGGCGGTCGAGCTCGCGCTGGAGCGGCGACCGTCGCCGCTCGCGCGATGCGAGGCTGCCGGCGATCCGTCCGAATTCCGTGGCTGCCCCGATGGCAACGACGATCCCATCGCCGCGGCCCCCGACGACGCTCGTGCCCGAGTAGGCGATCGAATGCCGGCTCGCAAGGGGAGCGTCCGGTGGATCGGGGGCGAGCCGGCCCTCCTCCGGGATCGACTCGCCGGTCAGCACGCTCCGGTCGAGCAGCAGGCGGTCGGCCCGCGCGATCCGGACGTCTGCCGGGACGACGTCGCCGCCCTGGAGCAGGACGATGTCGCCCGCGACGAGCTCGGCGGCAGGCAGCATGGCCATCGCGCCGTCCCGGCGAACGCGGGCGACGGGAGCCGAGGCGTCCCGGAGGGCCTCGAGCGCCCGTTCGCCGCGATACTCCGTGACCACGTCGGCGCCGACGATCGGCAGCAGGCCGGCGAGCACGAGCAGCCCGTCACGCAGCTCGCCGACCACGATCGCGAGGATCCCGGCCGCCGCGAGCATGAGCACGAATGGCTCGGTGGCCGAATCCAGGACCATCCGCCAGACCGGCTCCCGTTTCGTGGCGTCCAGGGCGTTTGCGCCGCCCGCGATCGCCCGGCGCTCCGCCTCTTCCCTGGTGAGGCCCGTCGCCGGATCGACGCCCAACGCGGCGGCGATGGCGGGCGCGGAGTGGGCGTGGTGTTGACTCGTCACGGCATGAATCCGGCAGTGCTCTCGGAATCGGCTCGTACCGCGCGGGCGGTTAGCGCACGACCAGGTTGACGAGCTTCCCGCCGCCTGCGACGACGATCCGATCCGGCGTCCGCCCGGCCAGGATCGTCGAGATCCGCTCGCGCGCCAGGACGGCCGCCTCGATCTCGGCGGTCGTGGCGTCAGAGGCGACCGTGACCTTGTCGCGAAGCTTGCCGTTGACCTGGACCGGGATCTCCCGCGTGGCCTCCGCGACGGCCGACGGGTCGACCTCCGGCCAAGGTTGCGTGTGGATCGACGACCACGCCTGGCCGGCCTCGACGAGACGGCGGCTCCACAGCTCTTCACTGATGTGCGGCGCCGACGGCGCCAGCATCAGCAGCAACAGTCGGATGGTCTCGTTCCATTCGGCACCGCCGGCGACCTCGGTTCCGCGATAGCGGAAGAGCGTGTTGGCGAGCTCCATGAGCTTGGCGATCATCGTGTTGAAGCGGAACGCCTCGTAGTCCGCCGACACGTCGCGCAGGGTTCGATGCGCGGCGGTCCGGAGCGCGTCTCGTGCGCCGGCCGCGGACTGGCCGGCGGGCAGCCGGCCGGCCTCGGGGTCGCCGGGCTCGCGGCCGTGCGGATCCAGGACCAGGGTCCAGACCCGGTTCAGGAAGCGGTGGACGCCGCCGATCCCGGTCGGGCTCCACGGCCCGCCCTGGTCCCACGGGCCCATGAACATCAGGAAGAGGCGGACCGTGTCGGCGCCGTAGCGGCCGACCAGCTCGTCGGGGTCCTGGACGTTGCCACGCGACTTCGACATCCGCTCGCCGTCGGCGCCCAGGATCTGGCCCTGGTTGAAGAGGCGCTTGAACGGCTCACGCTCGGCGATGAGGCCGCAGTCGGCCATCGCCTTGGTGAAGAACCGGCTGTAGAGCAGGTGCATGACCGCGTGCTCGGCACCCCCCGTGTACTGGTCGACGGGTGTCCAGCGATCGGTCATCCCCCGGTCGACCGGGCCGTCGGCCTTGTCGGGCGACAGGTAGCGGTACCAGTACCAGGACGAGTCGACGAAGGTGTCCATGGTGTCGGTCTCGCGCCGCGCCGGCTGGCCGCAGCGTGGGCAATCCACCCGCAGGAACGCCTCGTCGTGGTTGAGCGGGTTGTCGCCGCTGCCGGCGTAGTCGACGGTCTCCGGTAGCAGGACCGGCAGCTGGTCGTCGGGCACCGGCACGATGCCGTCGCGCTCGCAGTAAATGACCGGGATCGGCGTGCCCCAGTAGCGCTGCCGGCTGATCAACCAGTCGCGCAACCGGTAGGTGACCTTGGGCTCGGCGCGTCCCGTCTCGGCCAGCCAGGCGGCGATCGCCGCCCCGCCCTCGTCGGCGGACAGGCCATCGAACCGGCCGCTGTTCACCAGGTGCTCGTCGGCCGCGTGGGCGGCGTACGCACCCTCCATCGGCGTTTGGGCGTCGACGCCCGGGGCGGCCACGACGCGCCGGATCTCCAGCCCGAACCTCGTGGCGAAGGCGTAGTCGCGCTCGTCGTGCGCGGGCACGGCCATGATCGCGCCGGTGCCGTAGCCCGCCAGCACGTAGTCGGCGATGAAGATCGGGATCCGCTCGCCGTTGACCGGGTTGATCGCCTCGGCGCCGATGGCCACGCCGGTCTTCTCGCGCTCGGCAGACAGGCGTTCGATCTCTGTCTCGCGGCGTGCCCGCTCGGCATAGGCGGTCACCTCGTCGCGGTGCTCCGGATGGGTGAGCTGCGCGACCAGCGGATGCTCAGGGGCGAGCACCATGAACGTCGCCCCGAACAGCGTGTCGGGTCGCGTGGTGAAGACGCGCAGCTTGTCGCCGCCCGGTTGATGGGCGTCCGGCGCGACCTCGAAGTCGATCTCAGCGCCCTCCGAGCGCCCGATCCAGTTGGTCTGCTGGACCTTGACGGGCTCGGGCCAGTCGATCCCCGTGAAGTCGAGGAGCTCGTCGGCGTAGCTCGTCGTCCGCAGGAACCACTGGGCGAGGTCGCGTTTCTCGACAGGCGCACCGCAGCGCCAGCAGTGGCGATCGGCGCCTTCGACCTGCTCGCGGGCCAGCGTCCCATCGTTCGGACACCAGTCCACGGCCGACACCGCCCGGTAGGCCAGGTCGGCCTCCAGGAAGCGCAGGAAGAGCCACTGGTTCCATCGGTAGTAGCACGGGTCGGCCGTGACCACCTCGGTCTTCCAGGCGAAGGTCGCGCCCATCGTCCGGAACTGCCGCCGCATGTTCTCGATGTTGGACATGGTCCAGGTGAACGGGTGGCCGCCGCTCTTGATGGCGGCGTTCTCCGCCGGCAACCCGAAGGCGTCGAAGCCGATCGGGAAGAAGACGTTGTGGCCGTGCATCCGGCGGAAGCGCGCCAGCGCATCGCTCGGGGTCACGATGTACCAGTGGCCGATATGCAGGTCACCCGACGGGTACGGATACATCGTCAACAGGTAGTACTTGGGTCGCGGATCGTCCGCGAGGTCCGTGTCGTGGAGCCCGAGCTCCGCCCAGCGAGCCTGCCAGCGCGGCTCGATCGCCGTCGGGTCGTAGCGCTCGATTCGGGTTCGGGTCTCGGCGGTCTCGGTCACGGTGGTCCTCGGAGACGGTTCACCCCCCGCCGCGCCGGCGAGGGGTGTGGTTTCGCGGTCTCGTCGCGGTGGTGGAGCTACGGGGACTCGAACCCCGGACCCCCTGCATGCCATGCAGGTGCTCTTCCAGCTGAGCTATAGCCCCACGGAAGGCGGAGTGTAGCAGAGGGTCGGCCTCGACCCGGCCTCCGACGGGCCCATTCGATGACCAGGTCCATCCCTCGCGGGCGATCATGGCCGCCATCGGAGGAGGGTTGGATGGGCCGGCCGGTTCGGGCTTGTCGATGTGTCACCATCGCGTCATGGCCGCGTTCGACCTCCTGATCCACGGCGGCACCGTCGTCGACGGCACCGGTGCTCCAGGCCGGCGAGCCGATGTCGGCGTGATCGGCGATCGGATCGTGGCGATCGGCGACCTGGCAACGGTCGCCGGCAACGAGGTCGAGCTGGTCCTCGACGCGACCGACCGCGTCGTGACTCCGGGCTTCATCGATCCGCACGGGCACTCGGACGGCTCGGTCCTGCTCGATGGTGCGCTTGCCAGCCATCTGCGTCAGGGGTTCACGACCCAGCTGTCCGGCAACTGTGGCGAGTCCCTGGCGCCGGTGACCGACATCGGTCACGACCTGATCGAGCTTTCCCTGCGGCCGCACGGCCTCGTCGCGAGCTGGGCGACCTTCGGGGAGTATCTCGACCGTGTCGACGAGCAGCCGCTCGGCCCGAACGTTGCCTTCCTCGTGGGGCATGGAACCGTGCGTGGGGCCGTCCTCGGTGCCGCCGCCCGGCGGCCGGGAAACGGCGAGCTGGCCGCGATGGTGGCCGAGGTCGACGCGGCCCTGGACGCGGGAGCGTTCGGGCTCTCGTCCGGATTGATCTATGCGCCGGGCATGCATGCCGAGCCCGGCGAGATCCATGCCCTCGTCGCCGCGACCGCTCGAGGTGGCGGCCTGTACGCGACGCATATGCGAAATGAAGCCGGAGGGCTCTTCGCTTCGCTCGACGAGTCGATCGCCGCGATCCGCGCCGCCGGCTCCGGCGGGCGCCTGCAGGTTTCCCACCTCAAGTGCGGCGCCAGGTCGGTCTGGGGTCGCGCGGCGGAGGCGGTCGCCCGGCTCGACGATGCCCGCCGGGATGGCCTCGACGTCGGCGCGGATCAATACCCGTACACGGCGGCGGCGACCACCCTGGCCACGATCCTGCCGCCCGCTCTGCAGTCGATGGGGGTCGATGCCTGCGTCATCGCGCTGGCGAACGCCGAGGTCCGCGCCGGCGTGCGGGCGGAGATCGCCGGCGGTCGGTCGGGCTGGGAGAACGTCGCCGCCGATCCGGGCTGGAGTGACATCACCGTCGCCTACGCGGCGAGCCATCCGGACTGGTCCGGGCGCTCGTTCGCGGAGCTGGCCGCCGAACTCGACCGCGACCCTGCCGACGTCGCCTTCGACGCCCTCGTCGACGACCGGCTGGACGTCTCGATCGTCATCCATTGCATGGATCCCGGTGACGTCGAGGCGATCATCGCCGTCCCGTGGATCGCCGTGTGCACCGATGCCGAGGGCCGCCGACCGGGCCACCCGATCCTGGATGCCGGCCGGCCGCATCCCCGAACCTACGGCAGCACGGCCCGGGTGCTGGGGACCTACGTTCGCGAGCTCGCCACGATCCCGCTCGAGACGGCCGTGGCCAAGCTGACGTCCGTTCCCGCGGCGCGACTCGGACTGCCCGATCGCGGAGTGGTTCGCGAAGGCGCCTTCGCCGACCTCGTGGTCCTCGACCCGGCGACCGTCCGGGACGAGGCGAGCTACCTCGAGCCGGTCCGCCATCCCAGCGGCATCGAGCACGTCATCGTCAACGGCCGACCGGCGGTCCTGTCCGGGTCGGAGACGGGCGAGCGTCCTGGCCGCCTGTTGCGGCGCGCGTGAGTCGGCCTCCTGCGGCAGGCTCGGCACGCACCGCCGCGGCGGTCAGCGAGCTGGCGTCCATCGCCCAACTCCCCGGCGGCCCGATCCCGTACACGCTGCGTCGCTCGCCGAGATCGCGTGGCGTCCGCGTGGTCATCCACCCGGATCGAGGCGTCGTGGTGACCGTGCCGGCGGTCGGCCGCCGAGGCTGGTCCGATCCGCTGCCCCACGTGCACGGGTTCCTGACCGAACGCGAGGCGTGGCTGCGCCGCCACCTGGATCGCCAGGCGCGCGAGCGTGTCCGGCTTGCCGCCCAGGGCGGCGTCCGAGACGGCGCGCTGTTCCGGTTTCGCGGCACGATGCATCGACTCCGCGTCGGACCGGCGCGCCCAGGGGTTCGCCGGTCGAGCGTCGAGCGGGTGGGCGTGGGCGACGAAGACGAGTTGGTCGTCCAACTGGCTCCCGTGGACCGACGGTCGACCGCGGAGGTGCTCGAGGCCTGGTTCCGGACCTGTGCCCGCGCTGCCATCGAGCGCGAGATCCACCGGCATGCCGCTGCGCTGCGGGTCGAGCCGGCGGCCGTCAGCATTCGCGACCAGCGAACGCGCTGGGGGAGCGCGTCACGCCAGGGGCGACTGGCCTTCTCCTGGCGGCTGATCCTGGCGCCACCGGAGGCGCTCGAGACCGTCGTCATCCACGAGCTGGCGCATCTCCGGGTCTTTGGCCACGGGCCGCACTTCTGGTCGCTGGTGGCTTCACGACGGGCCGATCACCTGGTGTGGCGACGCTGGCTTCGGGATCATTCGACCGAGCTGCATGCGGCCCTGGACGGGCCGGCACCCGATCTCGCGCCCGCCGTCTAGCGCCTTCAAGTCGCTCGCGTGAGGCTGAACGAAGTGGTCATTTGTCCCGATCGCCACGGGCGCTGGGTCTATGGTGGAAACGGGCGTGTCGCGGAACCCTCAGGACGGGCGCGAATCGTTCGCCCGAAATCGTTCGCCCGGAATGCTGGAGGAACCATGGAGACCACCGCTCCCGTCGCCGCATTGACGATCATCGGCGTCATCATTGCCGTGCTCGGACTCTTCGCCGCGGGCAACATCGTGATCGTCGTCGTCGGCCTGCTGGCCATCTTCGGCGCGGGGTTGCTCCAGGTCGCCGGCCGCCGAGCCTGAAACCGGCCGCCCGACGCTGCGCCGCGCCACTCCGTCGCAAACCGTGGACGCGGCTCCCGACTGATGCCAAGATGCCCCCGCGTGCCGACGTCCTTTCGACGCGATCCATCGATACCGGGGAATCCGAGGAAGCAGCGCAGTCGTGCCCACCCCCCAGCAGTTCGAGGTCGCGGCACATAGCCTGATCGCGGTCCTCGGCCTGTGGCTGGGCTTGACCGTATTCACCCGTTCGCACGCGCTGCAATCGAGAGTCTTCACGGTCCTGTCGCTGGCCCTGGTCGTCTGGAGCTGCGCGATCATCCTGCAGCGCCTGTCGAGCTCCCTGAGCGCCGTCCACACCGGGCGGTCCATCGAGGAGATGGCTGCCGCGTTGATCGTGCCGGCGACCGCCCACCTCTCGCTGGCGATCGCCACCGAAGGGCACCCGACGATCGGGCGCCGGCGGGTCATTGCCATTCTCTACGTCCTGAGCATCCTGTTCGCCTTGCCCGGGATCTTCACGTCCAACGCGATCCAGGTCGCCGTCCCGAACTTCAGCCTTGGCCCGGTCCCCGGCGAGTTGCTCGGCTGGGCCTGGACCTTCTACCGCCTCGGGACGCTCTCGATCGGGGCCGTCTGGCTGCTCCAGGCGCATCGCGCGACGCAGGCGCCCGATCCGCGCCGGCGCCAGCTGGAGGTCACCGTCGCGACGGTCGTCGTGGCGGCCGTCGGCGGCGCCATTCGCTTCCTGCCGGTCATTGGCGATACCGATCCATGGATTGGTATCTCGCTCGTGGCCGTGGCCATGATCCTGGCGGCCGCGGCCGTCCTTCCGGCCGGTGTCTTCTTCGCGCCCGACGTCGCGGGCAAGGCGTTCTGGGCGTCGCTCGGCCTCGGCCTGGGCCTGTTCCTGCTGGTCGGCGCGCTGGTCGCCGTCGACACTGCCAGCCGGAAGGTGCTCGGTCTCGACCTGCCGCTGCTCACGGCGATGGCCCTGGTCCTGACGATCGCGTTGTACGAGCCGGCGGCGACCTGGCTCCGGACCCGGTTCCGGGATCGATCGCCGGGCGCGATGGCTCGAGAGCGCTTGATGCGTGCCCTCGGCCAGCCGGCGCTGATGGCCCAGGCGGCCGATGCGGGGGTGCAGCCCGCGCTCGCCCGCCTGACCCGGACCCTGGACCTGGCCGGCGCGGTCGTCCTTCGGCCCGATGGCTCGATCGCCGCCTCGACCGGGGTCATGCCCGACCTGTCCGACCCGATGCCAACCGCGCTCATCGCCGAAGACGAGCTGGTGGGTGAGTTGCGTGTCGGTCCGACGCGATCGGGGCGGCCGCTGACCCAACGCGACGAGGAGCTGGTCAGGCTCTCGGCCGTCTACCTGGCCGCGGCGCTTCGGACCGGGCAACGCGAGGACCGGCAGGCGGAGGCGCTGAGCGACCTGTCCGAGGACCGTGCGCAGCTGGACTCGACGGCCTCGACCCTGCACGTGGCGCTGCTGCAGCGGGCCTCGGCACCGCCCGGCCTGCATATCTTCGCCCTGGGGGCCCTGCGGGTCGAGCGCGGTGACGAGCGGATCCAGCGCTGGGGTGGGGAGAAGGCCGGGACACGCCAGGCCCAGGCGCTCTTCGCCTTCCTGTTCGATCGCGGCGAGCGGGGCGTCGCCAAGGACGAGGCACTCGAGCTGATCTGGCCCGACACCGATTTCGAGCGGGCCGACCTGGCCTTCCATCGGACCCTCGGCGGCCTTCGCCACACCCTCGATCCCAACGGCCGCGGCGGTCGCCAGCTGATCCGCTTCTACAACGACCGATACCGCCTCGATCCGGGCGTGATCGACTGGTCGGACGTGTCGGCGTTCCTCGCTCGCCTGGACCAGGCCCGCGCGACGAGCGACCGCGCGGAGGCGTTGCAGCTCCTCGAGGCGGCGCGCTCGCTGTACCGCGGCGACTACCTGGACGACTGCCCGTTCTACGGCGACAGCGCGCACGTCGAGGATCGCCGCCAGGCCTTGCGCGGCCGATGCGTCGACCTGCTGCTCACCCTCGGCGAGGGCTACGAAGCGGCCGGCGATCGAGTCTCGGCGGCCGCCGCCTACCGCGACGCGCTGGCGATGGCCGACGAATGCCCGCCCGCCCAGGCCGGCTTGCGGCGACTCGCCCAGCAGGCTTGAGCCGCCGCCGCTGGCACGATTCTGCGGATCGCCGGCGTTCGCCGCCTCACCGCAGTCTCACCGCAGGGCCGATGGTGCATGGTCTGCCTGTTCCCGGTGGTGAACGCCTACAACGGGTCTGATCTGGGGATCGCGATCCGCTTGCCACCGGGGCTGGTCTCTCGAGTTCGCGGGAGTGCCCGTTTCGCGAACTCGCGAGATCACCGGTTCGGTCGCGCGACCTGAGGGGAGTCGCGCGGCCGGCCGGACGGCCAGACAGGCCGGCGTTTCGTGAAGTGGTGGAGATGAGGGGACTCGAACCCCTGACCCCCGCGATGCGAACGCGGTGCTCTTCCAGCTGAGCTACATCCCCACGGGGTCGACGGTCACGCAGAGGCGCCGGACCATGCGGTTGCGACCGGTCGCAGAGTGTAGCACGCACCCACCGACCCTCCCTCGGGTCACGCGTTCGCGGAAGGCGCTCCCACCCGGCAGATCGCGAGCAGATCCATCGCCCGATCGAGGTCGGTGTCGGCGTAGAACAGGTCGGCCACCGAGAACTCGAGGAAGGTCTCGAGGTCCATCTCGGGCTGGCTCTCCTGAGGCGGCGCCTGCGTGGCGGTCGCCACCATGCTCGGCTGAGGCGCCCGGCTGGACGGCGACGCCACCATCGATCGGAGCCATCCTCGGATGCGTGACGGCAACACCCGTCGCGCGACCCGACTCGGCAGTGGCCTGGCTGCTCGAGCCGCCTCGCTGGTCGCGCGGCGGGTCGCGCGGCCTCGTGCCTCGGCCTGTCGGGCCTCCGCCTGGCGCGCCGCCTCGTTCTTGCGCCGGATCCGCCGGCGTGCCGCGTCCACCCGACGGATCTCCGTCTCGTACAGCGTGGGCGTCCCGAACAGGCCTCGGACCCGGACCTGCGGAAAGACCTCGAGCAATAGGTCACGGAGCTCGGCCGCGAGGTACTCGTGGACATGGAACCGGTTCCACGGCGTCATGTCCGGATCGAGGCGGATGGCCGCGTTCGGCGTCGCCAGGATCACCTCCCCGCCGGGCCTTGTCACCCGGGCCATCTCCCTAAGGTAGGCCAGCGGATCGGGGACGTGTTCGAGGACCTGGAAGCTGCTCACCAGGTCGAACGAACCATCCGGGAACGGCAGCTCGAACCCGCTGGTCAGGATGAATTCCGGCCGCCCCCCCGGCGCCCGGTTGCGGGCCGCCTCGATCGCTCCTGGCGACACGTCCACGCCCACGACGCGACGAGCGACCGGCACGAAACGAACGGTCCCGTAGCCGGTGTTGCAGCCGACATCGAGGACGTCCTGCCCCGCCGCATGCGCCACGGCCTCGGCATACGCCCGCAGGTGGGCCAGCCGGAGGCCATGTTCGGCGGGCGACGCGGGCGGTGCGTCCTCGATGAGTGGGTGCTCCTCGGCCTGGAGCCGGATGGTCTCGGCGTCGGCGGCGTCGACGGCGGGAGGCGATCCGGAGGTCTCCGAAGCGTCCATGGCCGCGAGTATAGGCAGGTGCAACCGCGCGCCCGGCCCGGCCGACCGAGCCGGCCCAGGGGACGCGACGCCGGTTCGGGCGGCGAGCCATGGCGGCTAGGCTGCGCCGATGCCCTTCGGACTCCTCACCGGTCTCGGCGCCGCGCTGTCGTGGGGAACGATGGACATCGCGAGTGCTCTGGCCAGCCGGCGGATCGGCAGCCTGCGGGTGACCGCCGGCGTCCAACTGGTCAGCTCCGCGCTGCTGGTCGTCGCCGCGATCGCCACGACCAGCTCGATCCCGTCCGGGCCGGGTGTCCTGGCTGTCTGCGGCCTGCTCGGGCTCATCGGCGCGGGCGCCTACTTCGCCTACTTCACCGGCCTGCGAATCGGTCCGATCTCGGTCGTCAGCGGGATGGTCGCGGCCTACGGCGGCCTGACCGTCGTCCTCTCCGTCGTGATCCGGGGCGAATCGCTGACCGGAACCCAGGCGCTCGGGGCCGCGATCGCCACGATCGGCGTGATCCTCACTGGTGTCGCCTTCGATCGCGGCCTGCGTGCGACGCGGTTTGCCGGTCCGGGCGTGGTCTTCGCGGTCGTAGCCCTGGTCCTGTTCGCGATGATGGCGATCACCATGGACGTTGCGCTCGACTCCGCCGACTGGCTCCAGGTCCTATTGCTATCGCGGCTGGTCACGGCGGTGATCTCGGTCGTCGCGGTCGTCGGGGTGGCCGTCGCCGCCCGGCGGACGGCTGGTCGTGCTCCCTCGCCCGCGCCGCCCTCGGAGCCCGTCCGCTGGCGCCGGGTCGGGGCGATGCTCCTGGTGGCCGGCAGCCTGGACGTCACCGGTCTCGTCGCCTTCGCCATCGGTCTCTCGAGCGCGCCGACCTGGATGGTCGGGCTCGCCTCGTCGTTCGGGCCCGCGGTCACGATCCTGGTCGCGGTCGCGCTGCTCGGCGAGCGGTTGCGGCGGATCCAGTGGCTCGGTCTCGTCGGCGTCGCGATCGGGATGGTCGCGATCGGGCTGCCATGATCCTCAGGCGGGAAGGCTGAACCAGAACCTCGTCTGGCCGTCGGCCGACTCGACGCCCACCTGGCCGCCGCGGGCCTCGACCAGCTGCTTGACGATCGCCAGCCCGATCCCGGCCCCGCCGCGCGCCCGATCTCGCGACTTCTCGACCCGGTAGAAGCGTTCGAAGACGCGTTCGAGGTCGTCGGGCGGGATGCCCTCGCCGCTGTTCGCGACCGAGACCAGCAGATCGGCAGTTCGCCGTTCGGCTCGAACGGTCACCGTGCCTCCGGCCGGCGTGTAGCGCGCCGCGTTCGAGATGAGATTGCCCAGCACCTGGGCGAGATCGTCCGGATCGGCCCGCGCCGGCAGCGATTGCGGGATGTCGACGACGAGCTCGAGCCCCGCCCGCTCCAGCGTTGGTAGGGCGAGGTCGAGGGCGGCCCGGATCGCCCCCGCGAGGTCGAGCTCGACGGCGGTGGCCCGGGCGGCGCCGGCATCTCCGTCCGCCAGCGCGTCGAGCGATCGCGACAGCCTGACCAGGCGCTCGGCTTCGTCCCAGAGCGACTCGTAGGTCGCCCGGTCGGCGGTGATGACGCCGTCGCGCAGCGCCTCGAGGTAGCCCTGCAGGTTGGTGAGCGGCGTCCGCAGCTCGTGCGCCGCATTGACGATGAAGTCGCGACGCAGCTGTTCCTGCCGTTCCAGGCCGGCCGCCATCTGGTTGAACGAGTCGGCCAGGGAGGCGAGCTCCTCCGGGCCGTCGCGCGGGACGCGGGCGGCGTAGTCGCCGGCCGCGATCCGTCGTGCGGCTGCGCCCACCTCGGCCAGCGGCCGGGCGAGCATCCGGGCCATGACGACCGCCAGCCCGATGCTGGCGAGCGCCGCCACCACGACGGCCGCCACGACCACGGTGCTGACCGACTGGTCGTACATCCGCTGGGCATGATCGGCGGAGATGCCGGCCTCGGCCATGAGCGTCTTGAAGCTCTCGGCGCCGACCACGGTCACGCCGACGGCCAGGATCGCCAGGCCGACGGCCGCCGAGACGAGGGCGGCCAGGGCGATTCGAGCGGCGATGCCGCGACCGATCATGTCCGTGGCTCGTTGCCGGGGCTCGGCGCGGCCCGATAGCCGACGCCCCGGACCGTGGCCACGTAGCGTGGCCGCTCGGCATCGTCGCCGAGCTTGTCGCGCAGCCGCCCGATGTGGACGTCGACGGTCCGGTCGAGCACGTCGGTCTGGTCCTGGCCGTAGATCGCGTCGAGCAGCTGGTCGCGGCTGAGCACCCGACCGTCGGCCTCGAGGATCGTCTGCAGGAGGCGGAACTCGACCCGGGTCAACGGAACCGGCCGGCCGTCACGGGTCACCTCGTGGCGCTCGGGGTCGACCAGCAGGTCGGCGTGGCGAATCGCCGGATGGCCGCCCGAGGCGAACGAGGCCGGGCTCGCGGTCGAGGCATCCATCGCCCTCGTCGTCCCCACGGCCGTCCGGCGCAGGATCGACTTCACCCGGAGGACGAGCTCGGCCGGTGAGAACGGCTTGGGCAGGTAGTCGTCGGCGCCGTCCTCCAGCCCGGCGATCCGATCGAGGGTGGAACCGCGGGCCGAAACGATGAGGATCGGCGTGGCGGCCGCTTCGTCATCGCGCCGGACGGCTCGAATCACGGCCCGGCCGTCGAGCTCGGGGAGCATCAGGTCGAGGACCACGAGCGCTGGCCGGTGCCGTTCGATGGCGTCGAGGGCGGCTGGCCCGTCGGCGGCGGTCACGACCGAGAAGCCGTCGCGTTCCAGGTAGGTGCGCACCAGCCGGACGATCTTGGCGTCGTCGTCGACGACGAGGATCGGGCGCTCGGAGAGTGGCGTGACGGGTGGCTGGGGCATCGGCAGCATGGTACCGATCGATGCTAGGCGGCCTGCGTGACGGCGTCGTGACGGGGCGACCGACTCGCCATTCGTGCGGTCTGCAGGGGTTGATAAGATAGAACAGATGTTCTATCTTGGACGTCCGATGGCGACCCTCTCCGCGGACGTGACGGCAGCCGTGGCGAGCCTCCAGGCTCGCTGGGGAGCGGCAGCTCCGCGGGTCACCGACGGCGCCCTTGCGCTGGCGCCCGCGCCGGGCCTTGCGCCGCTCGAACCAACAGCAAGACCGGACCCCGACGAGCGGATCGTCCGGACCGGTTTCGCGGCCCTCGACGCCATCCTGGGACCCGGCGGCCTGCCGCGCTCGGCGAGCGTCGCGCTCCGCGGCGACGGTTCGAGCGGCCGGACCACGCTCGTCCACCGACTCGCCGCGGAGGCCCAGGCGACCGGCGCCATCGTGGCCTGGGTCGATCTCGCGCGGAGCTTCGACCCGGTCGAAGCCGTCGCCCGCGGCGTCCGGCTCGAGTGGCTGGTGGTCGTCACCCCGGCGACCCTCGACGAAGGGCTGGCCATCGGCGGCGCGCTGCTGGCCGGGCGTTCGGTCGACCTGCTCGTCCTGGACCTGCCCGGCGGCCGTTTCCCCACCACGGACCGTTCGGCTCGCCTCGCCGATCGACTCAATCGCCTCGCCGCCCTGGCCAGGCGCTCGGAGACGCTCTTCGTGGTGCTCGAGCCACCCGGCCTGACCGGCGACCTGGCGAGCGCCGTGGCCGGATCGACCGGGCTCCGTCTGGAGCTCGCGCGTCGCTCGTGGATCCGTCTCGGTCGCGACATCGTGGGCCAGCAGACCGAGGCGCTGGTCGCCCGCAATCGCTATGGCCCGCCGGGGCGCCGGGCGACGCTCCGGATCCTCTACGCGGAGGGCGGTGAGCGTGATGCCTGCCTCCGTCGAGACGACCTTTTCGGCACCGATCAGGCCCCCGACCCAGCCCCCGCGATCCACCTCGAACGGACCCATCACGATGCGACTCCTTCATCTCTACCGACCGCACCTCCCGCTCGAGCTCGCCCGGGCCCGAGCCTTCGAGCCCTTCCCGCCCGGTCCGCTCATCCTGGGCGGACGGCCGTGGGATCCGGGTCCGGTCGTGGACGCGGATCCGGCGGCGCGAGCCCTGGGCGTCCGGCGCGGGATGCCGCTCGGGAGCGCCCATCGGCTCGTTCCTGAGGCGTTCTTCATCGACCCCGATCCCGACGCGGACCGGGCGATCGTCGAGGGCGCCTTCGAGGCACTCGCCGCGTTCAGCCCGGGGATCGCCGGGAGTGCCGACGCCACAGATCCGGCCTTCGGGCTGTTCGAGGTCCAGGTCGACGGGCTCGAGCCGCTCTGGGGGCCGGAACCGATCCTGATCGACCGGTTGGTCGTGGCGCTCGGGCGGGCGCTGGCTGGCACGGCAGGCGCGGCCGACGGCCTCGGTGACGAGATCCGGGCCGGGATCGCGGGCACGCGCTTCAGCGCGACGATCGCCGCCGTGCGCGCCCGGCCCGCCGAGCCGATCGTCGTTCCTGTCGGTGGTGAGGCCGCCTTTCTCGCCCCGCATCCGTCGGGCCTGCTCACCCGGGACCCTGACGTTCGAGCCAGGTTGTCCCGCTTCGGCCTGCGCCGGATCGGGGCTGTCGCGGAGCTTGCCCGGTCGGCCCTGGTGGCCCGTTTCGGGGAGGAGGGCGCGAGGATCCATGCCCGGGCTCGAGGCGAGGAGCTGGAGCCGTTCCGGCCGCGACGGGCACCCGAGCACCTGACCCTCGCACTGCCCATCGAGCCGTCCGCAGAAGATCTCGAGCCGCTCCGCTTCGTGCTCCATCGCCTGTCCATCGCCCTGACCGATCAGCTCGTGTCGCGCGGGCTGGCGGCCGCTCGAGCACACCTGCACCTGGACCTGGATCTCGCTTTCGCCCGAGCAGGAACGCTGCACGTCCTGGACGTGGAGCAACGGTTTCCGGAGCCGACCGCCGATGCCGAGGCGATCGAACGGCTGCTGTTTGCCAGGCTCGAGCGGACGCCCCCGCCGGCCGCCGTCGCTCGCCTGGGCCTGAAGCTGGACGGCACGACCCCGGCGGCCGGTCAACAGCTCCCGCTGTTCAACCCGCAGGCCGCGCGCGGCGCCCGGCTCGAGTGGCAGCTGGCTCGCCTGGCGCTGACGTTCGGGGAGGATCGGGTCCGGCGGGTCGATCTCATCGATCCTGAGGCGCCGCTGCCGGAGGCGCGCTGGGGGTGGCGGCCGGTCATTCCGGAGGAGCGAGCGGTCGCCTCGATCGAACAGGGAGCGGCCACCTCCGCCGGTGCGGTGCCATGACTCGCCTGCTGCGCGAACACCCGCCGATCGAGGTGGAGCTGGATGCCGCCGGCGACCTCGTGGCGATTCGCTGGAACGGTCGGCGCGAACATGTCGAGGTCTGCAACCAGTGGCGGGTGGAGGAGGCCTGGTGGCGCGGCCCGATCGCCCGCGACTATTTCAAGGTCGCCGGAAGTCGCTGGCTGGCGCTCGTCTACCTCGACCGCGTCGACAACTCATGGCACCTGGAACGTCTCTTCGACTGAGGCGGCCCTCCAGGGCGGCGCATGCGTGCGTTGCCCGCTCCGCCGGTCGCTCACGCACTCCGTAGTGCGCTCGCCCCCTTGCTCACGGGCGCCTTCGCCTGCCCCGTCCTGGAGGGCCGATTCTCCGTGGTCGAATTCAGCGCGTTGGTGCTCCCAGCATCACCGCGGCGATGAAGAGGACGAGGAAGACGCCCACGACGAGCGCGAGCGCTGCCACATCTCGCGGATGTGCCGTCTGCACGAGTGCACCCCCAACCGCTGATCGAACCGGAACTCCCGCCAGTCCGTCGCCAGCATAGGCGGCTTCCCCTCAGAATGCGTTGCGAACAGGCAACGTTTCGTATCAGCCGTGCGGGATGTTGCCCACGACGAGGATCGCGACCAGCGCGAACAGGATGGCGGCCAGCAGCGCGGCGCCGAGGAAGTCACTCGCTCGTGGATTCATCGAGTCGTTGGGCTCCCGCTCTCACTCATGGCTCGGGGCAGCTCGCCCCATACAGCACGGTCATGGTCGTCAGTCCGCCGAGTGGCGCGATCGAGACCTGGACCCGGCAGCCAGGCACCGGGCCGGTCGAATCAAGCACGAAACTGCCGTCCTCGAGCGGTCCGGAGAGCGCCTCCGTACTGTACGTCGCCTGCTCGAGCTTCGACTGCATCCAGCCGGCGATCGTCCTGGCATCGGCGCCCTGGACGGCCAGCACCGCCGATGCCGGGCCGCTGGCCGTCTCCTCTGCGGGCGCGGAGCCCGGATAGGTCGGGAAACCGGTCGGCAGCGAGTCCCAGATCCGGCCCCAGGCCGTCTCGGTCTGGCCGGCCATGGCCAACGACGACGCCTGGTTCGAGGGACCCGATCCGCTCGATGGCCCGGCGCTTGACGCGACCGGCGAGGACGCCAGGATCGACGGCGAGGCCGAACCGGTTGCCGGCTGGCATGCCGCCAACCCGACCAGCATGATCCCAAGGATGGTGATGCGCCGCGCCGAGACGGACATACGGGCATCGTAGCGCGGTCCGCGACTTCGCCCCGCGGACCCCAGACATGTGCAGGACCCCGTCGCCCCCAATTGCGACGGGGTCCTGCGGCCGGATGAGTCGCTCACCAACTCATCGGCTGGTCAGCACATCGACCATCTGAGATCGCGTGCCGCCGGGTCGTCCGGCGCCCCCAGGCACCTGACGTTCTGTATTCCGTTACGGGCCGCCGGCCTCGGCTGCGAGCGCCGCCGGGAAGAGGCCCAGGATCAGCAGCACCGCCAGCGCGACGAGGAGTCCGGTCCGGAGGACGGACACCACGACCTGCTGAATCGGTGCGTGCACGCCACTGAGACGCCGTGCCAAACGATCTTGTTTCGTCGCCAATACTAGAACATCTGTTCTATGATGTGAAGCCCCCAGTCAACCGGTCGGACCAGGTGACTCGTGGCTCAACTCCGCTACGCCGAGCTCCACTGCCACACCAACTTCTCGTTCCTCGACGGCGCGTCCGCACCGGACGAGCTCGTCGATCGAGCAGTGGAGCTGGATCTCACCGGGCTGGCCGTCACCGATCATGCCGGGCCCTACGGTGCGGTCCGCTTCGTGAACGCGGCCCAGGCGGCCGGGCTTCACCCGGTGGTCGGCCTGGAGATCGAGCTGCTGGATCCCGCCGTCGTGGACCCGGACCAGATCGTGATCGGGCCGCGCCGGCCGCGCCGTCGGGGCGTGCACTCCAGCCACGAGGCGGGGAGTCCGTGGCTTCCCCTGGTCGACGAGGGCGTGCCCGCCCGGCCACGCCCGAGGCGCGCCAGGCTCCCCGGCCATCGAGACCCGGTCAAGGAGGACCTGCGGGGGATGGGGGACCGGGCCCGCGGCCCGCACCTCGTCCTGCTGGCTCGCTCGCAGGTCGGCTGGCGGAGCCTGTGCCGGCTCGTGTCGCGCGCGAACCTGGCTGGCACCAAGGGCGTCCCCCGGTTCAGCCAGGCGCTTCTGGCCGAGCACACCGAGGGCCTGGTCGCGCTGTCCGGCTGTCGGGACGGGGAGCTGGCACGCCGGCTCCGGGTCGGCGATCGGGCCGGGGCCCGGGCCGTCGCGACGCGGTACGCGACGCTGTTCGGACGGGGCGATTCCCCGGCCACCAGCGGCTTCTTCGTCGAGCTGGCGCACCACCGGCTGCCCGACGACGACTGGCTCGTGATGGAGTCGGCGGCCCTGGCCGGCGAGCTCGGGCTGCCGGTCGTGGTCGGCAATGACGTGCACTACGCCCGGCCCGAGGATCGCGAGCTGGCCGACGTCCTGGCTGCGATCCGGCATGGCCGGTCGCTCGACACGCTCGGCGACCTGCGCCGGCCCGACGGCGAGTCCTACCTGAAATCCGGCGCGGAGCTGGCCGCCATGCCACCCGGCACGCGTGCGTTCGCGGCCGCCGACCCGTCGGCGGGACGGGCCTGGACCGAGGGGATCGCGACCGCCGCCGAGCTGGCGGCGTCCTGTTCGATCGACCTCGGCTTCGAGCAGTACCGCTTCCCGGGCTTCCCGGTGCCCGACGGCGAGACGCCGTTCAGCTACCTGGTCGAGCTGTGCCAGGCGGGCGCGCGCCGCCGCTATCACCCGCTCACGCCCGCGGTCGTCAAGCGGCTCGCCCACGAGCTGGACGTCATCGAGCGAGCCGGCCTCGCCGAGTTCTTCCTCATCTGCTGGGACCTGATGCGCTTCGCCAAGGAGCAGGGGATCCCGGCCCAGGGCCGGGGCAGCGCGACCAGCTCGATCGTGTCGTACACCCTCGGGATCAGACGGGTCGAGCCGATCGCCCACGATCTCCTGTTCGAGCGGTTCA
>JBGPVC010000037.1:0-20223 GCA_041491485.1 Candidatus Limnocylindria bacterium
ACGCCCGGAGCTTGGTCTTGAGATCGCCCCGCCGGGTCAGGCCGAGCACCGGCGTGATGCTCCGCGACAGGTTGTCCGTCGCCCCCAGGCGGCCGAGCAGGGCCGTGCTGTCGTGATGGTCCATGTCGATGATGGTCATGTGCGGATGCCACTCGCCGAGGATCGTCTCCGCCTCGGCCAGGCTCGAGGCCGCACGGACAACGAACAGGCCATGGTTGAGCGTCAGCTCGATCAGGTCGACGACCAGCGGGCGGTCGTGGAGCACGAGGGCGCGCCGCGCTCCCTCGGACGGCGCCTCGACGTGGCTATCTGTCATCGGTCGTCCATCTGCGTGAAAGACGTCATCAAGGGGCTGCTTGTCCTCGCGACCAGTCCTCGACCGGGTCGCCCAGCGCGTACGTCGACGGTTGCTCCTCTGGGATCCGGAGCGCCCAGGCAGGAGCGCTCCGGATCCCACCCCTGAGGACCCCCTTGGAGTAGATCTGTGGGCGGTGCCGATCCCTCGCGACCCGGTCGGCTGGGGCGCCGTGCCCTGCGCAGCCGACCTGTATGCCGACCCGCACGAGCCGCTCGAACGATCCGAACCTACCTCAGTTTCCCGCCTCAGCAATGTCAGAGTTCACATTCTCGGAATTCGCTCGCGATACGATCGGCGCAAACGAGATAGGGGACCGCATGGGCGCGATTGAATCGGTCGGGTCACACGTTGCACGGTTGCTGCCGAACGCCGAAGCTCGCACGCGGCGCCGGCTGGAGCGTGCGTCCCGGCAACAGACCTTCTGCCGCCGCGACGTGTTGCATGCGAGGGGGATCCAACTGCCTCCCTTCGTCCTGCTCGATGGGCACGTCATGTATCGCCGCGTTGTGGAGACCGGACAGGTGCGCGCCGCTTTGATCGCAGGGCCCGGCTATTTCGGCGGCCTTCGCTCGATCAGCGACCCGGACGCAGAGGCGCTCTACGAGTTGGTCGCCCTGACCGACGGAACATGGGCGACATGGGATCCGCGATTCGTTCGGGAGCTCGCGCTGCGGGACGCCGAGCTGGCCGTCGGCCTCCTTGACCTGTCATCGGACTTCGCGGTGACTCTCAACGTGCGGCTCGATGAACAGTCCTTCGAGAACGCGCGCCAGCGGATGGCGGCCATCCTCACCC
Source organism: Candidatus Limnocylindria bacterium (assembly GCA_041491485.1). Classification (GTDB taxonomy): domain Bacteria; phylum Chloroflexota; class Limnocylindria; order Limnocylindrales; family CSP1-4; genus SPCO01. The sequence goes on from JBGPVC010000037.1 coordinate 1,154, forward strand.
GGTATGGCGAAGTGATCTTCGACACGCCCCATCCGGTTGCGCAGCGAGCCGACCTCGCGGCCATGATCGGTGCGAGCCGCGTGATGATGTACCGGATACTGCGCGAACTCGAGGCCGACGGTCTCGTGAAACGCCAATTCGGCGGCGGCATCAACATCCTCGATAAGGACCGTCTAGCCGGACTGGTAACAGTGGCGCCCCCGGATGGCGCTCCGGCTCTCTGACCAATCGAGCCGACTGCGCCGAACGACACCGGTCAGAGATCCGCGTTCAGATCGTCCTGGATAGGCACGTTTGAGTTCAGCGCGCCGTTTGTCGAGGACAAGCATCCATCCGTGGGCGCAGCCTCGCGCCCTCGCCCGTCCAGATACGTTGGCGCACACTGACTGGGGCAAACGTCCCCGACCCACAACGAACTCGCAACCCCCCGACCGATCCCCGCCTGGGGTGCTCCACCGCCGAGTGGCGTATGGTGCGGCCGACAAGCCGGAAATCTCCCCGGGAGATGACCGATGCTCGCACCGCTCGCGCAGCTGTGGATCCTCGTCGCATTCGCGATCGTCGGCGTCCTCGTGGGAGTCGCGCAGATGTACGCGGAGCGCTGGTGTCCCTGCTGCAGGCTCCAGGTCACCTGGAGTGCGTCGATCTGTCCGCACTGCCGGTGCCGCCTGGACTGACGACAGGTGACATTGACGCACGCTGACCGAACTGAGGATGACGCTCTACGACGCCGATGGCGAGGCCGTGGTCTCCCCGGTGTGGTTCCGCGTAAACGAGGGAGCATTTGAGGTCGTGATGGCGATCGGCGATCGCAAGCTGGCCCACCTCGAGCGCGATCCTCGGTGCGTGCTCCTCGTCTTCGAAACGGTGCCGCCGTTCCGGGGCGTGCAGGTCCGAGGCCGCGCGACCCTGACTCAGGACCATGGCGCCGAGGCTCGCCTCGCGATCGCTTCGCGGTACCTGGGCCCAGAGCGCGGGCGGACGTACGCGGATCCTGAGCGGCGTCCGCCCGGGGTCGTGGTCAGCCTTCCTGCAGCCGCCGCGCGGACGTGGGATCTGCAGGGCACGTTGCCCTAGCAGCTCGCCTCGCGCAGTGGCGAAATATCGAGGACGCCACGGTTCGAGATGGAGTATTCTCCCGCCGGGTCCGAACGACTGGCGCCGGGGTGCGTCGGCGGACGCGGAGAGGAGAGCGATATGGCAGGGCATCAAGTCGCCGCTGTCTGCGCGCCTCGCTTCGGGAGGATCCGCCACTCGTAGTTCGATCGGCAGTGCCGCGAACGTGGGACCGTCCTTCCGGGACGGTCTTCGTGTTTTCGGGACCGAAGCGTGGCGCGACGCGATTGTTGGCGTCCAGCCTGCCACCCGGAGACCACTCACCCTTGAAACACGCTCGCACCCTCAACCGTGCCGCGTCCTCGAGTCGAGCCAAACCGTTCCGCTGCATCCATTGCCGGCTCGACGTTCCCGTGGACGCGCCCGGGACCGCCCACCGCAACCACTGTCCGAATTGCCTCTGGTCGCGCCATCTCGACATCGAGCCGGGCGACCGTCAATCCGACTGCCTCGCGTCCATGGAACCGATCGCCATCACGGTCCGCAAGGACGGCGAATGGGTCCTCATCCATCGATGCAACGGTTGCGGCACGCTTTCGAGCAACCGCATCGCCGGCGATGACAACCCGCTCCTGCTCATCCGGATCGCCGTCAGACCACTGGCCCAACCTCCGTTCCCGCTCGACCGGCTCGCCCTCATCTGAGGCGAGCCGGTCAACGGCGCTCCTGCGGGGCAGGAGCCATCCATCGGATCCCTTCACGTGATCGTCGACCAGCCCAACGCTTCCGCCGCTAGGCTTCCTCTTCGATGACAAGACCAGCCGCCGGCCGAACCCCGTGGACCCTTGGGGTCCTGTTCCTGGCCATCGGTGCGTGGACGGCCACGATCGCGCCGTTCACCGCCGTCATCCTGCAAACGCGCGGGCTCGACACGGTCGCGATCGGCCTGCTGTCCGCCCTGGCCGCGCTGGCCGCCACGTTCCTCGTGCCGGCGTGGGGACACCTGGCCGACGTGCTGGTCGGCCGCGGATCGGCCTTCCGGATCGGCCTGGTCATCGCGGCGCTGGCGGCGCTCGTCCTCCTCTTGCCGTTCCCGCTGCCGGTCTTCGCCCTGACCCTCGCCGGCTTCTCCATCTTCATGGTCCTGTTCATGGCTCTCGGAGACGCGATGGCGGTCGATGGGCTACCGGCGCCCGAGCGTCAGTACGGGTCCCTTCGAGCGCTCTCCAGCCTTGCCTTCGCGGTCGGTGTCCTCGCGTCGGGGTTCATCTACGACGCCGCCGGGTATGTGGCCGTGCCGGTTATCTCGCTCGCCGGGTCGGTGGCGCTCCTGCTCATCATCGGCTGGGTCCCGGATCGGACGCGGGACCCGGAGATTCGAGCGATGGCGGGCCGCGAGGGCGGAGATGCCGCCGCCGGTCGGTTTGGGTCGATCAGCCGCGTGCTTGCCGTGCAGCCGCGGTTCCTGGCTGTCCTCGTCGTGTTCACCCTTGCCTACACCGGCCTGATGGGCGCGATGGTCTTCGTCACGATCCGGATCGTCGACCTCGGTGGGCAGCCCTCGGATGTCGCGCTGACATTCGGGATCGCCTCGTTCGCCGAGATCCCCGGGCTGGTGTTCGCCGGGTGGATCGGGCGACGGATCGGCATCCGCTGGCTCGTCGTGCTGGGCATGGTCGTGTACGGACTGTGCGTGGCCTCGTGGGGGGTCCTCCCGTCGCCTGCCGCGATCAATGCGACTCGAGTCGTGACGGGCCTCTGCTTCGGGGTGCTGGCCGCGGCGCGCGTGCTCGTCGTTGCGCGGCTCCTGCCCGAGCCACTGCAGGCGACCGGGCAGGCGATGGGCCAGGCGGCCACGTTCGCGCTCGGCAACTCGCTTGGTGGCCTGATCGGAGGCATCCTCTACGGCGGGCTCGGCGCGACGGCCTTCTTCGGGATCGCCGGTCTCATGGCGGTTGTCGGCGGACTTGGGGCCTGGGTCGTCCTCCACGGTCCAGTCGGGGCTCCGACCCGAGCCACGGCGTATCCGGTCGCACCACCACCAGGCTGATGACCTGCGCGCCACCCGATCGTCCCGGGCGCGACGGCTCGGCGAAGGGCCCGTCTGGCGACTCGAGCTGGTTCGGGCGCTCAGCCTCGATTCCGGACGATCCACGCCGTAGTCCCGTTTGATCGGAACGATCCCGGGATCGTTCCGGAAGGGACGCCCACAGCCGACCATCGCCAGTCCCACGCGCCCACTGGCAAGATGGGCGACACTATCGCCTTACTCAACGACCCCAGCGCACCGCCCCTCGGGTCGGCCGCCAGCGGAGGACATGCGAACGTGGCCAAGGTGACGATGCCCCAGCTCGGTGAGAGCGTCGCCGAGGGGACGATCGGGAAGTGGCTGAAGCAACCGGGCGATCACGTCGACAAGTACGAACCGCTCGTCGAGGTCATCACCGACAAGGTCAACGCCGAGGTTCCGTCGCCGTTCGAAGGCACCCTGCTTGAGATCCTGGCCGAAGAGGGCGCCACGGTCCCGAACAACGCCGAGATCGCCGTGATCGAAACCGCCGACGAAGGCGGGCATCCCGCGGCGGCCGAAAGCCCGAACGGGTCGGCAGCGGTGGCGACTCCGCCACCACCGGCGGCGGCCACTCCGGCGCCCGCGCAGGCAGCGTTCCCGACCTCCGCGCGGGCCACGGTCGCGCATGGACCCGCCGGTTCGGACGAGCGCCCCGCCGCCGCCTCAGCCGCCCCACCCGCCAACGCGGATCCGGACGCGCGCATGACGCCCGCGGTGCGGCGGCTTCTTCGCGAGCACGAGCTGTCGGCCACCCAGGTTGTCGGCACCGGTGGTGGTGGCAGGATCACCCGCGAGGACGTGCTCGTGCTCGTCGAGGCGATCCGCACCGGAAAGGTCGCGGCTTCGGCCCCCGTGACACCGGCGGCCGCGACACCTGCACCCGCAACCGCGCCGACCCCACCGTCGCAGCCGCGCCTCGCGCCGGTTGCCGCAGCCACGAGCGGCACGCCGGTCGTCTTCCCCGACGGCGCCGACGAGGTCCTCCTGCCGATGACCCGCATGCGGCAGGGGATCGCCGCGCAGATGACCCGCGCGCTCGCGGCACCCCACGCGTACGTCCACATGGAGGTCGATGCCAGCTCGCTCGTCCGAGCCCGCGAAAGCGCCAAGCGCGACTACCAGGCTCGCGAGGGGATCTCGCTGAGCTACGTGCCGTTCGTGATCAAAGCCGCCGTCGATGCCCTCCGCCGCTTCCCGACCTTCAATGCCCACTGGACCGACGCGGGACTCGTCGCCAAGCGGCACATCCACATGGGTGTCGCGGTGGCGGTCGAAGACGGCCTGCTCGTGCCCGTCGTTCGCGACGTCGACCAGCTCTCGATCAGCGGCCTCAACCGGGCGATCGCCGACGTGGCGGCACGCGCGCGAGCCGGCAAGCTTCGCCTCGAGGACTACGGCGGGAGCACCTTCACCGTCGACAACACCGGCTGGTTCGGATCGAACCTGACGATGCCGATCATCAACGTCCCCGAGGTCGCGATCCTGACCATGGAGGCGATCACCAAGCGCCCGGTCGTTCGCGAGACGCCCGAAGGGGACGTGATCGCCATCCGCCCGATCATGAACATGGTCCTGGCGATCGACCACCGGGCCAACGATGGCGCCGGCGCCGCCGACTTCCTGCGGGCGATCAAGGCCGCGATCGAGGCGATCGGGCCGGACACGTCGGTCTACTGAGCACCCGACGGCCCTGACCACCGACGGGACGTACACTCACGCCATGGCTCGCGAGCTCCCGATCTTCACCCCACCCGGAACGGACGCTAACCACGGTCCGGTCGCGCTCGACACGATCGCGATGGGTGGGTCGATCACGCCGTTGCGTCGCCATCCCGACTGGATCCGGGCGCGGATGCCCTCGGGCGACAACTACCACGACCTGAAAGGCCTGCTCCGCGGTCTCGGGCTCAACACGGTCTGTGAGGAGGCCAACTGCCCGAACATCGGGGAGTGCTGGAACGAGCGCACCGCCACCATCATGATCCTGGGTGACACCTGCACCCGGGCCTGTGGCTTCTGCGCGGTCAAGACCGGACGGCCCACCTGGTTCGACGACGACGAGCCGCGCCGCGTGGCCGAGGCGCTCCGCGGACTGGGGCTCGAGCATGTCGTGGTCACCAGCGTCGCCCGGGACGACCTGCCTGACGGTGGCGCGAGCGTCTTCGCCGAGACCATCCGCCAGATGCGCCAGACCTCGCCAGGGATGGGAATCGAGGTCCTGATCCCGGACTTCAATGGCGACGAGGCGGCGCTCCGCGTGGTGATGGACGCGCGGCCCGACATCCTCAACCACAACCTCGAGACGGTCCGGCGCCTCCAGAAGCCGGTTCGCAGGCGAGCTCGCTGGGATCGCACGCTCGGGGTCCTCCGCAACGCGAAGGCGATGGCCAACGAGACCGGCTACCCGGTCCACACCAAGAGCTCGCTCATGGTCGGCCTCGGCGAGGAACGCGACGAGCTGCACGAGGCGTTCAGCGCGCTGCGCGAGGTCGACTGCGACATCCTGACGATCGGCCAGTACCTGCGGCCGTCGCTCCAGCATCTTCCGCTCGAGCGCTACTACCACCCGGACGAATTCGCCGCGATGAAGGCCGAGGCCATCGCGATGGGCTTCAGGCACGTCGAGTCCGGGCCGCTGGTCCGCTCGAGCTATCACGCTCGGGACCAGGTTCCGGGCGCCGAGCTCAAGCGGCTCCGTCGCCAGGCCACGATCGACTCGGAGGGCCGGGTCGTCCCGCTCGCGGGCTGAACCTGCAGCGCCGCCCGTGAGCGTCGAGTTCGAGCCGGTCAAGCTCGGTCCGCGGCGGCGACGGGTCGACCCGGTGGTCATCGGCGCGGTTGTCGTGCTGATCGGGGTGGTCGCCGCCGTGGTCAAGCCCTGGGACGCCAGCGTCGTGCCGGCGAACAACGGACTTGGCGTCGAGTTCGTGGAGTCCTCGCCCGCGCCGAGCCCATTGCCTCCGTCGGCCGGGCCATCGTCGACGGCGGTCCCGGTCCGGTCCACGAAGTCGCCCGAGAGCACCGCCTCATTTGGGTCCTGGGACAAGGTCCGGGCGGTGGTCCGGCCACACGATGCCTGGGGGATCAGGGCCATCGTCGGCAGGCCGTCAGCCTTGCTCGCAGCGACCGGCGATCTGCGCTTCGATGAGATATGGAACCGGTGGCCGAACGCGGCTTCGACCGCCACGCCCATCGACATCGAACCGAACGATCAGACCGTCGTCGCCGTCGGGATCACGTTTCCCGCATCACACACGCCGATCGACGCCCGGATCTGGCTGATCCACCCGGACCGGCTGGAGTGGATCGACACACAGCCGCTGGATTCGAGTCCGTCCGGTGGGGGATTCCTGTATCGAGTCACCGGCGCGGACGGCTCAATCCAGAACTGGGCCGCCGGCCGCTATCGGATCGACGTGCTCGTCGACGGCGCGATTCGCCGGTTTGGCTTCACGTTGCCGAATCGTTTTGAGATCGTGCCGGATCGGGCGGAACCGCCGCCCGAGCAGGGCGACCTGATCGACCCTGCCGGTGGCGCCCTGCCGGACCTCCCGATCGGGCTCTTCGTGACCGCCAGTGGCGTCTCCATCCCGCTGTCGGCCGACGAGGGCCCGCCCCTGACCGAGGCCGGGTCGTGGCTGAACGTCGATCCGGGCACGGGCCGCGCGCCCCGCTCCCGGGTGGCGACGTCGTTCGTTCCAGCCGCCACCGGGCTCGGGGTCACGCTGCCACCAGGATCGGTGGTCCAGCGGTCATCGGTGAAACGCCTGGCCCCCGAGCCACTCCCCGTCGATCCGGAACTGGTTCGGGACGACCGTGCGACCCCGGGGTCGACGGCGCACGTCCTCTATCGGGCGCCCGGCCGCGGGGCGTGGGCGGCCGGCGTCTACCAGGTGTCGGTCGCCTGGACGGACTCGGCCGGCCGGCACGCCGGCAGCTGGCTGGTCGAGCTGCGCCCCGGCCCCGTTCGCGAGCTGCCGTCCATGCTCCTGGCGGCGCGCGGCTTCGCCCGATACGCCGGCTCGTCCGGGGTGGTGGTCGGAACGGCCGAGCCGCTCGAGGGTGGACCCCGATCTGTCGCGATCCGCCTGCTGCGGACCAGCCCGGAACCGGCTTCCCCGACGATCCCGAGGCGGGACCGTGTGCCATGCGACGGGGTGCGCATCGACGCGTTCGCGGGCGTGATCGGCCTCGCCGGACCGCCGGGCGCTCCGCCGCCGAACGTGATGGCTCGAGTCCTGTTCGAGTTCAGCCGTTCTGGCGAGCAGCCGCTGCTGACCGCGGCCGGCGACGTGCCGGGGCTGACCCTGTTCGCCCCGGCCGGCGTGCCTCCGCTGCCCTCGGATGCGTACCAGCTCCGCGTCGATGACACCACGAACCCGATCGGCCCGACGGTCTGCCTCACCGTGACGCCCGCTGGCTGAGTCCGGTCGGCTATCCTGCAGACGATGGTTCGACAGCTCTCGCGCAAGATCCCGCTGGCAGAGCTGCATTGCCACCTGGGCGGAGCGGTCACCCCGGCGATCATGTGGAGCATCGCCCACGCCCAGGGGATCAAGCTCCCGACGCGTGACTACTGGGAGTTCCGTGACACGATCACGGTCTCCGAAAAGCGGAGTCACAGCTTCGATGGTTATCTCCAGCTGTTTCACTGGACGGAGCTGATCCAGAGCTCGCCGATCGCGGTGGAGCGGGCCGTCTACGAGGTCGTCGGGGGTGCGTACCGCAAGAACAACGTGACGACCATGGAGCTCCGCTTCAACCCGATGAAGCGGAACCGGGGCGGCGAGCAGGATCTCGACCACATCATCGCGGCCGCTGTGCGCGGCATGGACCGGGCGACCCTCGAGTACCCGGTCAAGCCCGGGCTGATCTTCTGCCTCGACCGCGCGTTCCCGTACGAGCTCAACGAGATCATCGTGGAGAAGGCGATCGGCTGGCGGGATCGGGGCGTGGTCGGCGTGGACATCGCGGGCCCCGAGTCTGCGACCTTCCGTGTGGCCGACTACCGGCGCATCTTTCGGCGGGCTCGCCAGTTCGGGCTCGGACTGACCGTCCATACCGGTGAGTCGGGCCCCGTCGAGGAGGTCGCCCGGGTCGTCGAGATGCTCGAGCCGGACCGGATCGGCCATGGGGTCAAGGCGGCCTATGACCCCCGGGCCATGAGCATGATCCGTGAGCGGGGGATCGTCCTCGAGATCTGCCCGACCTCGAACCTCAACACGCGGGTCGTGTCGGGCTGGGAGGAGTTCCGCTGGATCTTCGACACCCTCCGGCGCAACGAGGTCCGCTTCACCATCAACACCGACGGGCCAGAGATGCTCAAGACCTACATCCGCGACGAGATGGCCCAGTTGGGCCGGCTCGGGATCCTGTCGGTGGCCGACCAGGAGGTGGCGGCCGCGACAGCCCTCGCCGCGTCGTTCGTGCCCAACGTCTCCGACGTACCGGCGCCCCGGGTCGAGCCAGCGTCGCGCGTGGTCGTGGAACGCGAGGAGGCCTAGCTCAAACGCTCGGCCGAGCACTGATCCGGTACGAGCAGCAGCGATCGCCCGACGCGATGTGCTGCTCGCGAACGACGTCCGCGCCCAGCACTTCGCTGAACAGCTCGAGCTCAGCCTGGCACGCCGCCGGCGACCCGGCCGCGACGTGGTAGATCGCGCAGTTGTGCTCCTGCAGCCGGATCGATCCGTCGACGTTGAGGACCGCACCTGCCAGGTAGCCGTGCGCCGACTGGATCACCGCGAGCTCCTGGACGCGATCGAGCAGCGGAGCGTCGTCGGCGACGCGGGCCGCCATGTCCTCGCGGACGCGCATGCCGAGCTGGCGGCATCGGGCCGCGAAGACCTGTTCGAGCAGGTCGTTCCCACCGACCGCCTCGATCGCGGCCAGCAGCCCGGCCGCGAGCCCCTCGTAATTCGACGGGAAGAGGTCCTGGGCGTCGGTCGTGATGTCGTAGAGGTGGCGCGGCCGCCCGACCCCGTGACGGATGGTCTGGCGGCTGACCAGGTGGGCCGCCTCGAGTGCCCGTAACTGCTGCAGGACGCCGGTGCGGCTGGCACCGAGCCGGGCGGCCAGCTGGTCGGGCGTGCTCGGGCCGTCGACCCGAAGCCGGAGCAGCAGGTCCCGCCGGAGACTCGATGGTCCGCTGACGGCCGGAGGCTGGGGCGACGGTCTGGGGTCCGCCGAAGCCGACAGTTGAGGCTCGGACATGGCGACAGGCTAGCACCGGCGGCGGCGGCCCGCTGTCGCGGTGTAGGCTCCCGAAATGGACTTCGACCTCTCGCCCGAGCATCGGCTGCTGCGCGACACCATCCGGGACTTCATGGTCGGCGAGGTCGCCCCGCTCGTCGACGAGCACGAACGCGAGCGGCGCTTCCCGACCGAGGTGGTACGCCGGATCGGCGAGCTCGGCTGGCTGGGCATCCCGATCCCAGAGGATGAGGGAGGCGCCGGGCTCGACACGCTGGCCTATGCGATCGCGATCGAGGAGATCGGACGCGTCTGGGGCTCGCTCGGGCTGATCGTCGCGGCCCACACCAGCCTTGGGTGCGGCCCCCTTCACCTGGCCGGGACGCACGAGCAGCAGCAACGCTTTCTCGTGCCGATGGCGGCAGGCCGGGTCATCGGCGCCTATGGCCTGACCGAGCCGGGCGCTGGCAGCGACTCGGGCGGGACCCGGACCTCAGCACGGTTCGAGGACGGTCCGGACGGCGGGAGCTGGGTGCTCGACGGCGGCAAGCGGTTCATCACCAACGCCGGGCAGGCAGGCACGTACGTTGTGACCGCCCGGACCGGCGAGCGGCCCGACGGCACGCCCGAGATCAGTGCCTTCATCGTCCCGGCCGACACGCCGGGATTTGCGGTTGGGCGGCTCGAGGAGAAGCTCGGGTTGCACGCCTCGGCGACCGGCGAGCTGGTGTTCGACGGCGCGCGAGTGCCGGCAGCGAACATGCTCGGCGTGCGCGGCGACGGCTTCAAGCTCTTCCTGCGCATCCTGGACGGCGGCCGCATCAGCATCGGCGCGCTGGCGGTTGGGCTAGCCCAGGCGGCGCTCGACGCCTCGATCCCGTACGCCCAGACCCGCGAGCAATTCGGCCGGCCGATCGGGTCGTTCCAGGGGGTCGCCTTCATGGTGGCCGACATGGCAACCGAGATCGAGGCCGCGCGTCAGCTCGTCTGGCGCGCCGCCTGGCTCAAGGACCAGGGTCGGGACTTCGGCCTGGCTGCCGCGCAGGCCAAGCTCTTCGCGTCGGAGGTCAGCTCGCGCGCCACCAACAACGCGATCCAGATCCACGGCGGCTACGGCTACGTCTCCGAATACCCCGTGGAGCGGTTCTTCCGCGACGCCAAGCTGACCGAGATCGGCGAGGGCACGAGCCAGATCCAGCGCCTCGTCATCGCCCGAAGGATCCTGGGGTTGCGGGTCGTCTAGCGCCCCGGCCCCGTGGACCACGTGCCGGCCCCGCGGGCGGCCTCCGCTCGGCCCGGAGCGTGGCCGATAGCCGTGTCGTCCAGTACAGCATCGAACGCCGGCTGCACGGCCCGATCACCGCCTGGCTCGCCGGCACCGAGATCGTCCGGCCGACCAGACCGCCCTGCCACGAGCCCTCCGAGCCTCGCGCCTAGCGTGAGATCGGCTCTCTCTCCACGGCGCGGCCAGCTGTCGGGGTTTGCCACACGTGGCGGGTCGTTTCGCTTGGTTCGAACGATCGCGGAGTCGACTGGGCGGGACATCCTGGCACCCGCCGCGAGGCACTACCCGCCGCGAGGCACTACCCGCCGCGAGGCACTACCCGCCTGAACCCGCGGCCACCGAGAGCCCGTCGCGGAGAGCCTTCTCGAAGGCGGTGCCCCAGGGTCCCTGGCCGGCCAGTACGAATGGCGACTGGTCGATCGACTGGTAAGTCTGCGGGTCGGTCACGAAGCTGCGAGCGCAGGCGTCGATGGTGGGGCGCAGGCGCTCGAACGCCGCTCGATTGTTGAAGATGTACAGGTAGACGTGGACCGTCGTGGCCTGATCGAGGCCCGCCGCATCGAAGCTGATCGCGGTCGGGACCAGGACGGGGTCGGCGCAACCGGCGTCGCCGGACACCACGCGGGTGGCGACCACGCCGCGCTTGGCGAACTCCGAGATGATCCCGCCGAAGTCGGCAGGGCTCGGGGCCGCAGGGTTGGTCTCGACGGTGCCGCAACCCGCGATGACGAGCGCACTCAGCAGCAGGCCGCCGACGGCTCGAAGCACGCGGGACATCGGGCCGAAGGCTACCACTGTGCATGGTCGCGGACCCGGCTCGACCGGCGGCCACGCGAGGCGTTCGGATCGTCAGCGCTCGCGGCTGCGGCGCTTGGCCTCGCGGAGACGCGCCATCGTGTCGCCAGCGTCGGTGGACGCCGGCTGGGCGGGCACGGCCGGTGCTGGCGCGGCAGGCGCCGGTGGCGGCGCGGGCGAGGCGGCCGCGCCCTGGGCCGGCTCGGGCCCGGCGGGCGCCGAAGGTGTCTCGGCGGTCTTGGGTTCCGGGAATCGGGCCAGGAGCCTGGCCCTCGCGGCCTCGCCACCCGCGCGACCGCGGGCCGCCAGCAGGCTCGCGCCGGCCGCGGTTCGCGGCGCCGTCGCCGTGCGCCGGCGCCCGATGGCGCGGACCCGGTCACGCGCCGCGACCAGCTCGCGACGCCCGAGCGAGATCCGCCGCAGGGCGACGTCGAGCGGCCAGAGCAGCAGCGCGAGCACCAGCAACCACGGCCAGAGTTCGGTGAACTGGCTCGTGGCGGCCAGGTCGTGCCGCCACGGATCGAGCGCGGTCAGCACGGCATGTCCACCGGTCGCGGCTCGAAGCGACGCGAGATACGGCTCGTTGGCGCCCAGGACGCGGTATTCGGCAGGCGTCTGGGCAACGAGCCCCACCGTCCGCCCGAGCGGCGAGACGCCTGGCTTCGACTGGGTGATCCGGACCGCGTACGCCCCTGGGTCGATCTCGCCGAGCGGCGCATCGTAGATGCCGGGCGCGGTCTGGACCAGGTCAACGGCCCGTGGCTCCAGGTCCGGCCCGACCACCACGGCACTCGTCGAGTAGAAGTCGCGGGGCGAGCCGTCGGGTCCGACGCTCTGGACATGCAGTCCGGTCGTGTCGCCGCTCGATTCGAAGCTCGCCTCGATGCCGCCGGTCTCCTCGCCTGGGAAGGTCCAGCTGACGAGCTGGCTGAAGAACCGGTTGAAGCCCGACCAGCCGATCCAGTTCCTGGCCCAGCGCCCGGTCGAGTCGGACGTCCAGGCGACGGACCGCCCAAGGCCGTACTGCCACTGCGCGAGCAGCGGGTCGTCGCGCGAGGTGACCAGCACGCCCTGCGCCGCCGGCTTGATCGTGGTCCCGTTGTAGCCGAGCAGGCGCGGCAGTCCCTGGTCGAGGCCCCGCAGGATCGGCGACGAGGAGGTCTGGATCGGGAAGAAGCTCTCCTCGACGATCTGCTGGCCCGAAACCTGCTGCGTCTCCTTGAGGAAGATGTCGGGGATGCTGGCCGGGTTCGCCGCGGCGTAATAGCGGCCGCCACCCTGCGTGGCCAGCTGCTCGAGGAAGGGGTTGGCGCCACCGCCCGCGCCGACTGTCGAGAGCGTGATCCCGTCCGCCTTCATCCTGGCCAGGATCTGGTCGTACTGGCCCGAGCTCGACCAGCCGTCTGTGAGCAGGATGATGTGGCGGCGCGTCGCGGTCGCCGTCTCGAGCGATTGCACCGCCTGGTCGAGCCCGGCGAAGATGTTCGTCTGGCCGTCCGGCTCGATCCCCGCAATCTGGCCCTGCAGGTCCGCGATGTTCCCGAGCGGCTGGGTGTGCACCACCCAGTGCGCCGCTTCGTTGAAGCCGACGACGCCGATCTCATCGCGCGCGGTCAGCGCCGCGGCGGCGCGCAGGATCGCCTCCTTGCCGATGTCGACCTTGCGCACGCCGGCGATGCCGGTACGGTTGCCGCCGACATTGAACGAATTGCAGTGGCAGGCCGCCATCGACCCCGACTGGTCGATCACGACGACCAGGGCGATGTCCGGCTCCTTTTGCCGGTCGCGCACGCCCATGTCGACCGGCAGCGCCTCCTCGATCGGAGTCTTCTGGTAGCCGCCGGCGCCATAGCTCTCGGGCCCACCGATCATGACCAGGCCCTTGCCGAGATCCCGCACGTAGACCTGCAGTGCCGCCAGCTGCCGATCGCTCAGGCGGAGCCTCGGGACATCCACCATGACCACGCTGTCGTAGCTGGCGAGGCTCGCGAAGTCGGTCGGCAGCGCCTCCGGCATGATGCTGTCAACGGTCTGGCGCTGGCTCTGGAGCGCGGCGACCAGCTCGGTCGCGACCTTGTCGTCGCCGGCCAGCACCAGCGTCCGCGGCGCGCCCTTGACGATCGTGTTCGAATCGGCGCGATCGTTCTGGCTGAAGGTGTCGCGAGCCGCCTCCACGACGACCCGGAACGTGTGGAATCCCGCCTCCGTTGGTTTCACGTCGAAGGTGACGGTAGTGGTGCCGGCCCCCAGCTCGACCGGCTGTGTCTTGGCGAGCGCCCCGTCGGCAAACAGCCGGACCGTCGCCGGCTGGGCGACGGTCGAGCGGATCTCGGCGACGGCTTCGATCGATTCCCCAAGGTTTGCGGTCGACGGAGTGGTCAGGCGCTCGACGAGCACCTCGTCGATTGCACCGGGCCCGATCCGGCGGGTCTCGATCACGACGTGCTGCGAGGCGGCGAGCGCCGCCTCGGCCTGGCCGCCGCCGGTCGTGTCGTTGCCGTCGGAGAGCAGCACGATCCGCTTCTGGCTGTCGTCCGGGAACAGCGCCGTCGCCAGGCGGAGGGCGGCGCCGATGTCGGTCGCCGACTTGACCGGGACCGACGCGATCCGGTCGATCTCCGTCAGGTCGGACGGTAGGCGTTCGACGAGCGCCTGTTTGCCGAACGCGACGATCCCGGCCACATCGCCGCTCGGCTTGTCCGCCAGCGTCTCGCGCAGGAAGGCGAGGGCGTCCTCGCGGCCGGCATTGCCGATCGAGTCGGACAGGTCGACGACGAAGACGGTCGCCAGTCGATCGACCGGCAGGACGACCTGGAGGCCGGCGAGCGCGAGGACCAGGGCCGTGAGCAGTGCCGTCCGAACGAGCAGGGCGGCGCGTCTCCGCCTCGCGCCCAGGTGGCGGCGTGATGCGAGGTGCAGCCCGACCGTGAAGGCCAGGGCCGGCACCAGCAGGAGCAGCGCGAGGGGGGTGTCGAGCGTGATCCCCATCACGCACTCCCGTCCGCCGGTCGCCCGAACCGGGCGGCCAGTCCGCGCCGCAACCGCATGACCGCGTCGCGCTGGTAGACCGCCCACTCGATGCACAGCGCGACGAGGACGATCAGCAGGATCGGGACCCACAGCTCGTCGCGTGCCGTCGGCCGCCCGGCCGCCGTAGGCGCGCCACCGCCGGTCGTGCCGGACGGCCCCGGCGAGGCGCCCGGGACGCGTCCGAGTGCCTCGATGGCCGCCGCCGAACCGGGTGCGATCGTCGATTCGCCGACGTCGAACAGGTCGACGGCGAAGCGCACCGGGGCGTTCGGATCGACCGGTGCCCGCGAGGGCGTGGCGGATCCGCCGGCACCGGGCGAGGACGCCGTCGAGGGCAGCGGCACCGGTGACGACAGCGCGGACGCGCCCGCCCCCGACGAGCCCGAGGCCGATGCCTGCGCGGCCGCGCCTGCCACCAGCTGCGGCGTGACGACGTAGATCCCCGGCAGGTCCGTGCCGGTGAATGACACTGAACTGGATTCGGTGCTCTGGGGAACGAGCTCGACGACCGACCCGTCCGGTCGCGTGACGGCCAGGCCGGTCGCGTCGGCCGGGATCTGCAGGCTGACCGGGGTGCCCGGCTGGACGGCCTCCGACGGCGCAGCCGAGCCGCCCATCAGCTCGCCCGTCAGGTTGGCCAGCAGGACGGGAAAGGCGACCTGGAGCGGCAGGTCCGAGTGCCGCGGATCGAACGCCAGCACCGCCGTCGGGAGGCCAGAGCGATTGCCCGTGTAGAGGAGCGGGGCCCCGCCGGGACTCGGGATGATCGTGCGTGCCCAATCCGGCAGCGTGAGCCGGGCGGCCTCGGCGATGTGGGTCGTGGACAGGTCGACGTAGCGCAGGATCGGCTCGTCCGCGCTCAACGACCCGATGCCGGGGTTCTTCACCGTTCCGGACACCTGGCCGACGGCGCTCGAGCTCGGTGGGGCGATGGCCAGGATCGGCGTCTTCGGGAGCGTCGCCGGCAGCGTGTCCTCGAAGATGACGAGGTCCCACGGTCGCCCGTCCTGCCGCTCGGTCTTCGGACCGTACTCGGCCGGAGTCACGCCGAACAGCTCGACATTGGGCAGGTAGCTGAGCGCGGTCTCGAGGTACGGATCGCCGTCCCCGACGAGGAGCACGAGGCGACGCTGGTCGGGCGGGACGATCGCCCACGCGGTGTCGTCGGTGGCCAGGTCATCGGGCGCCGCGGTCACCGCGGGGTCGGAACCGACGAGGCGAACCTCCAGCGTCCCGACGTCGGCGGGCACGTCGTCGATGACGACATCGGCCCGGGCCTGCGGGTCGAGTTGGACGTCGCGGACCTCGATCAGGCCGCCGGGTCCCCGGAGCTCGATCCGGCGCTGCGCGTACTCGACGTCGAGGTTGGCGATGCTGATGAAGACCGACCGGGTCACCGCCGACGGCGACGTCCGCACGGCCAGCGCGACGATCGCCTGGTTCTTGTGCGAGCGACCCACCGCGAGGACCTTGATCGGCGCTTCGACGATACCCGTCGCCGGTGTCGCCAGCGCTCCGTCCGTGCCAACCAGGATCTGTGCGTCGCCCGACCGAGCGGCGAGCTTGCCGGCCAGTTCAAGCGCGTCACCGAGGTTGCCGCTCGCGCTGCTTGGCCGGATCGTCGTGAGCGCCTGGCGGACACGCCCGAGGTCGGTCGTCTCGTTGACCACGATCCGCGCCGTCCGGTCGGCGGCGATCACGCTGACCTTCCCTCCCGTCGGCAGGTCGCGCAACGCGTCGAGCGCCGCCGCCTTTGCGGCCTCCAGCCGGGATGGCGCGACGTCCGTGGCGGCCATGCTGGCCGACGTGTCCAGCACCAGCACGACGTCCCGCGCCAGCCCGGCCGGCCGTTCCAGGAACGGACGGGCGGCGAGCAGCGCCAGGATCGCCACGAGCAGCAGCTGGAGCAGCAGCAGGAGGCTCCGCCGCAGCCGCTGCCATGGCGCGTTGGCCTCGACGTCGGCCACCAGCCGCGTCCATAGCAGGGTGGACGGCACCACCGCTTCGTCGCGCCGCAGCTTGAGCAGGTACATCGCCAGGACGGCCGGCAGGAAGAGCAGGCCGAGCAGCGCGAGCGGGCTGGCAAACGGCATCGCGTTACCCCAGCACCCGCCGGCGGCGCAGCTCGTTGAACATCAGGTCGGCCAGGTTGGCGTCCGAGGGCAGGTCCACGTAGCTCGCCCGCCGCTTCGCCGCGAGATCGGAGAGCCCTGCCTTCCAGGCCGCCAGGCGGGCTTTGTACGCGTCCAGCGTCGGCAGGTCGACGGTGACGTCGACGCCCTCGCCGGTCTCCAAATCGACGAGCCGCAGGTCGCCTTCGAGCTGCGGCTCGAGCTCCTCGGGGGAGAGGACGTGGAGCACGATCAATTCCGAACCCGTCGCGGCGAGCTCGCGGATCACCCGGTCCGCGGCCGGATCGAAGAGGTCCGACAGAAGGATCACGACGCCCTTGCCGTGGAGCTGCGCGGCGGCATGCCGGGCGGCGGCAAGGAGATCGGTCGGCCCGTCCGAGGGCTCGATGGCGGACAGGTCGGACAACAGGCGGAAGACGCGGCCCGAGCCGCGCATCGCCGCCCGTCGCCGCGAGGCGCGGCCCGCCAGGGCACTGACCGTGACCCGGTCTTCGCTGGCGAGCCCGATGTAACCGAGGGCGGCGGCGGCCCGCTTGGCGAAGAGCAGCTTTGGTGGTCGTCCGGCGGTCATCGACGCCGAGGCATCGACGAGCAAGGTGACGGTGACGTCCTCCTCCTCGATGAACAGCTTGACGAACAGTCGCTCGAGACGTGCGTAGACGTTCCAGTCGAGCTGGCGGAGGTCGTCGCCGAGCGCGTAGTCGCGGTAGTCGGCGAACTCCACCGACTGACCGCGCTTGACGCTTCGGCGCCCGCCCTTCAGGCCGCCCCGCACCGGCGAGCGCATCAGCACCAGGAGGCGCTCCAGCTGGCGCAGGAACGCCTCGTCGAAGACGGTCGAGTCGACGTCGCTCGGGAGGAACGCCGCGCGCTCGCGCGCAATCGGCCGGCTGACCGCGGGCGCGTCGTCCTGGGGCGTCAGCGGACCATCCATCGCCCTGCTCGCCAGGTCGTGACGCCGGCTATTCGACGGTCGGCGCGACGACCGCGTCGAGGATCGAGCGGATGACCGCCTCGGTCGTGATCCCTTCAGCCTCGCCCTCGAAGTTCAGGATGATCCGATGCCGCAGCGACGGCAGCGCGACCGCCCGGATGTCGTCGATCGAGACGTTGAACCGCCCGTCGAGCAGCGCGTAGATCTTGCCGCCGCTCACCAGCGCCTGGGCTCCGCGCGGCGAGCCCCCGTACCGCACGTAGTCGCGCACGAGGCCCGGTGCCCGAGGCTGGTCGGGGTGGGTGGCGGCCAGGATGCTGACCGCATAGGCCGTAACGTGCGGGGCGATCGGCACGGCGCGGGCCAGCCGTTGCATCTCGACGATCTCGGCGCCGGTGCAGACCTTGCTCGGCGTTACGACCTTATTGCCGGTCGTCCGGTCCATGATCGCTATCAGGTCTTCCTCGGATGGGAAGGGGACCATCACCTTGAACAGGAAGCGATCGAGCTGGGCCTCGGGCAGCGGGTACGTGCCCTCCATCTCGAGCGGGTTCTGGGTCGCCAGCACGAAGAACGGGGCGTCGAGCGGGAACCGCTGCCGGGCGACCGTGACCTGGTGCTCCTGCATCGCTTCGAGGAGGCTGGACTGGGTTTTGGGGGTCGCACGGTTGATCTCGTCGGCCAGCACGAGGTTGGCGAAGATCGGTCCGGGCTGGAAGCGGAAGACCCGTTGGCCGCCTTCCTCGATCAGGATGTTCGTGCCGGTGATGTCGGCCGGCATCAGGTCGGGCGTGAACTGGATCCGGTTGAAGGCGCAGTCGATGACGTCGGCGATCGTCCGAACCAGCAGGGTCTTGCCCAGCCCGGGCACGCCCTCCAGCAGCACGTGGCTGTTGGCCAGGAGGCCGGTGAGGGTCTGGCGGACGAGCGCCGTCTGGCCGACGATCACGCGGCCGACCTCGCGCTCGATCGCCTGGGCGCGCTCGGCGAAGGCCTCCGGGGCCAGCTGGGGGGACGCCTGGTCGGTCGAGCTGGGCGCGTTCATGGTGCCTCCGGATCGAGTGAGCTGAAGTAGTTCCGGACGTAGTCCTTGATGGAGAGCGGGATGTAGCCGCGATCCAGCGAGATCTGGGCGAATCGCTCGAAGTCGGCGTAGACCTGCTGGTAGGGGGTCAGGGCCCCGTTGTTGGAGCCGGAGCCGGTCTGGTTGCCCTGCTGCGTCTGGCCGTCGCCGCCCGTCCCGGCTACGTACGACGGATCGCCGGGCTTGCCGAGCCGGTCGAATGGCGCGTAGATCGATGAGAGGTCTGCGCCGAGCTGGGAGGGACGGTTGGGATTGGTGGGACCTGCTGGACGGCCGTTGCTGCCGATGCCGTTGCCGAGCGACCTGGCGTTCGAACCGCCGCCGCCGATCGTGCCCTGCCGCTGCCCCTGGCCCTGACCCTGACCTTGACCCTGGCCCTGCCCCTGCCCTTGACCCTGACCCTGGCCCTGGCCCTGGCCACTCGCACCGGGACTCTGCTGCCCTTGCCCCTGGCCCTGGCCACTCGCACCGGGACTCTGCTGCGCCTGCCC